>NZ_JBWKFN010000031.1:0-123039 GCF_056434245.1 Streptomyces sp. NPDC044064
AAGAACTCGTACCACGAACCGAACAGGGCCCGCTCCCGCTCCACCAGCAGCGGCATCGCGTCCGACGCGGTCACCAACTCCCGCAACGGATACCGGGACAGCACCGCCTCCACCTCGGGTGACAACACGGCCTTCAGGCGGTGGTGCACCGACGTGGTGTCGTCTCCGAGAGCCCGCGCCGCGGCCAGGACCAGGTCCCGCTGCGCTCCCTTGGGCACTCCCGCGGCCGCACGCTCGTAGAGGTCGGCGCCCTCCTCCAGGACCAGGCCGGTGTCGATGCCCGCCGGGATCTTGACGGAGGCGGTGTGCCGCCAGGTCGCCAGCGGATGGCTCCACGCCTCGACGCGGAAGGTCCAGCGACCGGTGGCGTCCGGGGTGACCTCCGCGCCCCACAGGTCGCTGCCGGGGGACAGTTCGCGCATCGGGGTCCAGGGGCCACGGCGGCCCGCCGGATCGCGCAGGACGACGTTCGCGCCGATCGCGTCGTGCCCCTCGCGGAACACGGTGGCCGTGACCTGGAACGTCTCTCCGGTCACCGCCTTCGCCGGGCGCTTGCCGCACTCCACGGCCGGCCGTACGTCACGTACCGGTACACGGCCGATGGCCGGGGTCCTGCGCATGGATCTCACCTCCGCCGTGCGCGAAGCCGGGCCCGAGGCCCGGCTTCGCGATCCGAGAAACGGTTCGGCTGCTGCCGCCCCGTGGGGATTGCCGAGTACGGTGCCACGTCAGGGGCTTGGCGCCGTGGAACGCCGCTCCGGTGGTGGTGCCCTCCGGGCCCCCCGCCCCGGCTGGGGCCGCCCGTCCTGGTCGCGCAGATAGCCGGCCAGGCTGGAGCGCAGATAGCGCTCCGCCGCGTCCGCTGCCTCCCGGGCGCAGCGCTTTCCCATCAGCACGCACAAGGTGTAGCCCGAGTCCTCGAAAGTGGCCCGGACCGTGCGGTCGTGGGGCTTGGCGAGCATCACGCGCTCCCATGCCCGGTAACGCCGCAACTGCCGGGCCACTTCGGCCTTGGCGGGTAGCAGCATGACCCTCTTCACCTTCCACGCTCTCGACTGGGCGCGTTCCCGACGGTCGGGTGGTGTCCGCGCAGGGGAGGGCACGGCACCGTTACGGCGATCGAGGCTTTCACTCATGGTGCACGTACGGCCACGCAACGTCCTGTTGGATCTTCAACCATCCGCCGTTCGAGAGGCTCGTGTTGCACGAATGGCGTAGTGACCCCACTGTGGAGGTGACTCAGAAGCGATCGGCGCTCACGCTCGGTGTCCGGGACTCTCCCGGACGCCGGCACGGGGAGCGGGAGCTTCGCGGGTGAGGAGCAAGCGACGATGAAGACCGCAGTGCCCTGCTACTACCACCTGGACGTGGAAGTCAGCCCGGAAAGGGTGGGACAGGTCAGCCGCATTCTGGCCGCCCATCTCCGCTACTGGGACCTCGAGAACCTCGTGGTTCCCGTCTGTCACGGTGCCGAACTGCTGCTGCATGCGATCGACGAGCACGCCTCGGACAAGGACACGTCGATCGAGATGTGGTGGAACGGCCAGCATCTCATCACGGCCGTCGGCGGCGACGACCGTGACCTGCGCCCGGACCAGGACCTGCGGGCCTGCCTGGCGGACATCGCCGCCATGAGCGACGGCTGGGGCTGCTGTGCCTCGGAGGGCGGCGCCAAGATCATCTGGTTCTCGCAGCGGGCACGCGCCGGCGAGCGGGTCCCGCTGGTCCCGACCGCTCCGGCGCCGAGCCTCAACCAGGGGCTCCAGGTGCCCCGGGAGCTCCAGGTGCTCGCCCTGGCCGCCCCGGCGAACGCCGTGGACGGCGTCCTGGAGGGCGCCCGGTGACGGCACGGAAGTCCCGGAAAGGGGTGCCCGTCTGGAGCGGGCACCCCTACCCGTTGGGCGCCGCCTTCGACGGGCAGGGCACCAACTTCGCACTGTTCAGCGAGGTCGCCGAGCGCGTCGAGCTGATCCTGGTAGACGAAGCCGGCACCGAGCGCCGCATCCCCCTGAGCGAGGTCGACGGGTTCGTCTGGCACGCGTACCTGCCAGGCGTCGGCCCGGGGCAGCGCTACGGCTACCGCGTGCACGGCCCCTGGCAGCCGGACCTCGGCCACCGCTGCAACCCGGCGAAGCTGCTGCTCGACCCGTACGCGCGGGCGGTGGACGGCCAGATCGACAACCACGCCTCGCTCTACGAGCGCGCGGCGGACGGCCCTTCTCCCGGCGACAGCGCCGGCCACTCGATGCTGGGCGTGGTCACCGACCCGTACTTCGACTGGGGCGCCGACCGCCCGCCGTCGCACGCGTACGCCGACTCCGTCGTCTACGAGGCCCACGTGCGGGGCCTGACCCGCACCCACCCGGACGTCCCCGAGCGGCTGCGCGGCACCTACGCGGGTCTCGCGCACCCTTCGGTCCTGGACCACCTGACCTCGCTCGGCGTCACCGCGGTGGAGCTGATGCCGGTCCACCAGTTCGTCCAGGACGGTGTGCTGCAGGACCGCGGCCTCGCCAACTACTGGGGCTACAACACCGTCGGCTTCTTCGCCCCGCACAACGCCTACGCCGCCTTCGGCAGCCGGGGCCAGCAGGTCGACGAGTTCAAGGCGATGGTGAAGGCCCTGCACGCGGCCGGCCTCGAGGTCATCCTCGACGTGGTCTACAACCACACCGCCGAGGGCAACGAGATGGGCCCCACCCTGTCTCTCCGGGGCATCGACAACGCCTCCTACTACCGCCTGGTCGACGGCGACTGGGGGCACTACTACGACACCACCGGCACCGGCAACAGCCTGCTGATGCGGCACCCCTACGTGCTGCAGCTGATCATGGACTCGCTGCGTTACTGGGTCACCGAGATGCACGTCGACGGCTTCCGCTTCGACCTTGCGGCGACCCTGGCCCGGCAGTTCCACGAGGTGGACCGGCTCTCGGCGTTCTTCGACCTGATCCAGCAGGACCCGGTGATCAGCCGTGTCAAGCTCATCGCCGAACCCTGGGACGTGGGGGAGGGCGGCTACCAGGTGGGCAACTTCCCGCCGCTGTGGTCGGAGTGGAACGGCCGCTACCGGGACGCCGTACGGGACTTCTGGCGGGCGGAACCCGGCTCGCTCGGCGAGTTCGCCTCCCGGCTGACCGGCTCCTCCGACCTGTACCAGCACAGCCGTCGCCGGCCGCGGGCGAGCGTCAACTTCGTGACGGCACACGACGGTTTCACCCTCCGCGACCTCGTGTCGTACAACGACAAGCACAACGAGGCCAACGGCGAGGGCAACCGGGACGGCGAGAGCGCGAACCGTTCCTGGAACTGCGGTGCCGAGGGCGACACGGACGACCCGGCGGTCCTCGAACTCCGGGCCCGCCAGCAGCGCAACTTCCTCGCCACCCTGCTGCTGTCCCAGGGCATACCGATGCTCAGCCATGGCGACGAGCTCGGCCGCACCCAGCGCGGCAACAACAACGCCTACTGTCAGGACAACGAAGTCTCCTGGGTCGACTGGAAGTTGACGGACGAGCAGCTCAGCCTCACGGACTTCACCCGGTACGTCATCAACCTGCGCGCCGAGCATCCCGTGCTGCGCAGGCGCCGCTTCTTCCGCGGCGAGACCGCGACCAACGCCGAGCAGCCGCTGCCCGACCTGATGTGGCTGCGGCCCGACGCGCGCGAGATGACCGCCCGGGACTGGCAGCGCGAGGACGCCCACTCGGTCGGCGTGTTCCTCAACGGCGACGCGATCGCCGAACGCGACCCCCACGGCGGGCGCGTGCGCGACGACTCCTTCCTGCTGCTCCTGAACGGCTACTGGGAGCCCGTCGACTTCCGCCTCCCCGACGAGTCCTACGGCGAGCGCTGGACGACCCTGATCGACACCGCCGAACCGGACGGCACCTCCGACGAACGCGAACGCAAGGCGGGCACCCGGCTCCGCGTGGAGTCCCGGAGCCTGATCGTGCTCTCGAGGACGTCGCGCGGCGGGGGAGGGGCCAAGAGGGCTCGTCGCCGGTGACATGCTGTTGGATGGCCGTATGGCGAAACGGCGCGGAAGGCAGAGGCCGCTCGTCGGCGTACCCGAGAGCATCGTCCTGCCGGCGGCAGCGGACGGCTGGCGTCACAGCATCGGTACCGCGGACGGCGGGATGCTCTGCGGACGCCTCGACGGAGTGCCGGTGGCGGCGGCGGCCGAAGTGGCGCAGGCCGCTGCCGTCGAGCTGGTCAGGGACCTCGCCGAAGACGCCGGCGTCGAAGTGACCTGGGCCGCCTCCCCGGAGCCGGACGCCTGGACCGGTCGGGTCGGACCGGTCCGCCGAGTCCGCTCAGCGTGAGCGGCGGGACGTGACCGTGAACTGGGCGCCGTCCGGGTCCCGGAGGATCGCCTCGTCCTCCCGCTCGCTCAGGACGCTGCCGCCGTGCTTCTCGGCGGTCCGTGCGCAGCCCGCCACGTCGGCCACCGCGAAGTGGATCTGCCAGTGCGGCCGTACGGAGGGGTCCGGGGCCGACTCCGCCGCGCCCGAGTCGATGCGCGCCACCACATCACCCCGGCTGCGCAGCACCACCTCGCCGCCCTCGTACTCGACCTCGCAGCAGCCCGGTTTGCCGGAGGCCCAGTCGAGGATCTCGCCGTAGAAGAGCGCGGAGTCGAAGGCGTTGCGGGTGTGCAGCCGGATGAAGGTCGGGGCGGCCCGCCGCCAGGCCTCCCAGTTGCCGACCAGCTCGCCCTCCCAGATCCCGAAGGTGGCCCCGTCCCGGTCCGCGAGCAGCGCTGCCCGTCCCGGTGGGAAGGACAGGGGCCCCACGGCCGCCGTACCGCCGCGCTCCCGGGCCCGCGACACCGCCTCGTCCGCGTCCGGCACGGCGAAGTACGGGGTCCAGGCCACCGCCATCTGCCACATGGCGGCGACCGCGGCGATCCCGGCGACCGGCACACCGTCGGCCAGCGCGATCCGGAAGTGCTCGCCGAGCTTGGCGCCGCGCCACCGCCAGCCGAGCAGCGCGGAGTAGAACTCCTGGGTGGCCGCCAGGTCGCGGCTGGTCAGGCTCACCCAGCACGGGGAACCGAAGACGGAGTGCGTGGAGATGATGTCCCTCGTCCTCGGTCCACCGCTGGCAGGCGTGTCATGTTTCATGGAAGTCGCGTCCTGGTCTCGGGGTCCGGCGCCCACCGGTCTGGCACCAGTGTCCAACCGGAACCGGGTGCGGTGCCTGTCGAGTACCCCGGTGGCGGGGGGCCAGGCGGGTGAGCACGATGGAGGCATGGGAGAGACGGAACCCGACCGGATCGCCGAGCTGCAGGCCGAAGTGGACCAGTTGAAGGAGGCCGTGGCCTCCCACGCTGTCATCGACCAGGCCATCGGGATGATGGTCGCCCTCGGTCGGGTGACACCCGACCAGGGGTGGGAGGTGCTGAAGGACGTCTCCCAGCACACCAACATCAAGCTGCGCAACATCGCGGAACTGATCCTCGTCTGGGGTCGCCGGGGCGACATACCGCCCGCGCTCCGGGCCGCGCTGGAGGACGCCCTGGACCGGCACGGGCCCGTCCAGATCCCCGGGACCGCCGAGGCCATCCCGGCCGGCACGGAGGAGAGCCCCGGCAGCGTGGAGGACTGAGGGCCCGGCCCGCGTCCGTGAGGTGCCGCGCCGGCCTCGGCCGGGTGCTCAGCCGGCCTCCGCCAGGTGCTCGGCCGACGCCTCCGCGAGCAGTTCCTCCCGCAGTCGCTCGAAGCAGCCGCTCAGCAGCCGGGAGACGTGCATCTGGGAGATACCCAGCTGCTGGGCGATCCGGCTCTGCGTCATCCCGTCGAAGAACCGCAGGTAGAGGATGATCCGCTCCCGCTCGGGCAGCGCCTGGAGACACGGCTTGACCGAGGCGCGGTCGACCACGAGGTCGAAGCCGGGGTCCGCCTCGCCGAGCGAGTCACCGAGCGCGTACCCCTCCGTCCCGGACACCTCGGCGTCCAGCGACAGGGCCGAGAAGCACTCCAGGGCCTCCATGCCGGCGTGCACCTCGGCCTCGCTGAGCTTCGTGTGCGCGGCTATCTCGGCGACGGTGGGCGCTCGGCCGGCCGTGGTCTGGGCCAGTTCCTTGAGGGCGCCGCGGACCCGGTTGCGCAGGTCCTGCACCCGGCGCGGTACGTGCAGCGTCCACATGTGGTCGCGGAAGTGGCGCTTTATCTCACCGGTGACCGTGGGCACCGCGTACGCCTCGAAGGCGCGGCCACGGGCCGGGTCGTAGTGGTCGACGGCCTTCACCAGGCCGAGGGCGGCCACCTGGTACAGGTCCTCCAGGGACTCCCCGCGGCCCCGGAACCGTACGGCGATCCGCTCGGCCATG
Source organism: Streptomyces sp. NPDC044064 (assembly GCF_056434245.1). Taxonomy (NCBI): domain Bacteria; kingdom Bacillati; phylum Actinomycetota; class Actinomycetes; order Kitasatosporales; family Streptomycetaceae; genus Streptomyces; species Streptomyces sp. NPDC044064. Next base: position 6,335 of record NZ_JBWKFN010000031.1, read on the forward strand.
GGAAGCCAGAGCCGGACCAGCTCGTCCCGGAGCGCCTGGCGCTCGGCACCGTCCGGCAGCCGCGCGAGCCGCTCGAAGGACTCGGCCGTGTCAGGGGCGTCGTCATGGGGGTGAGGCTTCGTGCTGCCGGTGACAGGCATCGCGCGCACTTCCCTCAGCGGTTGCTGGATCCGGGCGTGCCTCCTGTCCGAAGCACTGTTGTGCGGATTCCCGCTGATGGATAGATCAAACAATTCGGGTGATATCGGGCGCGAGGTGTGCGGGGGTCGCTCCCGGCCGCCCGCTCTTGCCCGCCTCCTTGAGGCGCGATACCTCTGAAACAGAGATAATCTTCAGGAGTGGAATCCGGTTTCCCCGAGGAGCTGGCCGACGCACTCGTACGGATCCAGCGACTGATCCGGCGCAGGCTGCGCGGCGGGCTGACCCTGCCACGGCTGCGCGGCGCCGAGGTGGAGCTGCTGCGCCTGGTCGAGAGCCGGCCCGGCATCGGCATCTCGGAGGCCGCCCGGGCCCTGCACCTGGCGGGCAACTCCGTGTCGACGCTGGTCAACCATCTCGTCCGGGACGGCTATCTGATCCGTGAGACGGACCCCGCCGACCGGCGGGCCGCCCGCCTGCTGCTCACCGAGGCCGCCGAGCAGCGGCTCGGGGACTGGCAGCGCCGCCGGGCCGAACTGATCGGCCGGCACGTCGCCCGGCTGGACGAGGCCGACCGGGAGGCCCTGCGCGCGGCCCTGCCGGCGCTGCGCAAGCTGGCCGTCACCCTGCACGAGGAGGCCGAGGAGACATGACGAGCGACACCCCCGCCCCGCCCGCCGAAGCCGTCGCCTGCACCCGTCTCTGCTACGCCTTCGGGGACACCAGGGCGGTCGACGAACTCGACCTGGCCGTCCGTGAGGGTGAGGTGTTCGGACTGCTCGGGCCCAACGGCGCCGGAAAGACCTCCGCGATCCGCTGCATCACCACACTCCTCCCGGTGCCGGCCGGCATGGTCCGGGTCTTCGGGCACGACGTCGCCAGGGAACGCATGGCGGTACGCCGGCTCCTCGGCTACGTCCCGCAGCAGCTGTCCGCCGACAGCGGGCTCACCGGACGGGAGAACGTCGCCCTGTTCGCCCGGGTCTTCGACGTGCCGCGCCGCGAGCGCGGCGAGCGTGTCGCCCAGGCCCTGGCCGCCGTCGGGCTCGCCGGAGCCGCCGACCGGCTCGCCGGCACCTACTCCGGCGGCATGGTCCGCCGCCTCGAACTCGCCCAGGCCCTGGTCAGCGCGCCCCGGCTGCTGATCCTGGACGAGCCCACCATCGGCCTGGACCCGATCGCCCGCACCGGCGTCTGGGAGCACATCAACGCCGTACGCGCCGCCACCGGCATGACCGTCCTGGTCACCACCCACTACATGGACGAGGCCGACCAGTACTGCGACCGGGTCGGCCTGATGCACCGCGGCCGTGTCCGCGCCCTGGGCACCCCGGCCGAGCTGCGCCGGGGCCTCGCCGAACGCCGGGGCACGGACGCCGTGCCCACGCTGGAGGACGTCTTCCGGGACGTCGCCGGCAGCGGCCTCGACTCCGGAGGAGGTTTCCGCGATGTCCGAAGCACCCGCCGCACCGCGCACCGCGTCGGCTGATCCCACCGTCGCCGGCACCGCCCTGCTGCTCACCCCGCCCAGGCCCCGCGCGGGCTGGCGGCTGCTGCCCGCCCGGGTCGCCGCGATGTGCGCCGTCGAACTGCAGAAGCTGCGCCACGACCGCACCGAGCTGTACACGCGCGCCGTCCAGCCCGCCCTGTGGCTGCTGATCTTCGGCCAGACCTTCACCCGGATCCACGCGATACCCACCGGCGGCATCCCCTACATCGACTACCTGGCGCCCGGCATCATCGCCCAGTCCGCGATGTTCATCGCCATCTTCTACGGCATACAGATCATCTGGGAGCGCGACGCGGGCATCCTGAACAAGCTCCTGGTCACACCGACCCCGCGCTCGGCGCTGATCACCGGCAAGGCGTTCGCGGCCGGAGTGAAGTCGCTGATCCAGGCCGTCGTGGTCGTTCTCATCGCCGCCGTGCTCGGTGTGGCCCTCACCTGGAACCCTCTGAAGCTGCTCGGTGTCGCCGCGGCCGTGGTCCTCGCCTCCGCGTTCTTCTCGTGCCTGTCGATGACCATCGCGGGCATCGTCCTCAGCCGCGACCGGCTGATGGGCTTCGGGCAGGCGATCACGATGCCGCTGTTCTTCGGCTCCAACGCCCTGTACCCCGTCTCGGTGATGCCGGGCTGGCTCCAGGCTGTCAGCAAGGCCAATCCGCTCAGTTACCAGGTCGACGCCCTGCGTGGCCTGCTGCTGGGCACGCCCGCCCACCTCGCCGCCGACTTCGGCGTCCTGGCGGTGGCCGCCGCCCTGGGCATCGCCGCGGCTTCCTCACTGCTCGGCCGGCTGGCCCGCTGATCTTGCCGCGGAGTGAAATACGGCACGCGGCCGCACCCCGCCCCAGGCCCCCGTGACGGGATTCTTCCTGGGCAGCGCTTGATCACCGATCAAAGCGGGCGAACCCCCTGGCCACAGCGCATTCTGCTCATTTGACAGTGCGCTGAGCACACAGATAGACAGCAGCTCTCCGAGGTCGAGAGGGGCACTGTGTACGAGCCGAACGTGGTCGGGGACTGGCACGAGTACGACGAGCATGCCGGTCTGCGGGTCCGCGTCCACCGCCTGGAGGCGGCCGAGCCGCCGCGCGGACGTGACGACGCCGCGGCCGGGCTGACGTACTTCAGTGTCCGGGTGACGGTCGAGAACCGAGGTGCGCGGCACTACGGGATCCATCTCGAGGACGGCCAGATGGACGTCCGGGTCGGCCCGGACGGCGAGAGCGCGTTCATCGACTGGCGCAACTCCCAGTTCATCGAGGGCTTCGACGTCTACCCGCTGCGCCGGGCCACCGCCGTGCTCTACGCGGCCGCCCCGGAGGCAGCCCTCACCCACGTGGACGTACAGGTCCAGCTGCGGGTGGACGAGGAGTGGGCCGACCGCCGGCTGTGGGCGGGCGGCATCGGCATCCTGGAGGCGACGACGGCGGCCGCCTCCGTGGGCACCGGGCAGGGCAGCCTGGCGCACCAGGTCAGCGCCTTCCTGAAGGACCAGACGGTGAAGGACCAGAAGGAGCCCGGCACCGCCTGACCCGGGTCAGTGCGGGATGCCGTCGATGATCTCCCGTGCCCCCTGCCGCAGCAGCGCCACCGCGACCGAGGTGCCGAGCGTGGCCGCGTCCAGCCGGCCCGCCCACTCGTGGGCGTTCAGCCTTGTCTTGCCGTCCGGGGTGAACACGCAGGCCCGCAGGGAGAGTTCACCACCGCGGTCCAGGTGTGCGTAGCCGGCGATCGGGCTGTTGCAGTGTCCCTGGAGCACATGCAGGAACATCCGCTCGGCCGTGGCCTCCCGGTGCGTGGCCGGGTCGCCGAGCCCGCTCACCGCGTCGATCAGCTCGGTGTCGCCCTCCCGGCACTGCAGGGCGAGGATGCCCGCGCCGATCGGCGGCATCATCGCCTCCGGTGACAGCACCTCGCTGATCACGTCCTGCCGGCCGATCCGCTCCAGGCCGGACACCGCGAGCAGCAGCGCGTCCGCCTCGCCGGCGGCCAGCTTCTCCAGCCGGCGGTTGGCGTTCCCGCGGAACGGCACGCACTCCAGGTGCGGGTGCGCGGCGGCCAGTTGCGCGATCCGGCGCACCGATGAGGTGCCGATCCGGGTGCCGGCCGGGAGCTCGTCGAGAGTGAGCCCGCCCGGGTGCACCAGCGCGTCCCGGATGTCGTCCCGCTTCAGGAACGCGGCGAACACCGTGCCGGCGGGCAGTGGCCGGTCGGCGGGCACATCCTTGACGCAGTGCACCGCGAGGTCGGCCTCGCCGGCCAGCAGGGCCGCGTCCACCTCCTTGGTGAACGCCCCCTTGCCCTCGACCTTGGACAGGTCACCGAGCCACTTGTCACCCGTGGTCCTCACGGGCACGACCTCGGTGCGCACCCCCGGATGCAGCACGCCCAACTCGGCGCGCACGCGCTCGACTTGGGCGAGAGCCATCGGTGAGTCGCGGGACACGATGCGGATCAGTTCCGGGACGGACATGGGGGACACGATAGACCCTCGGGTGCCATGCCCCGTCATGTCCCCACCGAGAACAAGATGTTCGAGAGCGGGTCAGGCGTTCGGGTCGAAGGGGATGCCGGACGGCTTGGCCGAGGCCAGGTGGGAGGAGAAACTCGCGTCCTTCAGACCGAAGTGGGCACTGCCGAAGTCGTAGGCGCTCAGCTTGTCGCGCAGGCCTGCCGGATAGCCGTTCCAGCCGACCAGCGGCGGGTACTGCCAGCTGTGCCTGTGGTTCTCCGGCGGCTCGTCGTTCGTGTTGGCCAGCCGGAAGCAGTGCGTGCCGATGCCGTCCTTGTGGTACACGACCTTCGGGTGGCCGCCCTCGAAGCGGACCTCGGAGGCCGGGTGCACGGTGAACGAGCCGTGGTTGGACGTCGACACGTACCGCACCTGCCCGTCCTGCACCCACACCACCACGTGCTCCCAGTCGTGCCGGTGCCCGCCGATGCTGCTGCCGGGGAGCGCCTGGTCCTTCTCGAAGTACAGGCCGTACAGGTAGGCGCACCAGCCGTTGTTGCACTTGTGGCGCGAGTAGCTGTTGGTGTTGGCCAGGTCGGAGGCGTCGTGGCAGCTGCCGTTGAGGGCGCCCGTCGGCTTCAGGCCGCCGTTGATCGTGCCGTCGGGGCCGATCGCGGGCGTCGGGTAGCAGCCGTCGGTGTCGTAGTCGAAGGCCGGCTGGTACGCCAGCTCGGCGGGCTCGGCGTTCGCGGGCAGCGCGAGCGGCGGCGCGGCGAAGGCGGCGGCCGGGAAGGCGACGACGAGAGCGGCGGCGCCGGCGAGCACGCCGAACCATCTGCCACGCCGGGCACGGGATGTGAGTGACGGCACGAGGGTCCTCCAACAGCGGTGGGGAGCAAGGGAGTTCAGCATCCCGGGCGGAAGCCGTGCAGCCAAGAGGTCACACGCGTCCCACGAGTGCAGCCCCGCGGAACGCCTACCGTCCGTCCTCCGGGACGTCCGCCGACGACTCCTCCGGGGTGAGGTCGGGGCGCAGCCGCAGCCACGACGGCTGGCGCAGCAGCCCGGCCCGGGTCCGGGTGCTGTAGCTGACCTCGCCGACCAGCCGGGGCAGCACCCAGTGGGCGTCCGGGATCCGCGGCACCGGGTCGAAGGGGCACTCGATGCCGGCGGCGGCCCGCAGCAGCGCCGCCAGCTCCCTCCGCTCCGCCTCGCTCCAGCCGGTGCCCACCCCGCCCACGTAACGCAGCCGCCCGCCCGCCCGCTGGCCGACCAGCACCGCGCCCGGCAGCCCGGTCAGCCGCCCCTTGCCCGGCAGCCAGCCACCGACGATCACGTCCTCGCTGCGCATGTTGCGGATCTTGACCCAGGCGCGGGAGCGCACCCCGGGCTCGTACGCCGAGTCCAGCCGCTTGCACACCAGCCCTTCGAGACCGTGCTCCCGGGTCGCCCGGAGTGCCTCGGCACCGTGCCCGGTCACCGCGGCGGGCGTCGACCAGTACGGCCCCGCCAGGCCCAGCTCCTCCAGCCGCGCCCGCCGCTCGGCGTAAGGGACCCCGAGCAACGGGCGCTCCAGGTAGGGCACGTCGAACAGCACCAGATGGACCGGTACCCGGGCGGCCCGGCGGGCCGCCCGCGCGGGGGAGTGGGCGAGGCCCATCCGGCTCTGCAGCAACTGGAAGTCCGCCCGCCCCTGCTCGTCCAGGGCCAGCACCTCGCCGTCCAGGACGGCGGCAGCGCTGCCCAGGGCGCCGCCGAGCGGCCGGAGTTCGGGGTAGGCGCCGGTGATCTCCTCACCGGACCTCGCGCGCAGCAGCACGCCGCCGTCGCCGGGCAGGTAGACCATCACCCGCTGACCGTCCTGCTTGGTCTCGTACGCCCACCGTTGGTCCTGGGCGGCCGGCGGCAGCCTGCCCGGGGTGGCGAGCATCGGCGGAATCAACGGCAGGGTCACGGCGGTCACGGCAGAAGGTGTCGACCGCACCCGGCACCCTCACGCGCCTTTCGCCGCGGGTTCCCCTGAACGGGCCCGTCCGGCCGCCTCGGTGCCGCCGGCGCCGACTGGTGGGCCGGCAGAACGAGTTGGGGACGGTCCCGCGCTGCTCACGCGTGCTGCAGCTGGGCGAGCCGACGGGGTCTTCGGACCACTGCCGACCACCGCGGCCACCTCGTGCCCGACAGTGCGGAGCAGCGGCACCGGACCCTCACGCAACGGCGCGTCGTCCCCGGCGAACACCACACGCACGGCGAATCCACCTCGATCGCACTCCCGACGGGGCCGGCCGGCCATGGTCGTCGCAGAGCCCGGGCGGGCCGCCGCCCGCGACCCGCCCAGCCCTCCGGCAGGCCGTCGCTCCGTGACCGCGGCCGGACGGTCCCGCCACGTCAGGCACGGTCGCCGCTCCACCGGAGGGACGCTCGCGCTTCCTAGCCCACCGCCTCGGCCGACGGCTCCGCCTGCGCCGGGGCCCCGGCCATGCCCGAGGGGCGGTGGCGGGGGAGGAAGGAGGCGAGCACGAAGGCCAGGGCGGCGGCGCCCGCGCCGATCGCCATGACGGCCTTGAAGCCGTTCTCGGACGGCAGCGCGTGGCCGCCCGGACCGATCGTCATCTGCGAGAGGATCACACCCGCGACCGCGCTGGCCACCGAGGTGCCGATGGACCGCATCAGGGTGTTGAGGCTGTTGGCGGCGGCCGTCTCCGACGCCGGCACCGCGCCCATGATCAGGGCCGGCATGGCGCCGTAGGCGAAGCCCACGCCCGCCCCGATGACGCAGGACACCAGGACCAGGTGCCAGACCTCGCTCATCAGCACGATGTTGAGGCCGTATCCGGCCGCCACGACGACCGCGCCGATCATCAGCGTGACCTTCGGACCACGCGACTTGGTGATCACGGCGGAGACGGGCGCCGTGGCCATCATCACCAGGCCCTGCGGAGCCATCACCAGGCCCACGGTCAGCATGGACCTGCCCAGGCCGTAGCCGGTCTGCGTGGGCAACTGCAGCAGCTGCGGCAGGACCAGGGACATCGCGAACATCGAGAAGCCGAACGCGATGGAGGCCAGGTTGGTGAACAGCACCTGGCGGCGGACTGTGGTGCGCAGGTCCACCAGCGGCTGCGCCGTACGCAGTTCGAAGAGGCCGAAGGCCGACAGGACCACGACCGCGAGGGCGAACAGGCCCAGCGTGGTGCCGCTGCCCCAGCCCCAGTCGGCGCCCTTGGAGATGGCGAGCAGCAGCGAGACCAGCCCGACCGCCATGCCGAGCGCCCCGACGAGGTCGAAGCGGCCGCCGGTGCGCACACGGGACTCCGGCACCAGGGTCAGCACCAGCGCGAACGCGACGACGCCGAGCGTGGCCGAGGTCCAGAACAGCACGTGCCAGTCGAAGTGGTCGGCGATGAAGGCGGCGGCGGGCAGACCGAGGGCACCACCGACGCCGAGCGAGGCGCTCATCAGCGCGGTCGAGCCGGCCAGCCGCTCCGGCGGCAGCTCGTCGCGCATGATGCTGATGCCCAGCGGCACCACGGCGGCCGCGAGACCCTGCAGGGCACGGCCGACGACCATCGGGACCAGGGCGTCGCTGAGCGCGCAGCCCACCGAGCCGGCCACCAGCAGCACCAGGCTCACCAGCAGCAGGCGCCGCTTGCCGAACATGTCGCCGAGCCGGCCGGCCACCGGAGTGGCGACGGCGGCGGCCAGCAGCGTCGCCGTGACCGCCCAGGCCGCGTTCGACGCCGAGGCGTGCAGATAGACGGGAAGTTCCGGGACGATCGGAATCACCAGGGTCTGCATCAGCGACACGGTGATGCCGGCCAGGGCGAGCACCGCGACCACGGCGTTCGAGCGTGACGGGGTTGATCTGCCGGCCTCGGCGGGCCGGACGGGGGCGTCGGACATGGGAGACGGGACCTTCCGCAGGGAGCGGGACACTTTTTAAGTCAACTGCTTGACTTACTTTAGCGTCATGAAAGGGCGGTCCGGAGCGGGCCTGTCGGCCGCGGGCGCGGCACGCCCCGTAGGCTTCCCTGGCTGGACCTCGCCGCCCCGGTCGAGGACCTGAGGCGGTGCGGGGGACTGGCCGCCCCAGGGCGGTGCGCAGTCCCGGAGCGGTGGTGAGCATGGCGCGCAGGACGGCGCGGGCGGAGCAGGTCGGTGCGACGCGGGAGGCGATCCTGACCGCGGCGGAGCGGCTGTTCGCCGAGCACGGCGTGTACGCTGTGTCCAACCGCCAGGTCAGCGAGGCCGCGGGCCAGGGCAACAACGCGGCGGTCGGCTACCACTTCGGCACCAAGGCCGACCTGGTCCGCGCGGTGGCCCGCCGGCACGCCGCGCCCATCGAGGTGCTGCGGGAACGGGCGCTGGCGACCGCCGAGGGCTCCTGTGACGTGCGTGACTGGGTCGACTGCCTGGTGCGCCCGGTGACCGAGCACCTGGCCGGCCTCGGCAGCCCCACCTGGTACGCCCGGTTCTGTGCCCAGGTGATGACCGACCCGGCGCTGCACGAGATCATGGTCGAGGAGTCCCTGGCCTCGCCGGCGCTGCGCGAGGCGATCGGCCATCTGAACCAGGCCCTGCCGGAGCTGCCCGCCGAGGTCCGCGCCGAACGCGGCCAGATGGTGAGGACGCTCATTCTGCACACCTGCGCGGAGCGGGAGCGGGCCCTCGCCGAGGGCGCCCCGACCCCGCGCGCCACCTGGAGCGAGTTCGCCACCGGGCTCGCCGACGCGATCGTGGGGCTGTGGCTGGCGCCGGTCACCCGCGCCCGCTGACCCGTCACACGTCGAAGGTCACCACGACCTTCTCCGCGGCCCCCGGCGCGCGCCAGTTCGAAGGCCCTGTCGGCCGCGGAGAACGGGACCTGGTGGCTGATGAGCTTCGCGAAGCGCTCGTGGTGCTCGACGAGTCGGCGAGTGACCACGGGTACGAGGCCGAGCGGTGGGCCGGCCCACATCCCGGCCCACCGGGACGAGCGTCAGTGTCGCGCCGTCAGCATGCTGGTCGCGTTCGCGGCGACGACCGCGCCGATCCCCGCCCAGTCCGGCGCGCCGAGCCCCTGGCCGAGGACGATCCAGCCGACCACGGCCGCGAGCACCGGATTGACGCTCATGAAGAGTCCGAAGGTCTGCGTGGGCACGGTTCGCAGGGTGAACAGGTCGGCGAGGTACGGCACGGCCGAGGAGAGCACCCCGGCGGCCACGGCGCACAGCACGGCCCCGGCCGTGGGCGTGTGCCGCAGGGCGACGACGATGCCGACCGGCAGGAAGGCCAGTGCCGACACGCCCGCGGCGGCGGCCGCACCCTGGGCGCCGGGGATGCGACGGCCGACGAGCTGGTTGAGCAGGATGTACGAGGCCCAGCAGCAGGCCGCCACCAGGCCGAGACCCATGCCCACGTAGTCGGTCGAGGGCTGCGGACGCATCAGGACCACGACCCCGCCCGCCGCCAGCACCGCGCACGCCGCGTCCAGCCGGCGCCGGGACGCGGCCAGGGCGACGGCGAGCGGGCCGAGGAACTCAAGGGTCACCGCCAGCCCCAGGCCGATCCGGTCGACCGCGCTGTACAGCGTGAGGTTCATCGTGCCGAAGACCCCCGCCAGCAGGAGCACCGGCCACCACTGGCGCCGGCTGAAGGACCGGAGCCGCGGCCGGGCGACAGCCAGCAGGACCAGTGCGGCGACGTACTGGCGCGTCGCGACCACGCCGACGGGGCCGAGCACGGGGAAGGCCAGCGCCCCGATGGCCGCGCCGGTCTGGTTGGACAGGCCGCTGCCGAACATGGTGGCCACTCCGGCAAGCTGCCGGGCCTGCGGCGCGGAGCCGGACGCGGTGGTGGGCCCGGTCGCGGCGGCAGGGCGTTCGAGAGCTTGAGGCATGCCTGGATGGTGCGCCGCCAGGATGCTTACGCAAAATGCATGCTCAGGCTCATCTATACGCTTACCGTATGCATGAAGCGGATATCGAGCTGCGCCAGCTCCGCTGTCTCGTGGCCATCGTCGACGAGGGCACCTTCACCGACGCGGCCATCGCCCTCGGCGTCTCCCAGGCCGCCGTCTCCCGCACCCTCGCCTCGCTCGAACGGGCCCTGGGGGTACGGCTGCTCAGGCGCACCTCGCGCGCGGTGACCCCGACCGCGACCGGGCTGCGCGTGGTGGCGCAGGCACGGCGGGTGCTCGCGGACGTGACCGAACTGGTCCTGGAGGCCACCTCGGGACACGAGCGGGTGCGGATCGGATACGCCTGGTCTGCGCTCGGCCGCCACACCGTGGCCTTCCAGCGGCGCTGGACCGCCACGCACGCCGGGACCGACCTGCACCTGGTGCGCGTCAACTCCCCGTCCGCCGGGCTGGCCGAGGGTGTCTGTGATCTCGCGGTCGTCCGCAGGCCGCTGGACGACCGGCGCTTCGACTCCGCCATCGTCGGGCTGGAACGGCGCCTGTGTGCGCTGGCCGCCGACGACCCCCTCGCCAGGCGCCGCTCGGTCCGGCTCGCCGACATCGCCGGGCGCACGCTCTTCATCGACCGCCGCACCGGCACGGCCACGCCGGAGCTGTGGCCGCCGGACGCCCGGCCGGCCGTGCAGGAGACGCACGACGTGGACGACTGGCTCACGGTCATCGCCGCCGGACGCGGCATCGGCGTGACGGCCGAGTCCACCGCGAACCAGTACCCGAGGCCAGGCATCGTCTACCGGCCGGTGCGTGACGCCGAACCCGTGGCCGTGCGCCTCGCCTGGTGGCGGGACGATCCGCACCCCGCCCACCGGGCCGTGCGCGAACTGCTCACCGAGCTGTACCGGGCGGGCTGAGGCGGCGGCAGTCTCATCCCGGCGGCCGCGCTGAAGGTCACCGGATACGAGGAACCGGAGGACCTGGAGGAGGACCTGGCGCTTGCCGGCCGCCTCCACGAGATCCGGCTGGAGGCCGGGCGGCTGTTGGGGCTCGGCGATGTGGAGACCGCCACCGTCCCCAAGCTCACTCCGCTTGCCCCGCCCCGCCACGGCGGCGCGGTCACCACCCGCACCTTCATCCCCGTCCGCTGCCACACCTCCATCGGCGTCCTCGGTGCCGCGAGCGTGGCGGCCGGGCTGCGACCGCCCGGCGGGGCGGGGGAGGGGATTGCCCGGCCGCCCGGGCGGGGCGACCGGGTCCGCATCGAGCACCCCACCGGCTTCCCGGACGTCGAGACGGCCGCCGGCCCGTCCGCCTCCCCGCCCACGGCGCGTCGTACCGCCGTCGTCCGCACCGCCCGAAAGATCATCGACGGCATCGTCTTCCCGCGTGCCGCCGCCCCTGCACCCGTACAGCCCCCTTGGAGGCAACGATGGCTCCGCCGCTCGGTGACATCGCCCATATCGGCCATGTCGAGCTGTTCACCCCGGACCTGGACGCCAGTGTCGCCTTCTTCACCGAGTACCTGGGGCTGACGGTCAACGGTGAGGACGGCGACACCGTCTATCTGCGCACGTTCGACGACTACGAGCACCACAGCCTCGTCCTCACCGCCCGGGACCGGCCCGGCCTCGGCCGGCTCGCGCTGCGCACCTCCGGTGAGGAGGCCCTCCACCGCCGTATCAGGGCGATCGAGGCGGCGGGCGGCAAGGGACGCTGGGCCGAGGACGAACCCGGCCTCGGCGCGCTGTACGTCACGACCGACCCGGACGGACACGAACACGCCCTGTACTGGGAGAGTGAGCACTACCAGGCCCCCGACGAGCTGAAGCCGGCGCTGAAGAACCAGCCGCAGGCCAAGCCCAACCGGGGCGTGGGGGTGCGGCGGCTCGACCACGTCAACTTCCTCGCCGCCGACGTGCTCGCCGCCGCCGAGTTCCAGGAACACGTGCTCGGCGCCCGGCCCACCGAGCAGATCCGGCTCGACACCGGGCGGATCGCGGCCCGTTGGCTGACCTTCACGAACAAGTCGTACGACGTCGTGTACACGGAGGACCGGACCGGTTCGACCGGCCGGCTGCACCACATCGCCTTCGCGACCGACACCCGCGAGGACATCCTGCGCGCCGCCGACCTCGCGATCGACACCGGCGTCTTCATCGAGACCGGCCCGCACAAGCACGCCGTCCAGCAGACGTTCTTCCTCTGCGTCTACGAGCCCGGCGGCAACCGCGTCGAGCTGTGCAACCCGCTCACCCGGCTCGTGCTGGCCCCGGACTGGCCGCTCATCACCTGGACCGAGGCCGAGCGGGCCCAGGGACAGGCCTGGGGGCCGAAGACGATCGAGTCCTTCCACACCCATGGCACACCGCCGGTGGGCTGACCGCCGACACCCGGAGTCGCGACCTGAGCTCCTCGCCGATGGTCTTCATCGGCCTCGCGGCCCTGCGTTCGGCCCGCGGGCCGCAGCGCAGCGGCACGGAGCATCAGCTCGTCACCGCCCGGTGACCCGCACGGTGCCGCACCCGGATCCAGGGTGCGGCACCGTCGTCGCCTCACTCGCCGGGCGGCTCCACGTCCACACCCGTGCACGCCAGCTTCCCGTCCACCTCGGCGCAGGCCTCCACGCCCTTGGGCGAGCGGACGGCGAGCATCGGGCTGGTGTCCTCGGCGGAGTTGTCCGCCGGATAGCTCGCCGACATCACGTCCTGCCCCGCCCGCACCGAGACCTCCCGTGCCCTCGGTGTGCGCACCCGCACCTCCGACCACGCGGTGCCACAGGCGGGGGAGTAGCGCAGCCGGACGTCGTAGTCGGTGCCGGACACCGTGCTCGTGGTCTGCGCGTCCCGGGCGCACACCGACGCGTCGGGCAACTGGCCCTGACAGGAGCGGGCGTGGCAGCGGGGTGCGGTCAGCAGGGGCTGTGCGGCGGGGGTGGGGGAACCCTGCCGGCCGGAGACGGTGATCGCGGCGACCACCGCTGCGGCCGTGCCGAGCAGCGCGAGCGCCGACAGCGGAAGCCATCGGGAGCGGGCCCGGCCCGCCTGCTCGGGCGGACTCGGTGCGGGTGGCTCCTCGGCCGCCTCCCACAGGGCCAGTACGGCTTCGGGATCGGCGCCGGCCAGCCGGCTCAGCGCTTCCACCGCGGCCCGTGGAGGCCGTTTGCCGCCGGTCAGATAGCGGTGCCAGGCCGACTTGCTGTACGGGGTGCGCGCGGCCAGTGCCGCCAGGCTCAGCCCTGTACCGTGCTTCAGTTCGCGCAGTCTCACCACCAGTGGCTCGTCCGGCTCGGCCGATCCTTGGGGATGCCGCATCGTGCGTCCCTCGACTCCCATTCCGCTATGGGTGCTTTCACCCCTGTTGTCGCAATGGCTTCCCAGGAGATCGGCATCCGCAACACCGGCCGAGGTATGAGGACGGTGAGGCATGTGCACGCCGAAGGCCTGTTCGGGAGACGGGGGTTCCCGAGCAGGCCTTCGACGGTCAGGCGGTGCGTACGTGAGTGGTCGTCAGCACCACGCGACGGTGCGTCCGGTGCGGACGTAGCGGGCGGAGACATAGCCCCGGTGGTGCGGGAGGCGGTACCAGACGTGGTTGCCGTGCACCCAGGAGCCGTACGTCCTGCAGCTGAGCGTGAGCAGCCGGTGCGTGTGCCGGTGTCCGATCACGCGGTAGTAGGTGCCAGGGCCGGACCGGACGTTCAGCCGGGCGCCGTGCGTGGAGACCCGGCCGAGGGCGGGCAGGGTGCGGCGGTACGACATGCCCTGCGCGACCGCCCGCGCCGTGCCCATGGCGGCGAAGTGGTGCATGTGACGCGTGCGGTACCGACGGTGGTGGACGCGGCGGACGGTGCGCTTGGTGTGGTGGCGGCGGTGCTTGGTGTGGTGCGTGCGCTGCTTCGCGTGGTGGGCGGTGTACTGGGCCGCGACACTGGGCACCGGGCGCGGAGCGGCGGTCGTGCTCGCCGAGGCGGCCCCGGCCGCCGTGGGCAGGAGTGCGAGCACCGCGACCGTGGCCAGTACCCCGCTCTTGAGGGTCCGTCGGATCATGGAAACCTCCGGCTGTCGTTCTCATGACCACGAAGCGTGATCACAACAGTCAGCGTTGCCGTGACGGGCCGTCAGGATGCCGTTCCCGCGTCCCTTGGGACGCCGGGGACGTCTCCGGGGACGGGCACCGCCCCGTGTCCCGGCCCGTCCGGTCCCGTGCCGGGAGGTGTTCCACCGTCCTGCACGTCCCCGTGGACGTCCGGACGCCGGACCGGGCCCATGTGACGCGGACCGTGCAGCAGCTGCAGCGGTCCGGGTGCGTCAGCCGGGTCCCCGGCCCCGACGGCCGCCGGGCCGGCGGATCGAGCTCACCGACGCCGGCCGGGCTGTTCCGTCGCATGGCCGACGCCTTCCTCGCCTGCGCGGCGGGCGACGAGCCGGGTCAGGAGACCGACGGCCGCGCGGCGACGGGGTGACGGCGGTGGCCGCGGCCGTTCCGCCCGGATCGACGGTCCCGGCCGTTCCTCCCTCAGCGGCCGCCCCATCTGTTCACGCCGAAGCAACGGCCCCAGGGTCTACCGTCGAGTAATATCCGGCGGCAGGACACCAGAGGAGGAGCCGTGCCCCGGTTCGAACGCTCACCCCTGCTGCTGGCCGGTCTGCTGGCCACGGTCGGGGTCGCCCACTTCGCCGCCCCGCGGCAGTTCGACGCCACGATTCCGAAGGTGCTGCCGGGCTCGCCCAGGGCATGGACGTACGGCAGTGGGGTCGTGGAGCTGGCGCTGGCGGCCGGGCTGGCATCGCCCCGTACCCGCGCCGCCGCCGCGAAGGCGGCCGCCGTCTTCTTCGTCGGGGTGTTCCCCGCCAACGTGAAGATGGCCGTCGACTGGCGGCACCGGCCCGCACCGCAACGGAACGCGGCACTGGCCCGGCTGCCCCTCCAGGTGCCCCTCGTGCTGTGGGCCCGCAGTGTGGCAAGGAACGGAGAGGGACGGTCGTGAGCGAGCGCATCGAGGTCGGGGACAAGGTCGAGGACTTCGCCCTGCAGGACGAGACCGGCGCCACCCGGCGGCTCACCGAGCTGCTGGCCGAGGGCCCGGTGGTCCTCTTCTTCTATCCCGCCGCCCTGACGCCCGGCTGCACCGCCGAGGCCTGCCACTTCCGCGACCTCGCCGCGGAATTCGCCGCCGCCGGTGCCCATCCGGTCGGAATCAGTGGCGACAGCGTCGAACGGCAACAGGAGTTCGCCGGCCGGCACACCCTCGGCATGCCGCTGCTCTCCGACGCCGACGGAGCGGTCCGCGAGCGGTTCGGGGTCAAGCGGGGCTTCACGCTCGCGCCCACCAAACGGGTCACCTTCGTCATCGCCGAGGACCGCTCGGTCCTGGAGATCGTCCGCAGCGAGCTGCGGATGAACACACACGCCGACCGGGCCCTGTCCGCACTGCGCGCCCACAGGGGCTGAAGCGCGCCGCTGCCGCGCTTGATGCCCTGGAGCAATCGGATCATCCTTGGGCATATGGAGCGTGTCGCGGCCGCGGCGATCATCGATGCCCAGGGCAGGGTGGCGGGGTGGAGCGAGGGCGCACGACTGCTCACGGGCCGCACGGCGCAGGAGGTCGTCGGCCGGCCGGCGACCGACCTGCTCGCCGAGGACGTTCCTTCCGGCGCCCTCGCCGCGCACACGGGGACCCTCGCCCTGCGACACCGTGACGGACACCGGGTCGAGCTGGCCCTGACCGGCTGTCCGCTCGTCGGCCCCGACGGCGCGCCCACCGGATACGTGGTTACCGTCGACCCGCCCGTCCCGGCCGGTGCCGCGCTGGCGGCCCAGGCCTTCCAGCAGGCCTCGATGTCCATGTCGGTGTTCGACCTCCGGCAGCGCTATCTGCGCGTCAACGACGTCGCCTGCCAGGTGATGGGCGTACCGGCGGAGGCGCTGGTCGGCCGGTTCTACCTGGAGACCGTGGCGGACTCCGAGCACAGCCGGGGGTTTCTGGGGCATCTGCGCGAGGTCGCCGAGACCGGCCGGCCGCTGCGCTACGAGAGCTTCACCAGCGCCCCGGCCCTGAACCGCGAGCACGCCTGGAGCATCGAGATGTGGCCCCTGCGGGACCACTCCGGCGAGCCGACCGCCGTCGCGCTGTCGGCGTTCGACAGCAGCGATCAGTACTGGGCCCGCCGTCGGCTCGCCCTGCTGAACGAGGCGACCACCGCCATCGGCACCACCCTCGACGTGGTGCGCACCGCCGAGGAGATGGTCGAACTCCTGGTCCCGCAGTACGCCGACTTCGCCAGCGTCGACCTGCTCGACTGGGTCCTCGGCGCGGACGAGCCGCCGGCGATCCCGGACGGCGGTGTCGAGCTGCGCCGCGTCGCCCACGGCTCCACCCGGGAAGGCAGCCCCGGTGCGGCCGTGAAGGTCGGCGACACGCACGTCTACCAGCCGTCCTCGCCGCCCGCCCGGGCGCTGCGCGAGGGCCGTGCCGTGGTCGCCCACGCCGGTGAGCCCGACTTCGTCCAGTGGCTCGCCGAGCGCAACGAGCGTTCGCCCGACGGCCGCCCCCACCGGCAGGGCGTCCACTCCATGATCGCGGTGCCGCTCCGCGCCCGTGGCACCGGCCTGGGCGTCGCGGTGTGCATCCGGATGGCCCACCCGGACGACTACGGCCCCGACGACGCCGTCTTCGCCGAGGAGCTGGGCAGCCGCGCCGCCGTCTGCGTCGACAACGCCCGCCGCTTCGCGCGCGAACGCAGCACCGCCCACGCCCTCCAGCACAGCCTGCTGCCCAGGGGACTGCCCGGACAGGCCGCGGTCGACGTCGCCCACCGCTATCTGCCCTCCGGGTCGCTGGCCGGCATCGGCGGCGACTGGTTCGACGTGATCCCGCTCTCCGGCAGCCGGGTCGCGCTGGTCGTCGGCGACGTGGTCGGCCACGGCATCCGGTCCTCGGCCACCATGGGCCGGCTGCGCACGGCCGTCCGCACCCTCGCCGATGTCGACCTGCCCCCGGACGAACTCCTCACCCACCTCGACGACCTGGTCACCCACCTGGCCTCCGACGAGAGCGGCGAGGAGGTCGCCGAACTCGGCGCCACCTGCCTGTACGCCGTCTACGACCCCGTCTCCCGCCATCTGTGCATGGCGGCCGCCGGCCACCCGGCCCCCGCCGTCGTCCTGCCGGGAGACATCCCCGAGTTCGTCCCCATGACCGCCGGACCGCCCCTCGGGGTCGGCGGGCTGCCCTTCGAGGCGACGGAGCTCGAACTGCCCGAGGGCTCGGTCGTCGCCCTCTACACCGACGGACTGATCGAGGACCGCGACCGGGACTTCGACCGCGCCACCGACGAACTGCGCCGCGCCCTCGGCGCACCCGCCGACTCCCTCGAGGAGCTCAGCGACAACGTCCTCGAGGCCGTCATGCCCGAACATCCCACCGACGACGTCGCCCTCCTCGTCGTCCGCACCCGCGCCCTCGGCGGCGACCGCGTGGCCACCTGGGACGTACCACCCGACCCGGCCCATGTGGCCGGCTTCCGGCAGGCGGCCACCGAGCGACTGGCCGCCTGGGGACTGGAGGAGGCCGCCTTCGTCACCGAACTCGTCGTCAGCGAACTCGTCACCAACGCCATCCGCTACGGCGAACCGCCCATCAAACTGCGCCTGATCCGCGACCGCGCGCTCATCTGCGAGGTCTCCGACGGCAGTTCCACCTCGCCGCACCTGCGCCGGGCGCACGCCTACGACGAGGGCGGCCGCGGACTGCTGCTGGTGGCCCAGCTCACCCAGCGCTGGGGCAGCCGGCAGACGGGCAGCGGCAAGACCATCTGGGCGGAACAGCCGCTGCCCGACGCCTGATCACTGGAACCGGCAGCCTGGGTTCGGCGCGTCCTGCGAGAACGGGGCGCCGTGCGGCAGCACGTAGAGCACATCGAGGACGAGCGGGGTGTCACCCAGGTTGCGGCCGAGGTGGACGTGGTCCGGGCCGGCCGGCTCCTGGATCGTCGAGCCCTTCCGGTAGACGCCGTCCGAGGCGCAGGTGTGGTCGAAGTGGCTGAGGGTGCCCTGCTTCACGAAGCCGTACAACGGACCGTCGTGGTAGTGCCATCCGGTGCTCTGACCGGGCGGGACCGTGATCTCCTGCAGGGTGTAGTCGGTGCCGCCGATGGTGGTCTGGCTGAGGATCCGGGCCGTCACCCCGGGACCCGGCGGGGTCGCCCCTGCGGTGCTGCAGGTCATGACGGTGGCGGCCAGGCGGAGTGCGGTGCGCATGCGGAGCCTCCATGGACGCGAGGGGGTACCGCCGTGAACATAGGCCCGGGGAGGGAGAGTCGCGGGCGGAACCCGGTAATCCGCATTGCTTGAAACCGCCCCTGGCCCCGTTTCGCAAATGGCGCATCGGTAAACACCTGCTCTGTGTCCAAGTGCTGGAGGTAGTCGATGCCCCTTTCTGGAGAAGCAGTGGAACTGGGCCCGTTGAGCAGTCGGCTGGGCGGCTCCCGGCAGCTCACCGGGCATCTCGCCCGCCCGGCGGGTGACGGCCCCTGGCCGGGTGTCGTGGTCGTCCACGAGGCCCTCGGTGTGGACGAGGTGATGCTGCGTCAGACGCGTCGGC
The DNA here is from genome assembly GCF_056434245.1 of Streptomyces sp. NPDC044064. Taxonomy (NCBI): domain Bacteria; kingdom Bacillati; phylum Actinomycetota; class Actinomycetes; order Kitasatosporales; family Streptomycetaceae; genus Streptomyces; species Streptomyces sp. NPDC044064. Next base: position 24,924 of record NZ_JBWKFN010000031.1, read on the forward strand.
TGGCCGACGCGGGCTATCTGGCGCTCATGCCCGACCTGTTCACCCAGGGCGGCGCGCGGCGCTGCCTGGTGGCCACCCTGCGGGCCGCGCTGTCGGGGAAGGGGCGCGCCTACCAGGACATCGAAGCCGCCCGCGACCATCTCGCCGGACATCCCGACTGCACCGGCGCCGTGGGCATCATCGGCTTCTGCATGGGCGGCTCGTTCGCCCTGATGACGGCCGGCCGCGGCCAGTTCGACGCGGCAGCCGCCAACTACGGCCTGCTGCCGAAGGACCTGGATGCCGTCCTGACCGACGCCTGCCCCGTAGTGGGGAGTTACGGCGGCCGGGACCGCATGCTCCGGGGAGCGGCCGCCCGGCTGGAGAGCGCCCTGGACCGGCTCGGAGTCGTCCACGACGTCAAGGAGTACCCGGACGCGGGCCACTCCTTCCTCAACGACGCCGAAGTCGGCCCCAAGCTCCTGCGCCCGCTCCTGCGGGTCACCGGCATGGGACCCCACCCCGAATCCGCCGCCGACGCATGGCAGCGCATCGAGACCTTCTTCGACACCCACCTCACCGCATGCCCCACCCCCGGGACACCGGAGTCATGAGCACCACAGAGACCGAGCAGACCACCCCGACGCCCACCGCCGACGGGGCTGGTACGTCGACGACCCGCCGTACTCGCCCTGCGGGATCACGCCCCCGAAGTCCTCGTACTCCAGCGGATCGTCATCGGTGGGCACGGCCGGCCGCTTGTCCCCGGGGCCCGTCGACGGACCCCGCTGGACGGACCAGGACTTCAGCACGTCCCCGACCTGCAGCCGGAAGTCGAAGTGCATGCGGCGCGCGCCATGGATCTGCACCACGAAACGGGGCCGCGCGCCCGCCGGGGCCGCCGCCTGCCCCGACGGCTCGCGGGGCTCAGCCGGCCATGCCGTCCAGCTCCGCGACCGCGTCATCCGGGAGGACCAGCGCGGCCGCGGCGATGTTCTCGCGCAGGTGGTCCGGGGACGACGTGCCGGGGATGAGCGCGATGTTCGGCGAGCGGCGCAGCAGCCAGGCCAGGGCGACCTGCTGCGGTGCGGTGCCCAGCCGCGCGGCCGCCTTCGCCAGCGTCTCGGACTGCAGCGGTGTGAACCCGCCCAGCGGGAAGTACGGCACGAAGGCGATGTTCTGCGCCGCCGTACGCTCGACGAGCGGGTCGTCCTGCCGGTTGGCCAAGTTGTACAGGTTCTGCACCGTGACCACGGGCGCGATCTCCTGTGCCTCGGCCAGCTGCGCGGCGGACGCGGCGCTGAGCCCGAGGTGCCGGATCAGGCCCTGCTGCCGCAGCTCCGCCAGGGCGCCGAACTGGTCGGCGACGGAGTCCTCGTTCGGGGTGTCCATGTCGCCGAGCCGCAGATTGACCACGTCCAGCGTCTCCAGCCCCAGGTGCCGCAGGTTGTCGTGCACCTGCGCCTTCAGGTCCTCCGGGTGCCGGGACACGGTCCAGCTGCCGTCGGCTCCCCGCCGCGCGCCGACCTTGGTCACGATGTGCAGCTCGTCCGGGTAGGGGCGCAGGGCCTCCCTGATGATCTCGTTGACGACCACGGGGCCGTAGAAGTCGGCGGTGTCGATGTGGGTGATGCCCGCCTCCACCGCCGCACGGAGCACCGCCACGGCCCGCGCCCGGTCCTTCGGCGGACCGAACACATGCGGCCCGGCCAGCTGCATGGCGCCGTAGCCCATACGGGTCAGGGTCAGACCGTCGGCCGGGGAGACGGTGCCGCCGAGCTGTGCAGTCATGTCGTACCTCTCGTGCAGTGCGAGGGTCACCGGTACGTCCGGGACCCTGTCTCCACGGTGCGCCGAACACCGCCAGGGCGGCAGTGCCCCCGCGTTCCTGGGAGTGACAGGGACAGTCACGGCCACCGGTACGGCCGTACGGTGGTGTCATGGACGGTACGAACGCGCTCGGCGAGTTCCTGCGCGCCCGCCGGGCACAGGTCCGGCCCGAGGACGTGGGGCTGCCCGGCTCGGGCCTGCGCCGGGTGCCGGGGCTGCGCCGCGAGGAGGTCGCGATGCTCTCCGGCATCAGCTCCGACTACTACCTGCGCCTCGAGCAGGGCCGCGACCGCAACCCGTCCGCGCAGGTCCTCGAGGCCATCGCCCGGGTGCTGCGGCTGGACGCCGATGCCACCTCCTACCTGCTCGGCCTGGTCCAGGAGCGGCCCACCGGTGAGCGGCCCCCGTCCCCCACCCGGGCGGCGCGCGGCCGCGAACCGGTGCCGTCCAGCCTTCTGCAGCTCATCGACGGCTGGCCCCGCAACCCCGCTTACATCCAGAACCGGTACACCGACGTCCTCGCCGCCAACGCCCTCGCCACGGCCCTCACCCCGAACTGCCGGCCCGGCGTCAACCTGCTGCGGGCCGTCTTCCTCGACCCCGCCGAGCGGGCACTGCGCCGGGACTGGGAGGACCTGACCGAGGAGGGCGTGGCCACCCTGCGCACCTACGCCGGGCCCGACGCCGACGACCCCCAGCTGCGCGACCTGGTCGGCGACCTGTCCCTGCGCAGCGAACGCTTCCGCATGCTCTGGGCCCGGCACGACGTACGGCCCCGGCGCGGCCGGGTCAGCCACCTGAGCCACCCGCAGGTCGGCGACGTGGACCTGCACTCGAACAAACTCTCCGTGGACGGCACCGACGGACTCACCCTGGTCGTCTTCCACGCCGAGCCCGGCAGCCGCAGTGCCGAACTCCTCGACATCCTCGGCAGCCTCACCGCACCCCACACGGGCGCCCGGACCGAGCGCGTCGAGGAGCAGTAGACCGGCGGCGCGGCAACGGAGTTCGCGGTCCGGGGGCACACGGTGTCACGATCTCCGTGGAGCCGGTTCGGACGACCATCGGAGCGCACATGACGACGCACAGGGACACGGCGGAGCGGGCGGATCGGGTCAAGGGTGTCGAGGTACATCCGGCGGCCGGGCACATCGGTGCCGAGATCACCGGTGTCGACCTCGCCGGACCGCTCGACGACGCCGTGGTCGCCCTGGTCCGGGAGACGATGCTGCGCTGGAAGGTGGTGTTCTTTCGCGGGCAGGAGCTGGACCACCGCGGTCACGTGGCACTCGCCCGCCGCTTCGGTGAGCCGGTCGTCCTCGGCCGGCGTGGCAGTGCCTCGCCGCCGGACTTCCCGGAGGTGGAGACGACAGCCGACCGGCTGGAGCTGGGCGGGCGCTTCGGCATGGAGCACGAGGAGTGGCTGCGGCGCCGCCGCCACACGCTGCTGCGGGGCTGGCACTGCGACCACGGCGCCCGCATCGACCCGCCGGCCGCGACCATCCTGCGCGCCGAGACCGTACCGCCGTACGGCGGCGACACCACCTGGGCCAACCTGGCCGCCGCCTACGCCGGGCTGTCGGCGCCGGTCCGTGCCTTCGTGGACGGGCTGCGCGCCGAGCACCGGCTCGGTGTCGGCTACCAGCCGCGGCCCGGTGACGACGGGTACGTCCGGCACCTCCTGGACCACCAGGTCGCCTCGGTGCACCCGCTGGTGCGCGTGCACCCGGAGACGGGCGAGCGGGTGCTGTTCGTCAACGGGTACTACCTGGAGCAGATCTCCGGCGTTTCCCGCCCCGAGAGTGCGGCCCTGCTGGAGATGCTGCTGGAGCAGGCGGTCCGGCCCGAGTACACGGTCCGCTTCCGCTGGGAGCCCGGGAGCGTCGCCTTCTGGGACAACCGGGCCACCATCCACCTGGCCCCCGGCGACAGCGCCCACCTGGGCTTTCCACGGATCATGCATCGGGTGATGCTCGCGGGTGAGGTACCGGTGGGTGTGGACGGCAGGCCGTCCGAGCCCGTCACCGGTACGGAGGCGGGCCGCTGGTGAGCGCGGATGCGTCACCGGCGTCGAGGCGGACGTCGGCGACAGCGGTCTGCCGACGAAGGGCGGGGGATCAGGCCGCCGGCCGCCACCCCAGCGCCGGGCCCAGTCTCGTCGCCATGTCGGTCAGGATCTGGACGTAGTCCTCGTGTTCGAAGGTGAACGGCAGCGCGAACGCCACCTCGTCGATCTCACGGAACGCGGCGTGCGCCTGCAGCCGCTCGGCGAGTTCGCCGGAGGTGCCGACCAGGTCCGGGGCGAAGAGCAGTCGCGCCGGGCCCTGCGGGGCGGCCGTCCGGGGGAGGCGTTCGGCGGCGTACGCCTCGTACCTGGCCCGCTGCTCGGGGCTCGCCGAGTCGGTGGGGATCACCACCAGGCCCTGGGAGACACGGGCCGCGTCCCCGTCGGGGTGCTGGGCACGGAAGGCACGGACGTGGGACAGCTGGATCTCCGCGAAGTCCAGTGGCCCATCCGGGTCCTCGGCCCTGACCACGCTGCTGGTCAGGAAGTTCATGCCGTGCTCGCCCGCCCAGCGCGCCGAGCCGAGGCTGCCGCCGCCGTACCAGAGCCGCCGGCCGAGTCCGGGGGAGTGCGGCTGGACGACGTCCGAGAACACTTCGAAGCCTTCCACCCCGCTGAAGTCGCTGGCCGCCTCGCCGCGCACGAAGCCGAGGAGGCGGCGCACCCGTCCGTAGCCGAAGTTCTCGGCGTCCGCGGTGTCCGGGTACAGGGCCTCCTTCACCTGCTCGTAGTGCATCGGCGGTCCCACGCTGACGCCGGGGTTCAGCCGGCCGCCGGACAGGATGTCCACGGTCGCCAGGTCCTCGGCCAGGCGGAGCGGGTTCTCCCAGCCCAGGGGGATCACCGCGGTGCCCAGCTCGATGCGCCGGGTGCGCTGTGAGGCCGCCGCCAGCACCGCGACCGGGGACGAGATGCCGTACTGCAGGTGCCGGTGGCGGACCCAGGCGCTGTCGAAGCCCAGCCGCTCGCCCAGCTCGATGATCTCCAGCGTGCTCTCGTGGCCCCGGCCCGGGTCGGCCGCGTCGAACAGACCGATGGTGAGGAAGCCCAGCTTGCGCAGCGGGCGGGCGGTGGACGGCACGGGCTCCTCCAGCGGTCGTACGTCGGCTCCGCCCCTGTTCCGGCGTCGGCCCTGCCCCGATTCTGGCAGGCGGGTGTGACAACCGTGTGATCAGTTCAGCGGGATGGTGACCTCGTCCTCGACCGGCGGATCGAGTTCCTGGGCACGGTTGCCCGTCGCCGCGAAGCAGCGCAGCCGTACCGCCTCCGGGGTGACGTCCAGGCGCAGGAAGCACTTGAAGAACGGCGGGCTGTAGGTGGCCGAGCCCGGCGAGAACAGCTGCGTGTACAGCTTGCGCACGGGCAGCCGGAACCGGGAGGCGCGGTCGGGGCGGCCGCCGGTGCCCAGCAGGCTCGCCACCCGGCGGGTGCGCCGGGTGACCCGGGTGTCCGGGCCGGGCGCCCGGCCCGGCTCGATGCCCAGCCGTTCGGCGATGACGGCCGCCGCCTCGGACTCGGTGAGCGTGAAGAAGCGGCGCAGGCGCAGGCGGCGGCCGTACAGGCGGCTGTAGAAGGCCAGCGAGTCGCCGCGCAGCGGATAGCAGCGGAAGTCCCGCTCGGTGACTCCCGCGACCGACACCCGCGGGATGGTGTGCGTGGCGTGCATGAACGCTCCGCCGCCGCCCGCGACCACGTACTGGATGGTCCGGCCGTCCACGTCGACCGGATAGCGCTGGTAGTTGTGGATGTCACCGCCGATCGCGGCCACGTAGTGGTGCGCCGGGTCACGGACGATGTCGTCGACCGTGCCGCCGTCCTCGATGGCGCAGGGGTGGTGCTCGCCGTCCACGTACAGCGGTGAGCCGGTGATCAGGATCTTCGGCTTCGGCCCGCGGGAGACCTCCCGCAGCCACGCGCCCTGTTCGGCGTCGACCGTGCCCAGCAGCCCGGTGTCGATGCCCACGATCCGCACCGGACCGGCGTCGATCGCCCAGTACGGCCCCGGCTGCACGGCCTGTTGCCCGGGCGCCGACCGCAACTTCTTCGCCTCGGCCAGACGTCGGCCGTCCCCCGGGCGCGGCCGGTGCCAGAGCAGGTTCTGCCACCAGGCGCCGGTGAGCGGGCGCGACGTGGGCTCGGGGGACGGCGGCGGGGTGTCGGCGCAGAAAACGCGCATGAACGCGCCGAGGTCCTCGTACCAGTCGTGGTTGCCGGGTATCGCGTATATGGGTGCCGGGTACTCCTGGTACGGCCGGAAGAACTTGGTGCCGTAGTCGTCCGCGCTGCCGACGGGGTAGATGACATCGCTCGCGATCACCGCGAACTCGGTTTCCCGACCCGCCTTCAGAAACCCCGGCACGACGGCGTACTGGGAGTCGTCGCCCTCTCCGGTGTCCCCGATGACCATGAAGGAGAACCGGTCCGGCACCTCCCGCCGGATCACCTTGTCGACGGGTGCACCCGCCTCGGCCTGCCGGGCCACCAGGCGGCTGCGGGTACGGCCCGTCGGGTCGCCGAACCAGGACGCCAGAACCCCGTTGCGGGCGGCCCACAGGGTCCTCGGGTTCAGCCACGACAGCTTCTCGACATGGTCGGGCATCAGCTGCTGGTAGGCGCCGCGTTCGGCCGCGCCCCAGCCCGCGCCCTGTGCGGTATCGCGTGAGGAGTCAGACACGCGGTGCACGGTAACAACGTGCCGATCACGGCCCACAGGGCGGGGCCTGACACGATGCGTCCCCGGACCCGCACCGAGCGTTCCCGGACCCCACCGACCGAGAGGCCCGCATGACCGGCGACGACACTTCCGACCCCGGCTTCCTTGACCTCGTACCCGACCTCGAAAGCGGCCCGGAGCGGCTGCTGTTGGGCATCCGCCACTTCGACGAGCCGTTCCTGCTCACCGTCTCCCTCTCCCAGGGCGTCGGCTCCGGCGAACTGCAGCTGGACCGGGGCCGGGCGGGCAAGGCCCGCCTCGCGGAGTTCCGCCGGGCGGGCGGCCGGGTGCTGCTCGTCGTACGCAACAAGCACTTCCTGACCAGCGGTGAACCGGCCGGCGTGCGAGCGGGCCAGGAGTCCTTCGCCGTGTCCGTGGTGTGGAGCGGAACAGTGCTGCGGGAGGCGGCGGGCGCGGTCGTCGTGGACGCCACCGGGCTCGTCCTGTACGACCACGACCGTGTCGCCGAGCACCTGGAGGACGCGGGACAGGGCGAGTACGCCCTCGACGCCGCCACGAGTCTCCCGCTCGTCGCCGAGAGCCGTACCGGCCCGGACGCCGTCCGCCTGCCCGCGCTGCTCACCTTCCGGGGCCAAGGCCGCGGCCCGGCGCTCCGAGCGGTCGCCGCCGATCCGCGCGCGGTGACCGTCGTCCAGCAGCTGGTCCTCCTGCGCCTGCCCAAGTCCCCGCTGCACGCCCGCCGTTACCATCCGGCCTCGGGCAGCTACGGCGTCGGGTGGGCCGACCACGGCCTGGCCGGGCGTGCGGACACCCAGGTGAAGGTCCAGCCCCGGTTCCGCGCCGAGCCCGGTGGCGCGCCCGTCGTCTTCCGCGTCGACCCGGCCGTCCCCGAGCCCTTCCGTACGGCGGTCGTCGAGGGCGGCAACTGGTGGCGGGAGGCCTTCGCCCGGATCGGTCTGCCGGACGCCTACCGCGTGGAGGCCGCGGGAGACGACTTCGACCCGTACGATCCGGCGGTCAACGGCGTGGTGTGGGTGCACCGTTCCGGTCGCGGCTGGTCCCTGGGGCAGGGCCTGACCGACCCGCGCACCGGTGAGATCCTGCACGCCCGGGTCCGGCTCGGCTCCCAGCGCCTCGACCAGGTCCGTGCCCTCGGCGAGGCACTGCTCGCCCCGTACGGCCGCCCCGATGAGGCCGAAGGCCTCGCCTCCGTCGAGGAGTTGGTGCTCGCACGGCTCCGCCTGCTCGCCGCGCACGAGATCGGCCACGCCCTCGGGTTCATGCACAACTTCGCCAGCACGCGGCACCCGGCACCGTCCGTCATGGACTACCCGCACGCCCACGTCACCGTGACCGACACCGGCGGCCTCGACCTCACCCACGCCTACCCGACAGGCCTGGGCCCCTGGGACCACTTCCTCGTCGCCCACGGCTACGGCCACTTCGCCGACGAGGAAGGGGAGTTGGCCGGTCTGCGCCGCGGGGTGGCAGATGCGGGCCTGATGTACGTGAGCGACGTGGACGCCCAGGGCACCGCGGCCGCGCACCCGGACGGCGTGCCCTGGGTGACCGGGGGAGACGCGATCCGGGCCCTGGAGACCGTGCTCCGGGTACGCCGCATCGCCATGGAGGGTTTCTCGCGTGGGGTACTGCCGCGCGGGCGGCAGACCGGTGAACTGGAGGAACGGGCGGTGCTGCTGCACCTGCTCCACCGCCACGAGGTCACCGCCGTGGCCCGCCTCGTCGGTGGGGTCCGGTACGGCTATGCGCAGGCCGGAGACGACTCCCCGGGCGTGGCGGCCGTCGACGCGGCCACCCAGCGAACGGCCCTGACCCGGCTGGCCGAGCTGCTCCGGACCGGTCGGCTCGGTCTGCCCGAGGCAGTGCTGGACGTCCTCACCCCGCCCGCCATCCGGTACGAGCGGACCGACCAGTACTTCGACACCCGCACCGGACGGCTCTTTGACCCCTTCGAGGCCGTACGGACCGCCGTCACCCTCGTCACCGCCGAACTGCTCGACCCCGCCCGGCTCGGCCGTGTGGCCTGGCAGCACGCCGAGGACCCGGCCATGCCGGGTGTCGGGGATGTCGTGGACGCCCTGCTGGCCACGACCTGGCTGAGCGACGAGGAGGACGGTGACGCAACTGTGCCGGGCGCCGCGGGCGTGCGGCAGACAGCCGACTGGACCGTCCTGAACCATCTGCTGACCGTCCTCGGATCGCCCGGCCTGCACGCGCCGGTCAGAGCCACCCTCCGGGACGCTCTGCGGCGCCTCGCCGACACCCTGCGCGTGCAGACCGGCGAACAGCGGCGTGAGGCGGCCAGGTCGATCGGTGCCTACCTGGCCGACCCGCGCACGGTGCGGCTCGACCCGCTGCCCCGGGTACCGCCCGGGGCGCCGAACTGAGGGTGCCCGATCAGTCCACGGTCAGCGAGAACGGCCCGGCCAGCACCGAGTAGCCGTCATTGGCGAGGTAGTACACGTCGTACTTGCCCGCGCCGCCCAGCTTGCCGGTGGAGAAGGTCGCCGCGCCACTGGTGTTGGGCGTGTAGGCCCAGGTCAGTGCGGACCGCTGGCCCGGGGTGACGCCGGCCGGGTAGATGCCGATCCAGTTCTTCGCACCGGCCTGCGCGGCGGACGGAACCGAGTACCGGAAGGTGACGTTGCCGCCGTTCGCGACCGTGTTCAGGTCACCGGTGAGCGTCGGCGCCGTCGCGGTGGACGGTGCGAAGGCGGCGTTCAGCGGCGTCGCGTAGGTGTCGTTGGCGGTCAGGCCGGGCAGGCCGAGGGCCGACTCGATGGTGCGGGCTATGCCGTAGTGGTCGTAGTGGGCGGGGCTGCTGGTGCCGGCCGGGACGGTGCCCTGCGAGCCGACGACCGTGGTGACGATGTGGTTGTAGGCCTCGCTCTGGCTCTCGTCCCACGTCAGGACGAGCAGGGAGCGCTGCTGGGTCCAGGCGGGGGAGGACAGCACCGGGGCGAGAGTCTGCTTCAGCCAGCCGTCCTGCGTCTTCAGGCTGGTGGCGCTGCCGTTGCCGGAGGCCTCGCCGTCGTAGTAGTCGTCGGCGGCGATCCAGGAGAAGTTCGGCGTGGTCGCGGCCGACTGCAGGTCGGTGGTCAGCTGCGAGGTGTCGAACAGGTGGGCGGCGCAGCGCGAGGCGTTGCCGCTTATGTCGGTGTAGTTGATGAACGGGGCGTCGTCGGGCTCGTAGTAGCTGTCGTTGTTGTTCTTGGTGTTGCAGGGGGTGCCCATACCCTGCTCGTAGGCCTTCCAGGTCTTCCCGGCGTCCTCCAGGGTGTCGCCCAGGTTGCGCTGCGGGGAGTTGATGTTGGGCCAGTACGTGGCGCCCTTGGCGTACGTGTCACCGCCCGCGACGGCGAGGTAGTTCTCGTCGCTCGGGTGGTAGACGCCGTGGAAGTCGGTCAGGGTCGCGCCCTGGTTCATCAGGCTGTGCATGTAGGGCGTGTCGGCCGGATCGTTCATGACCTCGGAGTAGTCGGTGTTCTCCATCATGACCATGAACACGTGGTCGTAGCCGGGCACTCGGGACACCGGCGGGGTGAGCGGCGCCGGCGCGGTGACCGGGGTGTTCAGGGTGAGGGAGAGGTTGTCGAGGTAGCCGGCCTCGTGCGACGTCGACAGGAACTGCACCTCGACCTGGATCGACCGGGTCCCGGCGGGCACCTGGCCGGTGGTGCTGCGGGACAGGAACTTGGTGGCCAGGCCCCGGTCGGACGCGGAGACCGTCGGCAGCTTGGCGGTCACACCGAGCGGGTGGCCGCTCGCGTCCTGGAAGTGCAGGCCGACCGCGACATATCCGCCGTAGACCGTCCAGCCGCCGAGCCAGCCGGAGAGGTTGTAGCTCACGCCTCCGCCGTCGACGGCCGTGGCCGCCGAGGAGACGTCCACGGTCTGCGACATCGAGCCGTCACCGAAGTTGCCGGGCCCGAAGAAGGCCTTGCCGGGGGCCTTGCCGTCGCCGGGCAGCCCGAAGGACCCGGCGGTGTGGCACATGACGTCCGGGCCGCCGGCCTGGGTCGTCCAGCCGGGCACCGTGGTGGCCGCGGACCAGTCGTCGGTGCAGTAACCACCGGCCTCCGCATCGCCGTTGACGATCAGATTGCCGCTGCTCCCGGCCGCGTGGGCCGGGGGAGTGGAGACGATCAGTGCGCCGAGGAGGGCCAGGAGCCCGCCGAGGGATCTCCAGCGCAGTCGCATGCGTGTACCTCGTCCCGTTCAAGAGGGTGTGGTGAGGGTGAGGGCCGTGGGGCCCAGCTGTGCACGATGAACGGGACATGGGTATCGGTCTGCGCTGTCGAACGGAAGAACCGAGACCAAACTTGACCAGACAAGTTGGCATGGTGTCGGTCAGGCGGCGCCCCCCCTGCGGCGCGTCACCGGGCGCCGCCGGCCAGGGCATCCGGCGGACGAGGGTGTCCCGCACCCGGGTGAGGGTCGCGATCCTCTCCTGCAGATCCGCCACCCGGTGTGCGCCCACGCCGCAGGCGTCGGCGCACGCTTCCGAGTAGGTACATCACGCTCCCACCTCGTAGCGGGCGACGCTAGGCATTGACCCATACGTGAAGGTCAACCCCGGTTCGCAGTGTCGGGCGGGTCCGGGGGTGGTCGTGCCGCCTTCGGAGTCCGGGGCCGGTACGGCTGGAGCTTGGGGTTGCAGTTGCCGTTGCGGCAGCTTCTAACGTCCTGGACAGGGCCGGAGAGACCGGCCCGGCGACACATGTGTGAGGGAGACGGTGATGGACTGGCCGATCGCGGAGGTCGCCCGGATGTCCGGCGTGACCGCCCGAACCCTGCGGCACTACGACGAGATCGGCCTGCTCCCGCCCGCCCGGATCGGGACCAACGGCCACCGCTACTACGAGGAGCGCGAGCTGCTGCGGCTGCAGCAGATCCTCGTTTTGCGGGCGCTGGGCCTGGGACTGCCCGAGATCGGCCGGGTCCTGGCCGAGCAGGTCGACGAGGCGGAAGCGCTGCGCGGCCACCATCAGCGGCTGCTCGCCGAACGCGACCGCCTCGATGCCCTGGCCGGCGCCGTCTCGCGCACGATCGCCGCACTGGAACAGTCCAGGAAGGACGGCAGACCCATGACCATCAACCGGCCGGAGAACCTGTTCGAGGGCGTGACGCCCGCCCAGTACCAGGAGACCCTGCGCGACTTCCCCGAGCACGCCGAAGAAGTCGCCCGCCGGGTCGCCGGGATGAGCCCGCAGGACGTCGAGGCCGGGCAGCGCGAGCGCACCGCGCAGATGGTCCGGCTGGCAGAGCTCATGGCCGCCGGGCACGTGGCCGACGCCGAGCCGGTGCAGGCCGAGATCGACGTCCAGTACCGGGCCCTGACGGCGCTGCGGACCGTGACCGTCGACGAGTACCGGGCCATCGGCCGCTCCTGCGTGGACAACGACGCCTGGCGTGCCGCATACGAGGCCATCGCCCCCGGTTTGGCCGCCTACCAGCGTGACGCCATGGAGTCCTACGCCGACACACGGCTCGGCTGACCAAGGCACCACGAGGGGCCGGAGCCCGGCTCCAGCCCCTCTGTCCCGCACACCGCCGACGGCACCTCGCCTCCCAACCGTGGCCCCCCGCTCCCTCCCCGCCCAGCTCGTCCGCACCGCCCGCTTCACTCGCGGTGCCCCGGTGCGTCGTGGATCGTACGGGTGGGCGGCGGTGAGCCCCCGCGGCTTCCCGCCCCCGCCCGGTGGCCGATCCGGGCCCCACCGGTCGGCGGATCGCCCAGGACTTGTCCTGCCGATCATGGACGAGGATCGGCCTACTTCTTGGGTGGGGCGCTGCCGCCATGGTGCGGTCGAGGACGGCTTTCCCAGGCCGATGCGGGTGTGGATCTATCCTGAGGGCCTGGGGAGGGGGTGCCGTGGAACGAGATGTTCAGCTGGTGCGGGACTTGATCGCGGTTGCGCCTGGCTTCGAGGACCTCCTTGACGCGCATGTCTTCAACGAGGACGGTGTCCTGCCCCACGTCTTCTTCTGGGATGTCGTTCAGGAGACCGTCGCATCGTTCCTTGGAAAAGACGGGACCTGGCGCGTCACACTGCGGTTCCTGGAAGAGCAGCTTCGACTCGATCTCCCCGAAGTGAGCGAGGTGGTCAGCACCTCGTTCCTCTTCAATCTGCCATGGCCGGATCAGCCCGGATACGGCCTTGTCGACTACCTTGGTCCCGCCATGAGCGCGCGGTTCGCTGCGATCCGGCCGTCCGGCTAGGACTTGCGCGGTCGACCGTGTGACTGCCGCGTGTCCAGGCCGTTGCCATGGGCATGGGGCGGGGTGGTCCGAGTGATGCGGAGCGGGAACGGATGCGGCCGTTCCTGCCGGTCAGCAACAGGCGTTGTGGCCGTTGGCGGGATCACCGGCAGGTGATCGACGGGATTCTGCACCGGCTGCGGACCGGCATGCAGTGGCGTGACCTGCCCGAACGGTTCGGGCCATGGAAGACGGTCTGCGAACGCCACCGGCAGCGGCGGTGGCGGTGAGGGCCTGGGCCGCTCGCGCGGCGGATTCACCACCAAGCTCCACCTGAGCGCGGACGGCGCAAGAAACCCGACAGCTTCGCGGCCGACAAGGCCTACAGCAACGGGGGCCCTGTCGTGAGTACCTGCGGCGCCGGGGCATCCCGCACACGATCCCGGAGAAGACCGACAGCCAGGTCGCCCGCCTGCGGGCGGCCACCCGGCTTCGACGAGGAGCGGTACAAGAAACGCAGCTCCGTCGAGCGAGCGGTCAACCGGCTCGAGCAGCACCGGGCGGTGGCCACCCGCTGCGACAAGCGCCGTTACGTCTACCTCGGCACCGCCACCGCCGCAGCCCTCACCATCTGGCTCCGCACATGATCGGCAGGACAAGTCCTAGTTGTCGCCGAGACAGTTTTCCTCGCGCTTCGCGACACCCAGGAGGATCGCGGTGTCGGTGCTGACCTTCCCCAGTGCTCCGGGCATCTGGGTGCAGACCTTCCAGCTGCGAGCGACGGTCGGTCTGCGCCCACGGCTTCGGATGTCGTACGTGCGGATCGACCGGAATCCGGCGGCTCGGGATTCATCCAGGGCAGCCTGCAAATTCTTACCCGTGAGGTTCGGAAGGGACGCGTTCCCATGACCGTTGCCGCTGCCGACCGTGAATTTCGCCTCGGGGCCTGGAGGAGATGCTGCCTCTGCCCGCGGTACAGAGGTGTGGGGGCGAGCTGCCTCCGTCGCGCAGGCCGACATGGCGAGGCAAGCGGCGGTGATGAAGACAGTGGCGGCGATACGGTGCATGGCCCCTCCGTGGCGATCAAGCGACGAACGTACGACTCTCGCCGCCACGGAGTGCAACGTCCGTTCGCCGGCACCCGACTCGCGGTGGCATCAGTGCCAGTCGCTTGTTGCGCCGGGACGAGGCCCGGCACGCGGCGGCCCGCCCGCACGAGGTGCTGCTCCTGCCCGGTGCGGGGTACCAGCCGATCCGCACCGGGCCTGACCGGGAACCTGCTGGACCATCAGGTCCGGTTCCTGCGTGAGCACTTGGGGGTCATACCTGCGGGAGTGTCCCGGGCTGTCCCGCCCGCATAGGGAAAACCCTCGATTGCCCACGACATGGCTGACATGCGCGGGTCAAAGCTGAAATCCTCCCCCAGCACACGGATCCTCCAAGGTGTGTGTACGGATCACGGTCCCCGCACAGCTCAGCTCGTCCCGGGCAGCACACCCGTCTGTCCGGTCTGTCATCGGTCGCGACCCGGCGGCCGCAGCAGGAGGAGTACGAGTGAGACGTCTTCCCCACAGACGGGCCACGGTCGGAGCGGCACTGGTCTCCACCGCCGCCTTCCTCGCCGTCGGCATCCAGTCGGTCCCGGCGAGCGCCAAGCCCGCAGGCCCCCACCCCAGCCCCGTTCGCACCGGAGGCCTGGAGGCGAAGCTCAGCCCCACCCAGCACTCCGCGCTGATCAAGAGCGCCAAGGAGAAGACCGCCGCGACGGCCCGCACCCTCGGGCTCGGCGCGAAGGAGAAGCTGGTCGTCAAGGATGTCGTCAAGGACAACGACGGCACCCTGCACACGCGTTACGAACGCACCTACGCCGGCCTGCCGGTCCTCGGCGGCGACCTCGTCGTGCACACCCCGCCCGCCTCCCTGGCCAAGGGCACCGTGAGCACGACCTTCAACAACAAGCACAAGATCGAGGTCGCCTCCACCACCGCGGCCCTCACCAAGTCCGCCGCCGAGGCCAAGGCCCTCAAGGCCGCCAAGGCCCTCGACGGCAAGAAGGCCACCGCCGACAGCGCCCGCAAGGTGATCTGGGCCGGCCACGGCACTCCGAAGCTCGCCTGGGAGACGGTGGTCGGAGGCTTCCAGGACGACGGCACACCCAGCCAGCTGCACGTCGTCACCGACGCCGCCACCGGCAAGGAGCTGTACCGCTACCAGGCGGTCAAGACCGGCACCGGCAACACCCAGTACAGCGGCACGGTCACGCTGACGACGACGCAGTCGGGGTCGACGTACACGCTGAACGACGCCTCGCGCGGCGGCCACAAGACGTACAACCTCAACCACGGTACGTCCGGCACCGGCACGCTCTTCTCCCAGACGAACGACACCTGGGGAAACGGCACGACGTCCAACGCCGCCACCGCGGGTGCCGACGCGGCCTACGGCGCGCAGGAGACCTGGGACTTCTACAAGAACACGTTCGGACGTTCCGGCATCAAGAACGACGGCGTCGCCGCGTACTCCCGGACGCACTACGGCAACGCGTACGTGAACGCGTTCTGGGACGACAGCTGCTTCTGCATGACCTACGGCGACGGCTCCGGCAACGCCGACCCGCTGACCTCGCTGGACGTCGCGGGCCACGAGATGAGCCACGGCGTCACCTCCAACACCGCGGGCCTGGAGTACACGGGTGAGTCCGGCGGTCTGAACGAGGCCACCTCCGACATCTTCGGCACCGGTGTGGAGTTCTACGCCAACAACAGCTCGGACGTCGGCGACTACCTCATCGGCGAGAAGATCAACATCAACGGCGACGGCACCCCGCTGCGCTACATGGACAAGCCCAGCAAGGACGGCGGCTCCGCCGACAGCTGGTACTCCGGTGTCGGCAACCTCGACGTGCACTACTCCTCGGGCCCCGCGAACCACATGTTCTACCTGCTGTCCGAGGGCAGCGGCACCAAGGTCATCAACGGCGTCACCTACAACAGCCCGACCTCCGACGGCGTCGCCGTCACCGGCATCGGCCGGGCCGCGGCCCTGCAGATCTGGTACAAGGCGCTGACGTCGTACATGACGTCGAGCACCGACTACGCCGCCGCCCGCACCGCGGCCCTCAACGCGGCCACCTCGCTCTACGGCGCCAACTCCACCCAGTACGCCGGAGTGGCCAACGCGTTCGCCGGCATCAACGTCGGCAGCCACGTCACCCCGCCGGGCAACGGTGTGACGGTCACCAACCCGGGCAGTCAGACCGCCACCGTCGGCACCGCGGTCAGCCTGCAGGTCCAGGCGAGCAGCACCAACAGCGGTGCCCTCACCTACAGCGCCTCCGGGCTGCCGGCCGGTCTGTCGATCAACAGCTCGACCGGCTTGATCTCCGGCACGCCCACCACCGCGGGCAGCTCCAGCACCACGGTCACGGTGACCGACTCCACCGGCGCGACCGGCACCGCGACCTTCGGCTGGACGGTCAACCCCACCGGCGGCGGCTGCTCCTCGACCCAGTTGCTGAGCAACCCCGGCTTCGAGTCCGGCAGCAGCGGCTGGACGGCGACCAGCGGGGTCATCGGCACGGACAGCGGTGAGGCGGCCCACAGCGGCTCCTACAAGGCCTGGCTCGACGGCTACGGCACCACGCATACCGACACCCTGTCCCAGTCGGTGACGATCCCCGCGGGCTGCAAGGCGACGCTGACCTTCTACCTGCACATCGACACCTCGGAGACCACCGCCAGCACCCAGTACGACAAGCTGACGGTGACCGCCGGTTCGAAGACCCTGGCGACGTACTCGAACCTCAACAAGGCCTCCGGCTACAGCCAGAAGTCCTTCGACCTGTCCTCGCTGGCGGGCTCGACGGTCACGCTGAAGTTCAACGGGGTCGAGGACTCCTCGCTCCAGACCAGCTTCGTCGTGGACGACACCGCCCTGACGACCGGCTGAGTCCCACGTCACGGTCCCGGGGGGGGGGGGGGGAGGGGGTGGGGGGGGGGGGGGGGGGGGGAGGGGGGGGGGGGGGGGGGGGGGGGGGTGGGGGTGGGGGGGGGGGGGGGGGGGGGGGGGGGGGGGGGGGGGGGGGGGGGGGGGGTACGCCTTCGCCCCCCCCCCCCCCCCCCCCCCCCCCCCCCCCCCCCCCCCCCCCCCCCCCCCCCCCCCCCCCCCCCCCCCCCCCCCCCCCGCGGCATGTCAGGACAGGGGATCCAGCGTCAGATACGCCTGCTGCGGGCCGCCGTCGTGAACCAGCGACTCCTGGTTGCCGACGTCGTCGAAGGCGAAGGCGTACGCCTTGCCGTCGGCCATCTGCGCGTGGATCTTGCGCGCGTAGTGGTTGGTCACCGCGTCCTGGTAGAAGTTCGCCGCCGAGGTGTCCGGCTGGTCGGGGTTCACCAGCAGGGTGGAGCGGTTGAAACCGGCGCACAGTGTGCGGGAGATGGGGCCGCGCACCGCGTCGTTGGGCGCGTCCAGCAGCTTGTGGCAGCCGAAGATGCTGGACGCGTCCGGCTTCTGGAAGCTGGTGACGACCGCTCCGGAGGCGTTGGTGAAGTTCATGACGTTCCCCGAGACCCGGCCGTAGTACCTGGTGCCCGGCTGGTCCGCGAACGGCGTCACCGTGAGGGTCGACGTCGAGTACTTCTGCCAGACCCGGTTGACGTAGTCGTCCATCACGTTCGCCGGCAGAGCCCCGGTCTCCACGCCGTACAGCGGTGACAGGGCGCGCAGCACGGTGCCGTCGGAGCGTGTCTGGATCAGGTTCGCCCAGCCGCCCGGCTGCCCGCGCAGCGCGTTGAAGAAGCCGGTGTAGCCGCCGGACTTGAGGTGCCCGGTGCTGATCACACTGCCGTCGGCCCGCTGCACGCCGACCGCGTACGGCGCCGAGAACATGTCCACCTGGGTGCTGTTGAGCCACAGTCCGGAGTCGTTGAGCGTGTACTCCGACCAGTTGAACAGGATGTTCCGGTTGGGGTCGGACGGGTTCTGCACGGCCGGCTGCACCAGCCCGCCGGTGGTCAGCCGGAAGTCCAGTTTCTGGCCGTAGGAGAAGTAGATCCGGCCGGAGAACTTCGGGATGCGGATCGTCTTCGACTGTCCGGCGGCGGGCCCCGCGATCGCCGCGTCCGGTGCGGGAGTCGGCGGGTTGCCGCCCGCCGGCCAGGCGTGGAAGGCGCCGTTCGCGTCGGCCCAGCCCTGCCGTCCCGAGGACAGCTGGGTGCCGAGGTCGTAGACGTACACCGGGTCGGAGCGGCCCGAGTTGTTGGTGATCTTCAGTGGGACGGTGTCCGGAACGGCGGCACCGGCGGGGTCCGGTGCGACCAGCGTGAGCAGGCCGCCCACCAGGGCCGCCGCGGCCGCCAGGGGCAGCGCGGGGCGCGTGATGCCGAGAGGCACTCTCCACCTCCGTGTGGGGTCGGGGTCGTACGGAAATTGGTCCGTACCTGTTTGAGAGCGCTCTCAGAGTTGCGGTCGGGCGGGTGCATGTCAATGAGTTGGACGGGATCCGGGCGGCGCCCGCCGTGTGGCGGGCACCCCGCAGACCTCAGAAGGTGCGCTCCAGCAGGTCGAGAAGTGCCGCCCAGTGCCGCTCGTCGGCCTTTTGGTCGTAGGAGGGAGTGTCGGCCTGCGTGTAGCCGTGCTGCGCCCCCGGATAGACCTCGCAGGTGTTCCGTACGCCGGCGGCGGTGAGTGTGTCCGCCAGGAGCCGGATCTGCTCCTCGGGCATGGACTGGTCCTGGTCGGCATGGCCGAAGTACAGCTCGGCGGTGATGTGCCCGGCGCCACGGTGCGGGCTGTCCGGGGCGTCGGTGGCCAGCCGGCCGCCGTGGAAGCCGGCCGCCGCGGCCACCCGCCCGGGATGGGTGGCCGCCGTGCGCAGCGCCAGGCGGGCACCCATGCAGTAACCCGTCAGCGCGACCGGGCCGTCGGCGACCAGCGGGCTGTCGGCCAGCCAGCCCAGGTAGGCGTCCGCGTCCCGCCGGACCTGATCGGGGGTGTGCGAGGCCATGACCGGGCCGATCCGCTCCCAGATGGTCGGGTCGGCATCGGGGTCGATGAACTCCGGAAGCTCGCCGATCGGTGTGCGGCCGTGCCGGTAGAAGACGTTCGGCATCAGGACCGTGTAACCGGAGCCGGCGAGCCGGTCGGCCATCGCCCTCAGCTGCGGGCGCAGACCGTAGGCGTCCTGGTAGAGCAGGACGCCCGGATGCGGGTTCCCGTCCGCGGGGTGGGCCAGGTACGCGTCGGCGGTGCCGTCCCCGGTCGGGATGTCGACGGCTGTTCCCTGTACGGCGGTCATGCCGAGAAGCCTCCTGAGGAATCAGCGGCGGGAGGCGGGTGCCCCGCGGTGCTGCGTGTACGTCTCATGCTGCCATGCAAGATCCACACCGCCGGGCCGGACCTCCGCCCGCTACTCGAACCGGGAGGTGTCCCCGGCGCCCCGCCGCACGATCTCCGCCTCGCCGCTGGAGAAGTCCACGACCGTGGTCGGCTCGGTGCCGCAGTCGCCGGAGTCCACCACCGCGTCCACAGCGTGGTCGAGCCGGTCCTTGATCTCCCAGCCCTGCGTCATGGGCTCCTCCTCGTCCGGCAGCAGCAGCGTGCTGGACAGCAGCGGCTCGCCCAGTTCGGCCAGCAGCGCCTGGGTCACCACGTGGTCCGGGATGCGCACGCCCACGGTCTTCTTCTTGGGATGCTGCAGCATGCGCGGGACCTCGCGGGTGGCCGGCAGGATGAAGGTGTAGCTGCCGGGAGTCGACGCCTTGACGGCCCGGAACACGTCGTTGTCGACGCGGACGAACTGCCCGAGCTGCGCGAAGTCCCGGCACATCAGCGTGAAGTGGTGCCGGTCGTCGAGGTGGCGGATGGAACGGATCCGGTCGATGCCGTCCCGGCTGCCCAGCTGGCAGCCGAGCGCGTAGCAGGAGTCGGTGGGGTATGCGATGAGCGCACCCGAACGGACCGCGTCGACCACCTGAGTGATGCTGCGCGGCTGGGGGTTCTCGGGGTGCACGTCGAAGTACTTCGCCATCCGCCGAGCTTATGCCGTCGCCGGGCACCGCGTGCGGCTCCGGCGCGCTGCGCCGCGACGCCCGTGCGGGCCGGGGTGCTCCGTGTGCGGGCGCGCCCTCGCGGCCGCCGGGATGCGGGCCGTAGGCCCGACGGTGAACTGCTGCCCCGGGCAATGGAGTTGTGGGGCAGGCGGCTGGTGCCCGGCGCCGGCCCCCGGTGCCGTGTCCCAGCCGCCGCATTCGCGCTCGCCGCCGACGGGCGGCGTGCGGCCCCGCTTGGGGTAACGTCCACGTTCGAAAGCCGAGGTCAAACCGACGACGAGGAGAAGGTCGACGTGGCCGGCCGAGCCGACGAGGGCCCTCACACCCAGCAGCCGCGGGACTCCGTCACCACGTGGGCGGAGCAGCTGCTCGACCATCTGCGTCCCGCCGGCCGCGATCCGCGCCGGGTGGTCACCTGGCTCGGGCGGACCGTCGGGGCCACGGTCTGCCTCCAGGACACCCACGGAAGTCTCCTCGCCGGTGAGCGCCTGCCGCTGGACGCCGCCGTGCTCGCCGACGTGGTCACCGGCCGGATCTCCGCGGCGGCCCTGGAGGACGGCGAACGCCATGTCCGCCTGGTCGGGATACCCAACCCCGAACGGGGCCCGGCGGCGGGAGCGGTGCTCGCCGTGGCCCGCCGCGACCCCTTCGACCGGCGTGCCGCCGAGATCCTGAACCGTACCGCGTCCGTGCTCGAACTCCTCCTCAGGGAGCGGAAGCTGACGGACGACGGGCACCGGCTGCGCCGGGCCACGGCCGACCTGCGGCTGGCCATCCTGCAGCTGCTGATGGTGGAGGACACCGTCTCCGCCCGCCGGGTCGCGGCCGGACTGTGGCCGGGCCTGCTCGAGGAGGACACCGCGTGTGTCTACGTCGTCGAGGTCTCGCCCGCCGAGCGGGACGCGCTCGCCGACGCCTGCGCGCACATCACCGAAGGCCTGGCCCTCGTCGTGCGCTGCCCCGCGGTGGACGGGCACGTCATCGTCGTCGGCCCCAGGCCGGCAGCGGGGGACCGGTTGCGCTCCCTCGTCGACGGCCGGCCGGGCACCTTCCTCGGCGGCAGCCTGCGCCAGCGCCTGGCCCGCACCGCCACCGCCTACGGGCAGGCCGTCAGCGCCCTCGCCGTCGCCCGCTTCCGCCCGGACCAGACGGCCGTCTACGCCGAACGCACCCACCCCGAGCGGCTCATGGACCCCGTCGCCCTGCGCGCCTGGTCCGCGGGCGTGCTGCGCCCCCTCGACCGGCTGCCCCACCACATCCGCGCCGAACTGCTCGCCACGACCCGGCTGGGCCTGGAGTTCACCGCCGTCGCCGCTGCCAAGGTCCTCGGCGTCAGCCGCAACACCGTCCGTGCCCGCATGGACCGCGTCGAGGCGCTGCTCGGCACCGACTTCTCCCACCTCACCACCCGGGCCGCCGTCCGCCTCGCGCTCAACACCGAGGCGGTGCAGGGCCTGTACGGCCCCGACGGCACGGCCCCGCCCGCGGCCCCCGACCGGCTCGGTGACCTGCTCGGCTCGGCGGCGCTGCGGGCCTGGGCGCGGGACCTCCTCGGCCGTCTGGACGCGGACGGCCGCGACCTGCGGGGCACCCTGCGCGCCTGGATCGCCGCGGACTCGAACGCCGAGCGCACGGCCCGGGACCTGGGCGTGCACGCCCAGACCGTACGCGACCACGTCCGGGCCGCCGAACCGGTTCTGGAGCGCCAGCTGCTGGCCATGGGCAGCGACCTGTACGAGGTCGTCCTCGCCCACCTGGCCACCGGTGCCCTCGCCGCACCCGTCATGAGCCGGGCGAACCCGGGCCAACCGGACTCACCTGTGCACGAGTGAGTCCTCACCGCTCCGGAAAGGGCACCGGCGCGATACCCACCGCCGTGTCCCCGCACATAGGTTCAGCAGTCGCGGGGCACGACCGGTACGGGGGACCGGTCGGTGCCCCGCACGTGTCTCAGCCGCCGAGCCGGACCGGCACCTCCTGCCGGCCGTGGGCGATGAACGACGCCACCTGCCGCAGCTCGTCGGCGCCGACGGCCAGGCGCAGCCGCGGGAAGCGGGTGAACAGCGCGGGCAGTGCGGTCAGTGCCTCCATGCGGGCCAGCGGTGCGCCGACGCATCGGTGCACGCCGATACCGAACGCCAGATGGTCGTCGGCGCCGCGCCCCGCGTCGAAGTCGGCCGCGTGGGGCCCGTAGCGCGCCGGGTCCAGGCCGGCGGCCGCGTACGTCGTGATGATCGCGTCCCCGGCCGGGATCGTCACGCCCCCGACCGTCAGGTCCGCGACCGCGAACCGCAGCGGCAGCGCGGCGACCGGCGGGTGCACCCGCAGCGTCTCCTCGACCACCCCCTCCCACCCGGCCTCCCCGGAGCGCACCGCCGCCAGCTGCGCCGGATGTGTCAGCAGCGCGACGACCGCGTTGCCGATGAGATTGACGGTGGTCTCGAACCCGGCGCCGACCACCAGCAGCAGCGTGTGCAGCAGCTCCTCGTCGGAGAGCCGGTCGCCGTCCTCGTCCCGGACCCGGATCAGCTCCGTGGTGAGGTCGTCGCCCGGCTCCTGCCGCCGGTACGCGAGCAGCGTCCCCAGCACCGTGCCGATCCGCTCCTGCACGGATGCCGCGTGCTCCGGGCCGGGGTCGGAGGTGTCGAAGATGTCGGTGATGAGGCGTGCGGCGTCCGCGCGCAACTCGTCGGGCACTCCCAGCAGTTCGCAGATCAGGCGCATCGGCAGCGGATGGGCGAACCCGGCCCGCAGATCGACCGCGCGGCCGTCGGCGCCCGCGGCCGCCAGCGCGTCCAGCAGCTCGGCGGTGATGGCCGCCACGCGCGGGCGCAGCGCCTCGGTGCGCCGGAGCGTGAAACTCGGCGCCACCAGCTTGCGCAGCCTGGTGTGGTCGGGACCGTAGGTGGTCAGCATGTTGACCACGCCCACCCAGGTCACGATCCAGCTCCAGGCGGGGCGTTCGCCGGTGTGCGGCCACAGCCGCCAGTGCCGGCGCGCGTCCTTGCTCACCAGGGGATCGAGGATCAGTTCCCGCAGGACGTCGTACCCGGTGGGCGCCCAGGCGGGGATGCCGCCGGGCAGCTCCACGGGGACGATCGGGCCGAGGGCGCGCAGCCGGGCGCTCTCCGCGACGATGTCGGTGCCGAACGGGTCGATCGGCATGCGGTCGGTGACGGTCACGACGGCTCTCCTGGCTGGTCGGCTCTCGCGGGGCAGGCGCTTTCCAGTACACACCGTCGTCGTCCGGCAGCGAACAGGCCGTCCTCGACTCGACCGGAAACCAGCCAGGTCGGCGCCTACCTGGCCGCGGGTTCGGCCGGCAGGTCGAAGACGTGGTCCGGGGAGATGATCTGCGTGATCGCCTGGCCGAACAGGGTGCTCGGTTCCTGGCCGTTGTGGTCGATGTCTGTGTTGAGCAGCACCACGAGGGTCGCCTGTGCCGCCGGGAGATAGACGGTCAGTGACTCGTAGCCCGGCAGCGAGCCGTTGTGGCCGATCCAGCCCTGTACGTTGAAGATGCCCAGTCCGTAGCCCGCCCCCGGGATCGGTGTGGCCGGTGTGGTGAGCCGCTGCTTCTGTGTGACCGGGCTGACCATCCAGCTGCCGTCCGGGAACTGGCCGGTCGCCACCGTGCGCGCCCACACCCGCAGGTCGTCCTGGGTCGAGATCATCGCGCCCGCCGCCCACCCCCAGGACGGGTTCCAGTCGGCCGCGTCCGCGATCCTGCCGTCTGCGGTCTGGTTCGTGTAGCCCTGCGCGTGCGGGGCGGGGAACTCCGCGCCGACCGGGAACAGCGTGTTCTTCATCCCGGCGGGCTCCAGGACGTGCTGCCGGATGTAGTCACCGAGGCGCTGTCCGCTCCGCTGCTCGACGACCAGGCCGAGCAGGATGAGATTGGTGTTGCTGTAGTAGAACTTCTGCCCCGGCGGGAACAGCACCGGGTGCCTGAAGGAGTAGGCGAGCAGCTGCCGGGGCGTGAAGGGGCGTCGCGGATCGGACGTGAACGCCTTGAAGAAGTCGTCGTCCTGGGAGTAGTTGAAGAGCCCGCTGCGCATGCCGGCGAGCTGCCGCAGCGTGATCTCGTTCCCGTTCGGCACCCCGGCGATGTACTTTCCGATCGGATCGTCCAGGCCCACCTTGCCCTGGTCCACCAGCTGCAGCAGCGCCGTCACGGTGAACGTCTTGGTCTCGCTGCCGATCCGCATGTACAGGTCGGGTGTCATCGTCCGGCCGCTGATCTTGTCGGCGACACCGAACGAGCCGACGTAGCTGCCCCGGTGCGGTGTCCAGATGCCGACCATCACGCCGGGCACGTTCGCCTCGGTCATCACCTTCTGCACGGCGGCGTCGAGTTGGCGGGCCACGTCCGGCGTGATCGTGCGGACCTCCGCCCCCGAAGGGGAGGGGGTGGGCTCGGCGGCGAACGCGGTGGGCACGGAGGCCGGCACCGCCCCCGCGGGAGCGCCACCGAGCGGCACCATCAGTGTCCCCACCACGACGGCGACCGCGGCCCCCCGGCGCAGGCGTGCGGATGAATGCGGCATGGGCTGACTCCAAGCACGTGAGAGCAGTACGTGCGGCGGGCGAGACGTCGGAGCCCTGGCTCCCCAGCATAGGAGCGCGCACCTGGCCGCGCCTGTCGGCCGGACGGGCTCCCGGGCCGGCCTGAGCCGCCTCCGTGCCGAGGTGCTTGCCCGACGGGCGGAAGGCCCTGTTCGGCCGGTTCGGACGGACCGAAGCAGCCGCAGGGCCCCGGCGGACCGGACCCGAGAGCGGGTCCGCGCCCAACTCGTCACGGCGTGGCGGGCCGAGGGACGCACCGTCCCTGTGGAGCCCGACGTGCTCCGGGGCAGCCTCGGAGGGCTCGTCCGGCGCATCCTGCCCGGGCCCGAACGCCCCTGCTCCGCTACTGCCCGAGCGACGGCGCGAGGACCGCCAGCGCGCCGTTGGCCTCCTGCAGCGCCGTCTCCAGCGTGCCGGGCCGGTGCAGGGTGCCGTTGCCGTCCGGCGGGATCAGCCACTCCAGGGAGCGCGCGGGCCGGTACGGCGGCGGTACGGAGACCCAGGACCCCTTGGTCGCGTACCGCAGGCCCGCGCCGATCCAGCCCCCGGTCGGGTCCGGCGGCAGGAAGAACCCGACCCGGCCCGCGGCGGTGTCCACCAGGGTCGGCCCCGGCACGGGCAGCGAGGGCCGCCACAGCAGGTCCAGGGTGAGCAGACCGAGCCGCTCGGGGACGCTCAGGACGTCCCAGAACCGGCCCGCCTCCAGCAACGCGATGCCCTCCCCGTGGTCCCACTCCCACTTGCACGCTCGCGGATCGGCCGCCGCCGCGGCGAGCCATTCCACGCCCCGCATCCACATCCTGTTCGTCATGCACCGCTCCGCTGATCCTGCACACCAACCCGGCATATGCATGCTGTTAGATATTTCTACCTGGCGGAAGGGGTGGCGAACCCTGGCGTTTGAGACATCTCATTCGAACACCGGACAATGGTTCGTCAGTTGGGGCATCAGTGCCAAGGTAGCCATGTGCCGGTCCGACACTCGATTCAAGCGTTGCGACAACTGATTCGAGCATGGACCCTTGAACTCGGCACGCTTTCGCTCGTACGCTCGGACCGTTCCGTCCCCGGTATACATCGAGGTACCCCATGGACCGCACGCGTCTGAACGCCCTCCTGGCCCGCGAGAGCGCCGAGGCCGAACGCCGCAACCCGCGCTCCAGGTCGGCCTACGAGAAGGCCGACCACCTCTTCGGCCGGGTACCGATGACCTGGATGAACAAGACGGCCGGTGCCTTCCCGCGCTATCTGGCCGGAGCGCGCGGCGCACGGATCACCGACGTGGACGGGCACGAGTACATCGACTTCTGCCTCGGTGACACGGGCGCGATGGCCGGTCACTCGCCCGCCGCGGTCACCGAGGCGGTCGACCGCCGGTACGGCGTTCTGGGCGGGGCCACCGCCATGCTGCCCACGGAGGACGCCGAGTGGGTCGGCGCCGAGCTGACCCGCCGCTTCGGCCTGGCCCGCTGGAGCTTCTCGCTGACCGCGACCGACGCCAACCGATGGGCGATCCGGCTCGCCCGGGCCGTCACCGGGCGCCCGAAGATCCTGTTCAACAGCTACTGCTACCACGGCAGCGTCGACGAGTCGCTGATCGTCGTGGGCCCGGACGGCCAGGGCGCCGCCCGCCCCGGCAACGTCGGAGCCCCCTGCGACGTCACCCTGACCAGCAGGGTCGCGGAGTTCAACGACCTCGCCGGGCTGGAGCGCGAGCTGGCACACGGGGACGTCGCCGCCGTCCTCATGGAGCCCGCGCTCACCAACATCGGCATCGTCCTGCCCGAGCCCGGCTACCTCGCCGGCGTACGGGACCTGACCCGGCGCTACGGCGCCCTGCTCATCAACGACGAGACCCACACCTTCTCCGCGGGCCCCGGTGGCTGCACGGCCGCCTGGGACCTCGACCCGGACCTGCTCACCATCGGCAAGGCGATCGGCGGCGGCATCCCGGCCGGCGCCTACGGCCTCTCCGCGGACCTCGCCGAGCGGCTGCTGAACCGCTCCGACCTGGACCTCGTCGACATGGGCGGCGTGGGCGGCACCCTCGCCGGCAACGCGCTGTCGGTCGCCGCGACCCGGGCCACCCTGGAGCACGTGCTCACCGACGAGGCCTTCGCCCGGATGGCGAAGCTCTCCGAACGCTTCGAGGCGGGGGTCCGGGCCGGCATCGAGGCCCACCGGCTGCCCTGGTCCGTCAGCCGCCTCGGCGCCCGCACCGAGTACCGCTTCACCGCGCCGGCGCCCCGCACGGGCACCGAGTCCGCCGCGGCCGCCGACCCGGAGCTGGAGGACTTCCTGCACCTGTACCTCGCCAACCGGGGCATCCTGCTGACCCCGTTCCACAACATGGCGCTCATGTGCCCCGACACCACCGAGCCGGACGTCGACACGCACACCGAGGTGTTCGCCGCGGCCCTCGCCGAACTGGCCGGCTGAGAACCCCCCCGACACAGCACGAAGGGAGAGTCGTGGACGAGATCGACCGGGCCATCCTGCGCGAGCTGCAGACCGACGGCCGGATCGCCTACGCCGACCTCGGTCCCAAGGTCGGGCTGTCCGCCTCGGCGGCCCGCCAGCGCCTGCAACGCCTGCTGGACTCCAGGGCCGTTCAGGTCGTCGGCGTCACCGACCCGATGGCCATGGGCGGGCAGGCCATGGCCCTGCTCGGCATCGGCGCCGACGGTGACCCGCGCGTCGTCGCCGACGCCCTCGCCGAACGCCCGGAGGTGGTCTACTCCGTGCTGAGCTCCGGCGGATTCGACCTGTTCGCCGAGGTGGTCGCGCCGGGCCCCAAGGACCTGCTGGACTTCGTCAACGACGTGGTCCGGCCGATCGAGGGCGTCCGCGAGATCCAGTCCTTCCCGTACTTCGGCATCCACACCCACCGCTTCCTGTGGGACGTGGGCTGACCTGTGCGTCCGCACGGGCACGGGATGCCGGGATCAGGTGCCCGGCGGCTGGGGCGTCAGGACCAGCAGGGTGGCGTCGTCGCGCACCTCGTAGTGCCGTAGGCCGAGGTCGGTCCACACGGCGTCGGCCAGGTCGCCGGAGACGGTGTCCGCGATGTCCGTCAGCCGCTCGGCCAGCGGATAGAAGGCGCCGGAGGCGTTCCGGGCCTCCCAGACGCCGTCGGAGGCCAGCAGCAGGCGGTCGCCCGGCCCGAGCGGCACGGTGACCTCCTTGGGGGGATCGGCGCCGATCAGCCCGAGGCCCAGCGGGGGCGCCGCCGTGACAGTCAGCTCGCGGGCCCGGCCGTCGTGCAGCAGCACCGGGGCCGGATGCCCGTAGGCGACCACCCGCACCGCCCGCGCGTCGGGCGTGAACTCCAGCAGCACCGCGGTCGCGAACAGCTCCGCATGCCGCTCACCGGCGGAGTCCACCCCCAGCCTGCGGTCCATGCGGGCCGCGACCGACGCCAGGTCCGGCTGGTCCAGCACCGCCTCCCGGAACGCGCCCAGCAGCGACACCACCGTCGCGACCGCCGCCAGCCCGTGCCCCCGCACGTCCCCCAGCACCGCCCTGACGCCGTGCGGCCCCGCCCGCACATCGAAGAAGTCCCCGCCCACCAGCGTCCCGTCCTGGGCGGCCCGGTAGAAGCCCATGCACCCCACCCGCCCCACGCGCTCCGGCAGTGGCGGCATCACGGCCTGCTGCACGGCCTCCCCGATCGCCCGCTCCATGACCAGCTGGGCGTCCCGGAGCCTGCGCGCGTAGGAGAGGAACACACTCAGCAGGGCGACGAACACGATGGTGAGCAGATCGGTGTTGCCGGGACGGTTCAGGTGCGTCGACGGAAGGTTCAGCACCACGACCACCAGAGCGCCCAGGACGGCGGTCGCCGCCGGCCCGTACGACAGGACGGCGAGCGGCGGGATCGCGCCCAGCAGGAAGCCGAGATCGCTCGCGTGCGGGGTGACGAGCGTGGCCGTGGTCACCCCCACCAGCAGTGCCACCGGCAGCAGCCGCACCCATTGCGGCGGTGGCGCGCCCTGCAGCCAGCCGCGCCCTTCCCGGTTCCGCCGCGACGACGAGCCGCGCACCGATCTCACATCCCCACGCTACGCCGTCGCCGGGAGGGGGGTGCACCGAGGAAAAAGCCGTCGACACCCGGCCGTCCGTTCTCCTGGCGTGTGCGGCACGCCCGAGACGGCACCGGAAGGGGGCGAGCGTCATGCAGTCCGCAGTCACCCAGCGCTCCCGCCTTCCCGTTCCTCGGGTGTGACACGTCCGACCGGGAGCGCGTCCCGCCGTACGCAGCACGCATCCCGGAGGAATCCATGACCGCCGTGGTCATCCGTACGCTCGACGAGAGCAGTGCTCACCTTTTCGACGCCCTGCCCGACCCGCTGGGCTTCCGTGAGAAGCACCGGCGGACCCGGTACCGGCCCGACTGGAAGCGGGTCGCCCTGCGTGCCGGCCGGGTCGTGGCCCGCGCCGCCTGGTGGGGCCGGCCCGAGGACCCCGAGCCGCTCGTCGTCAACTGGTTCGACGTGGCCGAGGGCGAGGAGGACGCGGGAGCCGAACTCCTGCGCGCTGCACCCTGGCGCACCGAGGAACTCGAACTCGACCTGCCCGCCGGCTGGCGCGACGTCCCCGGTCTGCCGACCGCCGTCACCACCCGCACCGCCGCCGCCCGCAAAGCGGGATACGAGCCTCTCGTGGAACGCTTCATCTACCGCTGGACCCCGGACCACGGACTGCCCGAGCGCCCCGGACGCCTCGTCTTCTCCGCCGAGCCGGACGACACCGTCTTCTTCGACGCCCTGCGCCGCATCCACTCCGTCACCCTGGACGCCCATGCCCGGCGGGCCGTCGAGCAGGGCGGAGTCGACCGGGCCGCCCAGGAGGATCTCGACATCTTCCACTGGTTCCCGTCACCACGCATGTGGTGGCAGCTCGCCCGCACACCCGAGGGCGAGCCGGTCGGCATCCACATCCCGGCCCGCAATCCGTCCGGACCGTGCGTCGGCTTCATCGGCGTCCTGCCGGAACACCGCGGCCAGGGCTACGCCTACGACCTGCTCGCCGAGTGCACCCACTTCCTCGTCGAACGCGACGCCGAGTTCATCGCCGCCGCCACCGACCAGGACAACTTCCCGATGGCCGCGCACTTCACCCGGGCCGGCTACCCCGTCGTACGGGAGCGCCTCAACTTCTGTTGCGAGCGGGGTGTCAGTGCCGGGTGACCGGCTGACGAGGTGATCGACGACGGCGGAGCGGGGGCCTGGCCCGGTGGTGCGACGAACCGTTCGAGGAGGACGGCAGGACCTGAAGGGTGTTGCACAAGGCTGTGTTCGGGCAGGTCAGCCCTCAACACCCCAGCCATACATGGGAGATGCCCAGCTCAGGGCCTTGTGCAACACCCTTTAGGCGAACCAGTCGGGGTGGCTCTTGCGGAGGTCGGCCATGGCCTCGACGAACGAGGTGAGGGCAGTCTCCAGCACGCTGCCGAACAACACGGCCGTCGCGTGGCCGAAGCGGACCGTGGTGGTGACGTGTCGCGTCTCCCCTCCGAATCCCGCTTGGTCGTTACTGCCCGACCACCGCTCCCATTCAGTCTTGGAGGAAACGTCGAGTTCCGGCAACTCCCGGTAGGGCACACGGATCAACGTGCCGGTGGCGAGGACGCAGAGGTGCGTGGTGGTGAAGGCCACGGCTTGGTCCAGGGCCACCGACCGCCCGGTCCTGACGTGGCCCAGCAGACGTTCCCAGCCGACGAGCCGGCACCGTTCACGTAGTTGCCCCACTTTGCGTCCAGTCGGGCTGTCGGGCACGACCACGGCTTCCTGTTCCCTCAGCAGCAAGGTCAACGCGATCTCGAAGTTGGCGGGTTCGACGAGATGACGCTCGATGTGCGCGTCCACCTGCCCCTTGTCGTAGCCCATGCGTTTGTCGGACGCCGTGGGGAAGTGCGGTGGCCGTACCGGTGTCGTGCGTCCGGGGTCGGACACCACTTCGATGAGCCGGTCGAGGCCCGCGACGACGTGCTCGATGTCGTAGCCGGACCCCTTGAGCGGAGTGAAGGGGTACTTCGGCGGTGGTGCGGCGGCGGCCGGCACTACGGCGGTCGCACCGGCCGATGCGACCGGAGCCGGACGGCTCGGTCTGGGGCCCGCCGGGTTGAAGGCCACCACGAGGTCACCGACCGCGCTGTTGACACTGCGTGTGGGGGTCTGAGCGGGCAGGATCCGGCCGACCCGGTCGGCCACGTCCCGGTAGAACTCCTCCGCGCCGACCCGGCCGTCGCCGTCCCGGTCGCCCGTGCCGTCGCGCAGCGACTGCACCACAGCGGAGGTGAAGACCGACGGCTTCGCCCCGTCGCGGCTGCGTTCGCCGTCCTCGTAGCTGTACTGCAACGAGGTCGACGAGGTGATGATGAAGCGACCGCGGCCGCCGAGGTTGCCGGCCACGTCGATGGTGTGCTCACCCGCACGCGTGCGCATGCCCCGCACAAACGCGCCGCTGTAGCAGCAGTCGAGGAAGAGGACGATCTGCTGGGACCGGCTCTCGTCCATGAGGTCGTTGAGGAAGTCGGCACCGACCGAACTGGCGGTCAGCACGTCCAGCTCCGTGTCCCGGGCGGCGAAGTGCAGCCGGCCTCGCGAGTCCTTGCGGCCGTGGCAGGAGAGATGGAGCAGCAGCAGATCCTCGGGGGCGGCCCCGGTGAAGAAGCGCTGCACTCCGCGCGCCACTTCGTCGCGCGTCCGGTCTCTGAGGACGTCGACCTCGAAGCCTCCGATCGCCTCGTCCCGCAGCACCTCGCAGAGGGCAACCGCGTCCGCGTCCGCCCCCGGCAGGTGCGCGAGCCTGGGATCGTCGTAGCGCGAGGTGGTGACCACCAAGGCTCGCCTAGCCATGGTCGGAGGGCTCCGTCGTCCGGGTGGCGTCCCGGTCCTGTTCGATCGCGGCGAAAAAGCCCTGAATCGCCTCGCGTTGTTCCGCGCGGCCGGTGGAGTCGAGCCGTAGTTCGTGCGTGCCGAGCTTCATCTCGATGGAGCCGGAGTTGCGGCGCCGCAGCCAGTCCTGCAGCAGTCCGACCAGCGACCTCACCAGCGTCGGCGCCGTCCGGAGGGTGATCACCAGGGCCGCTGTCTCCCAGACCTCGGCCGACCGGGTGCCCACCGGCGCCGGACCCGCGGGCAGCGGTGTGACCCGGTGCAGCTCGAGCCCCGCCAACTCCTCGGTCAGCGCGACTGCTTCGGCCTCGGTCATGCGTATCCCGGCCGACTCGTCATGCCACAGCCGTACGGTCGCCTCGGCGAGACCTCCCTGACGGTCCATGTGCCGTCCCCCCTCAACGCAGTGCTCGAAGTGCATGAAGGGTGACAGAGTGGCATGAACGGGGCCGCCCTCGGGGCGGTTTCGCGGATCCCCACCGATGCGGTGGCCGATCTCGCCGGGAGGCTGCGGGCGGTCAGGGGGACGCGCCCAGAGGCGGACCGTCATCCGCACGGTCACCTCGTCACCCTCGGCCAGATCCCGCGGCCGCGTAACCGCCCCACCGGTCACGGGACAGTCTCTAGGCGAAGGAGGCCGGTTCCCCGGCCAGCTTCGCCTCCGCCGCTGCCAGGATCTCGGTGACCCGCAGGCCGAACGCTGCGTCGCAGGGGTGCGGGCGGCCGGTGCGGGTGGCGGTGAGCAGGGCGTCCGCGGCGCGGGTGAGGGCGGGCACGGCGCCCTCGGAGCTTCTCGGCAGGAGCGACACCCCGGCCTCGCCCCGCAGTTCGAGGTCGGCCCCGGCCGCCGCGGGCGGTGCCGTCAGGCTCAGCGTGAGCGTGCTGGACGCGCCCGTGGCGTGGTCGAGGACCAGGTGCACGGTGTCGGAGGGACCGTACGCCGCCGCCAGGACCTGCCGTACGTCGCCGAGGACCGGCAGCAGGACGGACAGGGCATGCGGTCCCACGTCCCACAGCGCGCCCTTCTCCCGCCGCCACGGGGAGGCCGCGAACGGGCTGTCGCTCGTGAACACCGCCCCCAGCCACTGCGCCCGCGCCGTGAACCAGCCGGCCGCGGCGGCCTGTTCGTCGATCCAGGCCTCCGGTTCCTTCTGGAAGCGTGTGGTGAAGAACACGACCGAGGACACCCCGGCCCGCTCCGCGGCCTCGGCCACGGCCCGCGCCTCGGCGACCCCCACCGCCAGCGGCTTGTCCAGGAGGAGATGCCGTCCCGCCCGCGCCGCCCGCACTGCCAATTCGGCCTGTACGGAGGGGGGAAGGGCCACCGCCACCGCGTCCACGTCCGCCAGCAGCGCGTCCACGTCGTCGTAGGCCCCGACGCCGTACTGCTCCGCCAGCGTGGTGGCCGCCTCCGGGCGGCGTCCCCAGACCCCGGCGAAGTCCAGACCGGTGTGCCCGGCGAGCGCGGGGGCGTAGGCGGCCTGGGCCCACGGGCCGGTTCCCAGCAGTCCGATGCGCATCTCGCGTTCCTTTCCGCTGACCGGTCGCCACGGCCTCATGATGCCGTGTCCCGGTCGCCGTTGACGTACGACACCGCATGGTCTCCGTGCCCGGCCAGCCACTGCGCGATGGTCTCGGCGATCGGCTGGCCGGTGTCCATCTCGACGAAGCCGAACTGGCCCGACTGGTTGCACTCCAGGAACCACCAGATTCCGTCCGAGTCCTCCGCGAAGTCGAAGGCACCGTATGCGAGTTCGGCGTCCTTCATGTAGCGGAGGACGGCCTCGGCGACGCGCGGGGGCACTTCCGCCGGGAGCCAGGGGGAGACCGACGGGGCGAAGCGGACGTCGATGTCGTCGGGGTGGCCGTCCGGGTCGGCCGGCTTGCGCGCGGCCAGCAGCCGCTCGCCGACGACCGTGAGCCGGATGTCGGCCCGCTTGGGGATCCGCCGCTGCAGCAGGGTCGGACCGAAGGCGACGGCCGCGAAGTCGGCGTCCGGCGCGACCCGGCTGGTGGGCACCGCCCGCGGCGGCTCCTGGGGATGTGCGCCGGAGACGGGCTTGACCACCAGGTCAGGGAACCGCTCGGCGAACTCCCGGGCCGCCTGCGGGAACGTGGTGATCAGGGTGGCCGGCACGGCGAGCCCGCTGAGCTGGGCGAGCCGCAGCTGCCAGGGCTTGTGGCGGGCCCGGCGGGCCGCGTCCGGATGGTTCATCCAGCGCGCGCCGGTACAGCGCAGCATGCCGTACAGCGCCTGCGCGGACTCCTCGGTCAGCCAGGCGGACGGCTGGCCGGCCCGCAGGGCCGCGTCACCCGGCCTGCGCACCCAGATGGAGCGCAGGCCGTTCATACTCACGAGGCGCCCGCCGACGGAGAGGTGTCCGCGGCAGGCGCCCTGCACGTACTCGCCCGACAGCGCCACGCCGTTGGTGAGGTCGGCGGGATCGAGCCGGACCACGGGCACGCCGGCCCGGCCCAACTGGAGGACCACCATGTCCGCCGTCACGTCCTCTTCAGTGGTCAGGATGAGCACGGTCATCTTGCACAGGCCCGCGTTCAGTCGTCGAAGTGCGTCTTGGAGCCGGCCGTGGAGGTCGTTGTCCCCAGTGCTCTCAGAGTCGCGTGGTCGGTGGCGGCGATCCGCCCGTCCGGGAGGACGTTCAACTGCAGTCCGGAGTCGTACGCGTACGGAGCGGTGACGTCCAACTGCACAGCGGGGCGCGCGTAGTTGAGCGTGAACGGTTGCATGGTCTCTCCCTGATTCGGCTTTCACGTCCTTATACGAATCGAACGGGTGGTTGGTTTCCTTACACTCCGTAACCGAAGTCCGGAGAGGGGTCGTTCGGGGCACCAGACAGGAGGACGTCACCTCGGTCGGGAGGAGTTGCGCGGTCCGCCCACGGGTGTGCGGTGCCTTGCGTTCCGTTTCACTCCGTGAGGGCGCCGCGGGCCGCGGCCAGGGTCTGCTCGGCATAGCCGCGGCCGAACAGCACCACGTGCACCAGCAGCGGGAAGAGCTGGTGCAGGCCGACGCGCCGCCGCCAGCCGTCGGCCAGCGGCGCCGCCTCCTGGTATCCCGCCAGCACCCGGTCCAGATGCGGGCAGCCGAACAACCGGAGCATCGCCAGGTCGGTCTCCCGGTGTCCGCCGTGCGCCGCCGGGTCGATGATCCGGACCGCCCCGTCTGTGGCCCACAGCACATTCCCGTTCCATAGGTCGCCGTGCAGCCGGGCGGGCGGTTCGGCCGGTCCGGCGAGATCCGGGAGCCGCGCACAGACCCGCTCGATCACGGCGGCCTCCGCGGGCCGGATCGTGCCGGCGTCCACCGCGTCGCGCAGATACGGCAGCACACGGTGCTCGGCGTACCAGCCGGGCCAGTCGTTCCCGGGCGTGTTGCGCATGGGTGCGAGGCCGATGTACGCCTCCTGCGGCCCACCCGGCGGTGGTGCGCCGAACGCCGGTGCCCCGGCGGCGTGCAGGGCCGCGAGGGCGTGGCCGAAACGCAGCGCTGCCGCGCCATCGGGCTGCCCGGTCGGCACGCACTCGGTGACCATCCACCGCTCGTCGTGGCCGAGCACCTCCGGCACCCGGACCGCGCCCGCGGCGCCGAGCCAGCGCAGCCCGGCCACCTCGGCGCGTACGGCACCCGGGGCGCCGCCGTGCTTGACCATCACTGCTGTTCCGCCCTCCAGCGTCACCTCGGCGGGCGACCCGGACGGCGTCCGCGCGGCTGTGACCCGGCGCCCGGTGAGCCGCGACGCCGCCTGCCCCGGATCTTCGTCCCGGTTGACCACGGCCTCAGCGTACGGCCCGCAAATGAGGTTCCCCTGAGGACACTTCGACGGTTGATACGACTGATTTCAGCCAAACCCAGGCAGTAACTACCCGTGTTGGCGCCGTACGACTAGCGTGAGGGCGCCGCGTCGCCACACCAGGGGCACAGGGCCCTGACGGGACTAGCGAGCGGCGGAGGGTTATCCCCCTTGACCACAGCATCCGTGCTGATGGCCGACGTCTTCGAGGTTCAGCCCTACACCTCCCACTGCGAAGTCATCTTCGGCGAGGGCGCACACGCGGTCATCGGCGTGTCGCCGGGCAACAGCTACTTCTCCGCCCAACGCCTGCACGACCTCGCCCGCTGGGGACTGGACCACTTCGACAGGGTCGACTTCGTCTACACCGACCTGTACGTGGCCGAGATGTACGAGGCGTCCGGCTACCCGCCGGACGAGGCCCGCCGCAAGGCCGTGAAGAATCTGCGGGGCGTGCGCGCGAAGGTCCGCGACGCGGTGACGGAGGCCGACCCGGACGGCACCCGGCTCGACTGGCACCCGATGTCGGCCTTCCGCACCAACCCCGCCTACCAGGAGATGCACCGGCAGCTGAAGCACCGGCTCACGTCCGACGGCGACTTCCGGCGCGTCTGCAACGCCCTGGTGAGCCGTTTCCTGTCGGCCCGCGGCGAGCAGGCGAGCGAGCGGCAGCGCGAGGTGTGCCTGGAGTACGTGTGCGCCGAGGCGCCCCTGTTCCTGGACACCCCCGCCATCCTCAAGGTGCCCTCGTCGCTCAACTGCTACCACCAGCTGCTGCCGATGGCCGAGCTGTTGTACTCCCGCGGCGCCGGACTGCGCGCCTCCCGAAACCAGGGCCACGCCATCGTGACGCCCGCCGCCCAGCAAGGAGCCGCGGCATGACCACCGCCCCCGACATCCGCACCGAAGCACCGCCGCTGGACTTCCCGTTCTCCTGGGACGGCACCCGTGTGCCCGCCGAGGTCGAGGAGCTGCGCACCGCCACTCCCGTACGGCGCGTGCGGACCATCGCCGGCGACGAGGCGTGGCTGGTCTCCTCCTACGACCTGTGCCGGGAGGTTCTCAAGGACGACCGCTTCTCCCTCAAGGACACCTCCGCGCCCGGCGTCCCCCGCCAGTACGCGCTCACGATCCCGCCGGAGGTCGTGAACAACATGGGCAACATCACCGGGGCGGGGCTGCGCAGGGCGGTGATGAAGGCGCTCAACCCCAAGGCCCCCGGCCTGCTGGCCCGGCTGCGCGAGGACGCCCACCGCCTGGTGGACCTGATGGAGGCCGAGGGGCCGACGGTGGACCTGCGCGACGCGTTCTGCGAGCCGTACTCGGCGGGCATGCACTGCCGCATCCTCGGCATCCCGCAGACCGAGGCCCCGGCCTTCCTGCGCAGCCTCGACATCGCCTTCATGAACTCGGCGTGCCCGATCACCGGCGCGAAGATCAACTGGGACCGGGACATCACCAGGATGACCGCCCTGCTCGACGACCCGGCCACCCACGGGCTGATGGGCGAACTCGCCGCCCTGCGCGACGACCCCGACTACGCACACCTCACCGACGAGATGCTGGCCACCGTCGGCGTCACCATGTTCGGCGCCGGCACCATCTCCACCTCGGGCTTCCTCGCCATGGCCCTGGTCTACCTGCTCACCCACCCCATAGCCAGGGACCTCCTCAGGGACCGCCCCGACCTGATCGGTCCGGGCGTGGAGGAGCTGCTGCGGGTGAACCTCTCCATCGGCGACGCCCTGCCGCGCCTCGCCCTGGAGGACGTCCTGCTCGGCGACGTGCGGGTCCGCCGGGGCGAACTCGTCCTGGTCCTGGTGGAGGGCGCCAACCTCGACCCGGAGAAGTTCCCCGACCCGCACCGCTTCGACGTCCACCGCGACAACACCCCCGACCACCTCTCCTTCGGCGGCGGCGCCCACTACTGCCCCGCCACCGCACTCGGCCGCGCACACGCCCGGATTGCCCTGGAGGTCCTGCTCGAACGCCTGCCGGACCTCGCGCTCGCGGTCCCGCCGAGTCAACTGGTGTGGCGCACCGGCTTCATGAAGCGGATCCCCGAACGGCTCCCGGTGGCCTGGTAACCCTCAGGCTCCCCGTACGTCCCGTACGGCGTCCCCGGTCCGGAACCCCGGACGGGGACGCCGACGTGCGCCACTGTCACCGGCGTGCGGACTCCCGTCGTGTCAGCCCCACCGGATTGCCGGGCGGCAGCAGCCCCGAGTCCTCGACGGTGCGGGCCAGCGGCTCCAGCAGCTCTGCCAGGCGTGCGGTGCGCTGCGCACCGAGCGCGGTCCACGGGCGCTCGGCCGCCTCGTCGGTCCGCATCTCGATGTGCGCGCGCCCGCCGACACCCGCGCGGGTCAGCGATCCGTCCTCGGCGAGGAAGCCGCGCTCCCGCAGGGCGGCCTCGGCCGCCGCCCAGTCCTCCGGCTCCCATCTGCGGGTCTCCCGCAGGAACGCCGCGTCCGACTCCCCGGCGGCCGCCTTGAGCACCATGGCCTCGACCGGCCCGAGCCCCAGGCCCACCAGAACGGCGACATGCCCGTCGCCCCGGTGCTCGCGCAGGGTCGTCAGGGCCTGCCACAGCCGGACCGTCGGCCGCTCGGGCCGCTCCAGCGCCTGGTTGGCCGCGGCCAGCACCCGTCCCGGAACGTCCGCCGCGGCCGCCGCCTCCCACGCGAGGTCGGCCGCCTCCGCCAGCTCCGCCGAGCCCGTCACCTCCGGCCCGAACAGACGGATCATGGCCGCGTTCATGGCCTCCCCGCGGGCCGCAAGCACCGCCTCGGGAGCCGCGTACGCCCAGGCGTCGGGCAGCGCTCGGGCCACCCGGGCGGGGTGGAAGACGAAGAAGGATCCGGTGACCACGGACGGCGACACCGCGCCCAGCGGGGCCGCCCGCAGCGCGAAGTACCCCATCCAGAACCCGCGCATCCCCAGCCGGTCCGCCGCCTGCCGCGCCTCGGGCGCGAAGTACACGAGATCGTGCACCGGCTCGTACCGCTCCCACATCGTCCTCGCCGTCCCGCCCGCCACTGCTTCCTCCCACCGTGTCGGCCTGTTGTGCTGCCGGCACCAGCCTGCGCTATGACTGCTGTCATAACAAGCGGGTTCGGGGCGGTTTCCCGCTCCTCGTGATCACTCGGGAAGGGCCTGGACGCGCCCGATGACATTGCCGAGCAGCCCCGTGAACCACACCCCGTGGTCGGGACCGGCGGCGATGCGGAACGGCACCGTGTCCGCGCCGCCCGGCACCGGGAAGACGGTGATCCTGCCGGCCGTGTCGACGTGACCGATCCGGCCGGCCTGGTCGGCGTACCACACCTGTCCGTCCGGCCCGAGGGCGATACCGCCGGGACTGCTGTCCGCGTCGGGCAGCGGGATCCCGGTGACGTGTCCGGTGGAGTCGATCCGGTCGACCGGGTCCGCACCGGACGTGGTGAACCACATGCCGCCGGGGCCGGTGACGATGTCGTCGGGAAAGCCGGCCGCGGAAGGCAGCGCGAACTCGGCGATCCGGCCGGAGCCGTCGATCCGCCCGATCTTCCCGCCGGTCAGTTCCGTGAACCACAGCGCTCCGTCCCCGCCCGCCGCGATGGAGTTCGGGCAGGCACCCGGGGTCGGGACCGGGTACTCGGTGACTCGGCCGGAGGCGGTGATGCGGCCGATCCTGTCGCCGTCCGCCTCGGTGAACCACAGGGCACCGTCCGGTGCGGACGCGATCCCGGTCGGGAAGCCGTCCGCCGTCGGTACCGGGAACTCCGTGAGCTGTCCGGAGGTGGTGATACGGCCGATCCTGTTCGCCTCGCCCTCGGTGAACCACAGGGCCTGGTCCGGACCCGTGGTGATGCTGAGCGGGAAGCTGTCCGGACTGGAGGTGGGGAAGTCGGTGACCTTGCCCTCTACGGTGACCCGTCCGATCCGCCCGACTCCTGGCGCCGCGAACCACACGGCCCCGTCCGGTCCCGTGGTGAGGCCGGCGGGGAGGGTGCCGGCCGTGGTGGTGATCGGAAACTCCGTCACATCGCCGACGTCGGCCCGGGCCGGGGCGGCGACGACGGCGATCCCGGCCAGGGCACCCAGCGACGCCGTGAGCAGTCGGCGGATGCCGCGTCCGAGCACGGCTGCGGGGGAGGGCATGGCGCGGCTCCTTCTCGTTCTCGGCGGGGCGAGGGGCAGGGGGCGCCGCCGTGCCGTGATGGATCGTCGGACCACCCCCATCCTCGTCAAGTCCCGGACCTCGGACACCTGGACCGGGCCAGGCGGACGCGACGTTCTGAGTGGGCCACTGGCGGCGCCGGCCGAGCGGCGGGCGGACGGGTGACGGGAACTGGTCCGAACGAGGGGCATTGCGGCGTGTCGATGGGACAGACGGGTGGAGCGATGACACGGCTGGGCGGCCCGGATGGTGCGAGGCAACCGGCTGGCTGACGGTGGTTCATGTCGAGGCCGGGTTCATCGAGCCGATGTCGAATCCGCTGCCCGGCCACGGCGGAAGGACCTCGACATGCGTTCTGCCCGCATCCTGCTCGCCACGGCTGCCGCCGCGGCCGCCCTCTCCTTTGCCGCACCCGGCGCCGTGTTCGCCGTGTCGGGTGGGGACGACGGCGGCCGTGACGACTCCTCGTACAGCAGGAACCAAGACAGTGATTCCGGCAACGACAGTGATTCCGGCGGCGGCCACGACAAGGGCTCCGGCGGCGACCACGGCAAGGGGTCGGACAGCGACAACGACAACGACTACAGCACGGACCGCGACAGCGGTGGCAGCCACGACTCGCCGCGCGGCGGAATGCACACGGGCGGCGGTGCCCTCGCCGCGGTGCGGGGTGACGACGACTGGAGTTCGAGCAGCGACGACAGCAGGTTCGACCCCGAGACCTACAAGAACAAGGACGAGGACAACGGCGGCAAGGGAGACACGGGAGACAGCGGCAAGGGGGACAAGGAGGACAGTGGCAGCGGCAGCGGCAAGGGGGACAAGGACGACTGGGGCGGCGGCGGTGACGACCAGGACAAGCCGCGCGGCGGCATGCACACCGGAGGCGGCGCCCTCGCCGCGCCCGGTGTCACCGCGGGCGGGCTCGCCGTGCTCGCGGTAGGCGCCACCGGCATGTACGCACTGCGCCGGAAGAAGGCCGTCGAGCCGGCGTCCTGACCGGACTCCCGCATGCCGGGGGATGCGGCCGCCGCCGGCGCAGACCGTGCCGGCGGCCCGCCCCCCCAACCCCGATCCGCTTGCTGCCGTGCCCGAGTGAGGTGGTGTCCGATGGCAGCAGATCCCTCCTCCCCGCCCCCCGACGAACCGGCGACGGACGAGCCGACCCCCGGCTTCGGCGGCCGGCTGACCCTGTGGGGCGTGGCGATCGCCGTCCTCGCCGTCAGCCTGTTCGGCGGCCATCACGGTGTGAACGACACCCCGGACGTATCCCGTACCGCGGGCGCGACCGGCGCCGCTACGGGCGACTCCGACCAGGCAGGCCTGCCGCTGCCCCACTCCGTGCCGATCCGGCTCCTCATCCCCAAGATCTCCGTGGACGCCCCCTTCGCCGCCCTCTCCCTCGGCCCCTCCGGCCAGCTCGAACCCCCGCCGGCGGCCAACACCAACCTGGTCGGCTGGTACTCCGACGGCGCCTCGCCCGGCGAGGCGGGCACGTCGGTCATCGCCGGGCACGTCGACACGGTGACCTCCGCGGCCGTCTTCGCCAACCTCGACCAGCTGGAGACCGGCGACCGGTTCTCCGTCGACCGGGCCGACGGGCGGCGGGCGAACTTCGTCGTGGACGACACGGAGACCTACGCCAAGGACGACTTCCCGAGCAAGCGCGTGTACGCCGACACGGCGCGCCCCGAGGTCCGGCTCATCACCTGCGCGGGTGACTACGACCACTCGGTGCAGGACTACACCGACAACCTGGTGGTCTTCGCCCACCTCGTGTGACGCCCCGGCGGACCGCTGCGGGTCAGACGGCCCCGTCCGCGAAGGGGCCGCCCGGGGCGAAGGCCAGCGCGGCGAAGCGCTCACCTATCCGGCGGTGTGTGGCGGCGTCCG
Organism: Streptomyces sp. NPDC044064; assembly: GCF_056434245.1. Lineage (NCBI taxonomy): Bacteria > Bacillati > Actinomycetota > Actinomycetes > Kitasatosporales > Streptomycetaceae > Streptomyces > Streptomyces sp. NPDC044064. The sequence goes on from NZ_JBWKFN010000031.1 coordinate 66,076, forward strand.
GGTGGAGGTCGTCGGGCAGCGGCAGTTCGGCGCTGTCGGCCTCCCCGTACAGGTCGCGGCCGTCGAGGTGGTGGAGATGCGGGTCCTCGGCCGCCCGCTGCCGCACGATCCGGGCCAGCTCCTCCCGGACGACCGCGAGGGTGAGCTTGCCGTACGCCCGCTCCGCCGGATCGCCGGTGGCCCGGAACCGCAACTGCCCCGAACCCAGGGAGCCGAGGTCCACGGCGCACGGGCCGGGTGTGTCCTCGTGGATGGGGCACAGGATCGGCGAGATCACGAGAAGAGGGGTGTCCGGCCGGCCCTCGCGGATGGTGTCGAGGAAGCCGTGGACGGCGGGGCCGAAGGCGCGCAGCCGCATCAGGTCGGCGTTGACCACGTTGATGCCGAGCTTGACGCTGATCAGGTCGGCGGGAGTGTCGCGCAGCGTGCGCGCGGTGAACGGGTCGAGGAGGGCGCTGCCGCCCAGGCCGAGGTTGATCAGCTCCACCCCGCCGAGCGAGGCGGCGAGCGCGGGCCAGGTGGTGGTGGGGCTCGCGGCGTCGGAGCCGTGGCTGATGGAACTGCCGTGGTGCAGCCACACCTTGCGGCCCCGGTCCGGCACCGGCTCGACGGGCGCGTCGGCGCGCAGGGCGACCAGCTCGGTGGTCTCGTTGTGCGGCAGCCAGATCTCGACGTCCTTCACCGTGGCGGGCAGGCCGGTGAAGCGCACGGTGCCGACCGGGCCGGGCCGCTGCTCGGCGGTGCCCGCGGCCATGTCGATCGTCAGGGTGTTGCCGCCGGTGACGGACGCGCTGCCGGCCGGGCGGCCGTCGACGAGCAGGTCGTACACGCCGTCCGGGCGCGGCGGGGCGCCGACGTAGACCCGTTTGGTCGGCAGCGTGTCGAGCTCGACGGCGGTGGCACGCGTGCGCAGGACCAGCCGTACGCCCGACGGCTGGGACTCCACCATGTGCAGCTGCGGGTCGGCACACTGGGCCCGGGCCCGGGCCGGAAGCCGGTGCGGCAGCAGCCCGTGTCCGGTGCGTTCCAGGTCGAGGGCACCGCGTACGAGGTCGGCGGTCAGGGGGATGGTGAGCCAGTCGTACGAGGACATCGGTGCGAGCCTGTCGGTAGAAACGGGCGGAGGGGGAGTCAGGACGCCGGCCAGTTGCGCAGCAGTGCGTCGAGGGCGTCCAGGATCCGGGTCCAGGACTCCTGCGAGTCGGGTGCGCTGTGGCTGAACCCGCCGGCCGACTCGAGGCTGACGTAGCCGTGGAAGACGCTGCCGAGCAGCCGGACCGCATGGGTCTGGTCGGGCTCGGCCAGGTCGTAGCCGCGCAGGATCGCCCGGGTCATCTGGGCGTGCCGGCCGCCTGCGCTCGCGGCGGCGGCCTCCGGGGCGAGCCGGAACCGGGCGGCCTCGTAGCGGCCGGGGTGCTCGCGGGCGTAGTCGCGGTAGACGTTCGCGAAGGCCTGGAGGGCGTCCGTGCCGGCCCGGCCTGCCAGTGCTTCGGCGGCGCGGTCGGCGAGTTCCTCCAGCGCGAGCAGGGCGATCCCGGTCTTCAGTTCCTGGGAGTTCTTCAGGTGCGAGTACAGGCTGGCGACCTTGACGTCGAAACGCCGGGCCAGCGCGGACACCGTCACCTGCTCGAAGCCGACCTCGTCGGCCAGCTCCGCTCCCGCACGGACGAGACGCTCCGCGGTCAGTCCTGCGCGCACCATAAGCTTCCTCCCATTTGCCGAAATCGATTATGCGGCTACCTAAAGCTTTTAGGCAAATTGGATAGCGCTGCAGCCTGGCTCGGTGCGTCGGGCATCGCCACGGGGCCGGCGGGGACCATGCCGACCGTGGCCGGAGGCCGGCAGTGACGTGGAGGCCGGTCGCGAACACCCACTTTTTGTGGGTACTTGGCAGCCCCGCCCCGCCGGGAGACGCTGTTCTCCGAGGTCAGGGGCTGCCGGGCAGAGGGAGTGGAGGTGCGGGCGCCAGGGCGTCAGGAAGCCGGCCGGGGCGCGACGAGTCGCTCCAGGCGGCGGTGGCCCCAGTCGGACAGCGGCCCCAGGGCCTCGGCCAGCTCGCGGCCGAACCCGGTCAGCGAGTACACGGTCTTCGGCGGCAGCACGTCGTGCACCTCCCGGTGCACCAGCCCGTCCGACTCCATCTCGCGCAGCGCCTGAGTCAGCACCTTCTCGCTCAGCCCCGGCAGCCGGCGGCGCAGCTCGCCCGGCCGGTGCGGACCGGACTCCAGCAGCCACAGCAGCGTGGTCTTCCACTTGCCGTCGATCACCGCGATCGCGGCGGTCACTCCGCACACGTTCGGATCCTGGGCACGGCTGCGCGTCATCCTCGTCCTCTTCGCTCGTCCGCCCGGCCGTTCGGCCATATTTCCTTACTTATACGGGAGTTGAATCATGTCTGCACCCTCCGCACGCTCCACGGTCACCGTGCTCGGTCTGGGCCCGATGGGCCGCTCGCTGGGCGGCGCCTTCCTGAAGGCCGGGCTGCGCACCACGGTCTGGAACCGCACGCCGGGCAGGGACCGCGAGCTGATCGCGCAGGGTGCCGTCGGCGCCCCGACCGCCGAGGCGGCCGCCGCCGCGAGCGATCTGATCGTCGTCTGTCTGGTGAACTACGACGCGGCCGACGGCGTCCTGCGCCAGGACGCCGTCACCCGGGCACTGAAGGGCCGTGTCGTCGTCAACCTCACCGCCGACACCCCCGATCGCGCCCGGGACACGGCCGACTGGGCCGCAGCCCACGGCATCCGCTACCTGGACGGCGCGATCATGACACCCGCACCGGGCATCGGCACGCCCGACGCAGTGTTCCTGCACAGCGGCCCGCGGGACCTCTTCCAGGAGCAGCTGCCCCTGCTGGAGGCCCTGGGCGGCACGCACACCCACCTCGGGGAGGAGATCGGGCGCGCCGCCACGTTCGACATCGCGTTGCTCGACGTCTTCTGGACCGCGATGGCGGGCTACGCGCACGCCGTGGCGATCGCCCGCGCGGAGGGCGTCACCGCCCGGGAACTGGCACCCTTCGCGCAGGGCATCGGCGCCATCCTGCCGCCGCTCTTCGGGGAGTTCGCGGAGGACGCCGACAGCGGCACCTACTCCGGGGCGATCAACCCCATCACCTCGGCCGCCTCCACCATGGCCCATGTCGTCGCCCTCTCCGAGGCCCACGGCATCGACGCGGGCGTGATGCGCGCCGCCGAGGGCATGGCTCGCCGGGTCATCGGCCTGGGTCACGGGACGGACGGTTTCATCCGGGTCGCGGACGTGCTCGGCCGGCACTGACGCCGGGCTGCGACTCCTCGTGTCGACGGACGGACGGAACGTAACGGGCGCCGGCCCGCGACTTGTGTGTGCGTCCGCGCGATGGAACGCTTCCCTCCGCCGGTCGCGACCACGGCCGGCGAAGCTGTGAGCATGGGTTTCCCGGGAGACGGACAGTCTCCCGGAGCCGGCCGTGGGACGAAACGGGGAGTGGACCGATGGAGCTGGAGCTTCGGCACCTGCGAGTGCTGTGCGCGATCGCCGACGCGGGCAGCGTGGGCCGTGCCGCAGCACACCTCGGGTACTCGCAGCCCGCCGTGAGCACCCAGCTCAGACGCATCGAGCGCCACCTGGGCGAGCCGCTCTTCGAGCGGAGCGCGAGCGGAGTGCGGCCCACCCGGTACGGCGCCGAGGTGGTCGCCCAGGCCCGGGACGTGCTGGCCCGCGCCGACGCCATCGGCCACCGCCCCGCCTCCGCCCGGCCGCGACGTACGCTGCGCGTGGCCGCGACCAACTCGCCCATGCTCTCCGGCACGGTGTCCCGCGTCCGCACCCGGCTGCCGGATCTCTCCCTCGCCGTGACCAGCGTCTACGCCTCCTCGCGGATCGTCGAACTGCTGGAGGAGGGCACGGTGGACGCGGCCATCGCCGCCGACTACCCGGGCATGGAGCTGCGGCACTCGACCGCCGTGCAACATCGCGGGATCGTCACCGAGCCGACGTTCGTCGCCCTGCCGTCGCGCCACCGTCTGCGCCAGTCCGCCCAGGTGCAGCTGGCCGACCTGGCCGAGGACGACTGGTTCGTGACCCCGGACGACGGCGCCGGCTGGCCCGGGGTGTTCTACGGCGCCTGTGCCGCGGCCGGGTTCCACCCCGTCGCCGTGCACGAGTTCCTCGGCGACCAGACCCAGCTGCAGAGCATGATCGCCGACGGCCTCGGTGTCTCCCTGGTGCAGCCGACTCTGCGCCCGATCCCGCACGTCACGGTCAAGCCGCTGGCCGGCTCCCCGCTGTGGTGCCGGTATGTGCTGGCCTGGCGCCCCGACACCGTCACCGCCGACGTCGTGGAGACGCTCTTCCAGTCGGCCCTCGGCGCCTACCGCGATCTGGTCGCCCAGGCACCGCACTTGAGGACCTGGGCATCGCGGACCTGGAGCATCGCCGGGGCGTAGCGGCCGCCGGTACGGCGGGCCGCGATGTTATGGGCCCGTAGTGCCATGTGCTATGTCACACGCCATTGTTGTGCGGGTGGCGCGCTGAGACAGTGCCACACACGCCTCAACACCCCACAGAGGCGCATCCCTTCGTGGAGGAATCCCGATGCGCTATCGCTTCGCGCTGCCCAGACGCATGGCCGGCGCCGCCGCCGTCTGCGTCACCGTGGCCGGCCTGCTGTCCACCCCGGCGCTGGCAGCACCCCGGCCGGACTCCGGTACCGCCGCGCACACCCCCGGCAGACACACCCCGGCACCACCTCCCACCGGCCCGACCGCCGGTGCCGACGAACGCCCCGCGACCCAGGCGAAGAGCCTCAGCCCCGCCCAACTCCCGCCCCAGGCACCGACGTTCACCCGCAGCATGGAGACCGCGCCGCACGGCGTGACCAAGTCGGCCTCCTGCACTGCGGCCGACTTCGGCAGCCGCAGCGGATCCGCCCTCGTCTCGTTCGTGAAGGCGTCCTCCACGGACTGCGTGAACACCCTCTTCTCGGTCACCGGCAGGGACGCGCGCGACATCTTCCGCCAGGCGCAGATGCTGTCCGTGGCCAACGCGTTCACGCGTACGGCCGGGCAGTACCAGGGCGACAACTCCGGAAGCCTGCTGCAGCTCGTCCTCTTCCTCCGCGCGGGCTACTACGTGCAGTTCAACCACCCCGGTGACGTCGGGTCGTACACCTCCCGGCTCACCACCGCCGTCACGGGCGGCCTGGACACCTTCTTCGCCCGCTCCCGTTCCCGGGACGTGACGGCCGCGAACGGCGACATCCTCGGCGAGACCGTCATCCTCACCGACAGCGCCGACCAGCAGGGCCGCTATCTGTACCTCTACCGGCGGCTGCTGGGCGACTACGACAGCTCCTACGACGCCGTCGACAGCATGGTCAGGGCCGTCAACGACGTCTACACGCCGCTGTGGCGCGGCAACTGGAACCCGGCGTACGTGCAGGCGGTCGACGCCGACCCGCGCATCATCGACACCCTGTACGACTTCGCGCTGGCCAACACCGACCAGCTCGGCACCGATCTCGCCTTCCTGGACTCCAACGCCGGGATGAACCTGGCCCGTTACGTCGAGCACCCGGAACTGCGCGAGACCGTGCAGCCGTTGACCAAGGATCTGCTGGACCGGACCGCGATCACCGGCCCCACGGCCGGGCTCTGGGTCGCCGTGGCCACACAGGCCAACTACTACGACAGCGCCGACTGCGCCTACTACGACGTCTGCGACCTGCCGGCGAAGCTCACCAAGGCCGTGCTGCCGGTCAGCCGCCAGTGCGACGCGAACGTCACGATCCTCGCCCAGTCCCTGACCGCCGCCGACCTCGACGCCGCGTGCGCCAGCGTGCTGAACCAGAGCACCTACTTCCGCGGCGTGGTCAAGGCCGACGGAGCGATACCCGGGCAGTACGTGTCCACGATCCGGCTCGTGGTCTTCGCCGGCCGGAGCGACTACCAGACCTACGCCGGCCCGATCTACGGCATCAGCACCGACAACGGCGGTATGACCCTCGACGGCGACCCCTCCGACCCGGCCAACCACGTCACGTCGATCATGTACCAGAAGAACTACGACGACGGCTTCGTGGCCCGGATCTGGAACCTCAACCACGAGTACACGCACTTCCTCGACGCCCGCGACGACATGTCGGGCGACTTCACCCGGCAGACCTCGGTGCCCGACGTGTGGTGGATCGAGGGCGTCGCCGAGTACGTCTCCTACAGCTACCGGGGCCTCGCCGACGACCAGGCGATCCAGGAGGCCGCCAAGCACACGTACAAGCTGAGCACCCTGTTCGAGAACACCTACGCCAACAGCGACGTGATCCGCACCTACCCGTGGGGCTACCTCGCCGTGCGCTACATGATCGAGCGGCACCCCGACGACGTCCGGCGCATGCTCGGCCGCTTCCGTGCCGGTGACTACGCCGGCGGATACGCCGTCTACCACGACGGCATCGGCAACCGCTACGACGCCGACTTCGACCAGTGGCTGACGGCGTGCGCCGCGGGCGCCTGCACCAGGCCTTCGGCGGCCTGACCGCCCGCGCCCGAGCAGAACGGCCGCCGACCGGAACCCCGGTCGGCGGCCGCACGTGTCACGCGGCTCCCCGGCGTCAGACCGCCGTGGCCGGGTACGTCGGGTACTCGACGCCCGAGACGTGCTGGACGACCCGGACGACCTGGCAGGAGTAGCCGAACTCGTTGTCGTACCAGAGGTAGAGGATGGCGTTGTCGCCGTCGACCTTGGTCGCGCCGGCGTCGACGATCGAGGCGTGGCGCGAGCCGACGAAGTCCATGGAGACGGCGTCGGGGGCGGTGGTGAAGTCGATCTGGCGCTTCAGCGGCGAGTTCAGCGAGACGTCGCGGAGGTAGTCGAGGACCTCGTCGCGGCTGGTCTCACGGCCCAGGCGCAGGCTCAGGATCGCGATCGAGACGTCCGGGACGGGGACGCGGATCGAGCTGCCGGTGATCGGGGCCTTGAGGTCCGGCAGCGCCTTGGCGACGGCGGAGGCGGCACCGGTCTCGGTGATGACCATGTTGAGCGGCGCGGAGCGGCCGCGGCGGTCGGCCTTGTGGTAGTTGTCCAGCAGGTTCTGGTCGTTCGTGAACGAGTGGACGGTCTCCACGTGACCGCGCAGGACGCCGAACTCGTCGTCCATCGCCTTCAGCGGCGGGACGATCGCGTTGGTGGTGCAGGATGCGCAGGACAGGATCTGCTCGTCCGGCTTGATGGTGTCGTGGTTGACGCCGTGGACGATGTTCGGGACGTCACCCTTGCCCGGGGCGGTCAGGACGACCTTGTCGATACCGGGGCGCAGATGCTTGGAGAGGCCCTCGCGGTCGCGCCACTTGCCGGTGTTGTCGATGAGGATGGCGTCCTTGATGCCGTGCGCCGTGTAGTCGACCTCGGAGGGGTCGTTGGCGTAGATCACCTTGATCGCGTTGCCGTTGGCGACGATCGTGCCGGTCGCCTCGTCGACGGTGATGGTGCCGTTGAACTGGCCGTGGATCGAGTCGCGGCGCAGCAGCGAGGCGCGCTTGACGAGGTCCGCCTCACCGCCACCGCGGACGACGATGGCGCGCAGGCGCAGGCCGTTGCCGGACCCGGCCTTCTCGATCAGCAGGCGGGCGACGAGGCGGCCGATGCGGCCGAAGCCGTACAGGACGACGTCGCGGCCGACGCCGCGCTCGATCTTGTTGGCACCCGTGGCGCCGGCGACGGCCTCGGCGGTGAATTCGGCCACCGACAGACCGCGGTCGTCGGTCCGGTAGGTGGCGGCGAGCATGCCGATGTCGATCTGCGACGGGCCGAGATCGAGGGTGGTGAGGGTCTGCAGGAAGGGCATCGTCTCGGTGACCGAGAGCTCCTCGCCGGCGATCTGCCGGGCGAAGCGGTGCGTCTTCAGGATGCTGACCACCGACTTGTTCACCAAGGAGCGGCTGTGCAGCAGGACGGTCACGTCCCGCTCGCGGTGCAGCTTCCCGATGATCGGGATCATCGACTCCGCGATCTCCTCGCGGTTCTTCCAGTTGGTGAACGAGTCGTCGTTGACAGTCACAGATCCATCTTTCGAGCTAGGCAGCGCTCAGATGATAACAACAACCGGTCCGGGTCTTTACGGGGGTCCTGAATCAGGGTGGAAGACCGTAAGAAACCCGGGTCGTGAATTGCACGCCCGCACCGCGGTGACCATGGTCTGAGGGTGAGCACGTCCTCCGTACCCCGGCCCGAGCCGGCCGCGCCGTCCCGCACCTTCCGCAGCCCCGCCCTGCCCCTCGTGGTCCGGCACCGGTTCCCCGAAGGCGCCCTGCCGGCCCTCGCGCTGTTCGCGGCGGTCCGCACCGCCGGCATCCTCGTCGTGATCGTCGCCAACCACCTCACCGGGCACCCGCTGGTCAAGAGCCTCGCCCACTCCTGGGACTCCCGCTGGTACCTGCACATCGCCTCCCACGGCTACGGGCACCTCATCTGGATCACCCAGAGCGGCGGGGTGCAGGCCGACTGGGCGTTCTTCCCGCTCTACCCCGGGCTCATCCGGGCCCTGACCACCGTCCTCCCGCTCACCCCCGGCCAGGCCGCGCTGCTCGTCGCCTGGGCCGCCGCGGGCGTGGCCGCCCACGGCATCTACGTCCTCGCCCACCACCTGTACGGGCGTGCCGTCGCCACCGCCCTGGTCGGACTGTGGGCCGTCCTGCCGCACTCCGTCGAGCTGACCATCGCCTACACCGAGTCCCTCTTCGCCGCGCTCGCCGTCTGGTCGCTGTACTGCGTGCTCAGGGGCCGCTGGCTGTGGGCGGGTTCGCTGGCCGCGCTGGCGGGTCTGTCCCGGCCGACCGGATTCGCGGTGGCGGCGGCCGTCGGCCTCGCCGCCGCGCAGGAGGTGCTGCGGCAGCGCGGCCGGGTGCCCGCGACCCTGTGGGCCGGCGCCCTGGTCGCCCCGCTGGGCTGGCTCGCCTACGTCCTGTGGGTGGGGCAGCAGACCGGCGACCCGCTCGGGGGCTACTTCAAGATCCAGAGCGCCTGGGACTCGCGCTTCGACTTCGGCGCCGGCGCCCTGCGCTTCCTCGGAGCCCTGTTCCTGCACGGCGGCGGCTTCGTCTACCCGGCCGCCCTGATGATCGTCGCGGTCTCCGTCGTCCTCTTCGGGCTGCTCTGCCTGGACCGCGCCCCGCTCGCGCTGGTCGTCTTCGCCGCGGTTCTTGTCCTGCTCGTGGTCGGCGGCTCCGGCTCGTTCTCGTCCAAGCCGCGCTTCCTGCTGCCGGTCTTCCCCCTGCTCATCCCTCCGGCCCGTGCCCTCGCCCGCACCTGGCGGGTACGCCCGGCCCAGGCCCTGCTCGTCGGCGGCGCCCTGGCCGTCGTGTCCCTGCTGTACGGCGCCTACGTGACGGTAGTGGCCCACTCCCCGCTGTGAGCCGCCGGGCCACCGGGCGCGGGCGGAAACCGGCCGTCCTGCACCGGAAACGCGGCTGCCGCACCCGGAATCGGCTGGATCCGGGGTGGGTTCACCGGAAAGATCGTGCGGAGTCCTGACGAGAGAGGCGTGTCGATGAAGCTGCACACCCGTGAGTGGGGGACCGGGGACCGGATCGCCGTCCTGGTCCACGGGATCATGTCCGACCACAGGACCTGGCGGCGGGTCGCGCCGGCGCTGGCGGACAAGGGCTACCGGGTCATCGGCGTGGATCTGCGCGGGCACGGCGCGAGCGGCCGGGGGGAGTACGGCGCCGAGATCTGGGCCGACGATCTCGTGGAAACCCTGCCCAAGGGCCCGGAGCTGGCGATCGGCCACTCGCTCGGCGCCATGGCGCTGGCCCTCGCCGTCGAGCGCCTCGCACCGGACCGGGCGGTCTACTGCGACCCGGCATGGGAGCTGGGCGGCAACGCCGCCGCGGCCGCCATCGCCTTCCCGTCCTTCAAGGACGCGCCCCGTGCGATGATCACCGGCTTCAACCCGCGGTGGGAAGAGGCCGACGTGGAGATCGAGCTGGCCACGCTCGCCGTCTGGGACCCCACGACCGCCCACGCCCTCCCGGACGCCTACGCGGTCAGCCGGACCCCGGCCCGCCCGGTGGTGCCCTCACTGGTCGTGCTGGCCGACCCCAGCCGTCTGGTGTCCCCGGAGGCGGCGGGGGAGCTGGCGCGGAGGGGCTTCGAGATCCGCACCGTCCAGGGGGCGGGGCACACTCTCTACCGGGACGACTTCGAGGGGTTCATGTCGGCGCTGGACGGATGGATGTGAGAGGGCGTCCGCCGCGCGGACGAGGGGCCCGGTACGGCTGAGCCGTACGCCTGGGGAAATCCTCACCCCCCTTCCGGGGGGCTGCCGCAGTGCCCCGGGTGCCTGCCGCGTGATCGGCTGTGGGCACCGGATTCGATCGAGGGCAGCCGAGGGGTGGCCGACAGGTGCGGTATCGGTGGGGGTGTGCGGCGTGGGTCGTGGGTGTGGCGCAGTTCTTCGTCCTGCAGGGCGTCGTCGGGTCGGCATGGGCGAGGCCGTACAGCTGGGCGCGGAACAACATCAGTGATCTGGGCAACGCGCACTGCGCCTGGCAGCCGGACCCCGAACCGCGCTACGTCTGCTCGCCCGAGCACGCGCTGATGAACGTCTCGTTCGTCACCCTGGGTGCGCTGTTCGCCGCCGGTGTCCTGCTGAGCGGTGCCCTGTGGCGGCGCGGCGCGACCGCGACCGCCTCCCGGCTGCTGCTGGCCGGTGCCGGTGCCGGGTTCGTGCTGGCCGGGCTCGCGCCCGCGGACGTGCACGAGAACCAGCACGTCCTGGGCGCCCTGCTGATCATGGCGACCGGCAACCTCGGCCTGCTGCTCTCGGGTGCCGCCCTGGACCTGCCCCGTCCCCTGCGGTGGGGGAGCGGACTGCTCGGCGCCGTGGCACTCGCCGCCTTCGCGCTCTTCCTCTCCCACCACTACCTCGGGCTCGGCATGGGCGGCATGGAACGCGTCGCGGCGTTCCCGCTGCTGGTGTGGGCGGCGGCTCTCGGCGCCCGGGGCCTGGTCGTGCGGGGCGCCAGGTGACCGTCGGTCCCAGGGCGGAAGCTCCCCTGAGGCGGGATCATCCAATAACGGTAAAATCTAGACGTTTGCCCTGACGGGCCACCGCCCATCCGGAAGTGACCGATGCCCCGCAAGCGCTCCACGGACGACGGCGACGAGCTGCTGGCCAGACTCGGTTCGCTCACCGCCCAGGCGCGCGAGCGCGCGGAGCTGCAGCGCACCCAGGTCGAGCTGGCCATCGCGCTGCAGCGCGGCATGCTGCCCCGGGACCTGCCGGCCGCCCCGGGCCTGCACCTCGCGGTCCGGTACGCACCCGCCTGCTACGGCCTCAACGTGGGCGGCGACTGGTACGACGCCTTCGCCCTGCCCGACGGCCGCATCGGGCTGTGCATCGGCGACGTGCAGGGCCACAACATCGAGGCCGCCGCCTTCATGGGCCAGGTCCGGGCCGGGCTGCGCGCCCTCGCCTCGGTGACCAGCGAGCCGGGCGAACTCCTCGCCCGGACCAACGAGCTGCTGATCTCTCTGGGCAGCGACCTGTTCGCCACCTGCACCTTCCTGCGGCTCGACCCGGCCACGGGGGTGCTGGAGAGCGCGCGGGCCGGGCACATCCCGTTCATCTGGGCCACGGCGGACGGAAAGTCCGGCGTGGTGGACGACGAGGGCGGGCCACCGCTCGGCATCGAGCCGGGGATGGAGTACCCGGTGACCCGGCACCGGCTCACCACGGGCGGGGTGTTCGTCCTGCTCACCGACGGTGTCGTGGAGGGCCCGTCGCTGAGCATCGAGGACGGCCTGGACCAGGTGGTGCGGCTCGCGGGCATCGCGGCCGTCGCGGGACTGGAGGCGCACGCGCTGGCCGCGGCCGTGATCAAGGGTGCGGAGAGCGTGGGGCACGAGGACGACGCCGCCGTGCTCGTCGTGGGCCTCGACGGGCCGGGGGCGTGGCTGTCCGACCGGTGGGGCGCCCTCGAGCCCGGCTTTCAGCCATAGAGCGGGACCGGACGGCCCTCGCCTCGCCGACTGCGGGCCATCGGTGTGAGATTGCTGCTGTGGTGGGTTTCGAGGATCTGCGGCGGCCCGGCGGCTACGTCGTCCGGGTGCTGGCCGTCGCGGCCTGCTACTACGGCGCGGCGCGGCTCGGGCTCCTGCGCCGGCTCGTCGTCGAGGGCTCCGTGTTCACCCCCATCTGGCCGCCCACCGGCGTCGCCGTCGCCGCCCTGCTGATCTTCGGGCTGGGCTGCTGGCCCGGAGTCGCACTCGGGGCTCTCGGCGCCATCCTGTACCTGACCACCCCCAGCATCGACGTGCTGGGCTTCCTGGTCGGCAACACCGCGGCGCCCGTGTGTGCGGCGCTGCTGCTGCGCCGGGCCGGTTTCCACACCGACCTCGGCCGGCTGCGCGACGGCCTCGCCCTGGTGTTCCTCGGCGCGCTGACCGCCATGCTGATCAGCGCGACCATCGGCGTCGGCCTCCTCGTGCTCACGGGCAAGCTGGCCGAGCACAGTTTCTGGGCCGTCTGGCTGGCGTGGTGGGTGGGCGACGCGATGGGCGTCCTGATCGTCACCCCGCTTCTCCTGCTGCTGTTCAGGTCCCGCTGGCCGCCGCCGCTCGTGCGCTGGAAGGAGGCCACCGCGCTGGCGATCGTGACCTTCTGTGTCGTACCGCTGGCCGCCTACAGCTCGATCAGCCTGCTCTTCCTCGTCTATCCGCTCATCATCTGGGCCGCCCTGCGCTTCGAGCTCGTGGGCAGCATGCTCTGCGCGCTGGTCACGTCCGTGCTGGCCACCGTCGCCGCGACGGACGGCGTCGGGGCTTTCGCGGGGCTGACCCGGATCGAGGTCATGGCGAAACTCCAGGCCTTCAACGGTGCGATGGCCCTCACCGCGCTGCTGCTGTCGGCTGTCATCACCGAGCAGCGCAACACCCGCCGCTCCGTCGAGCAGGCCTGCCAGGAACTGGTGCACGTCCTGGAACACCTCACCGCGGGCGAGCTCCCGCCACCCCACCCGCCCCCGGAACCCGACGACCGGCCGTGGCCCAAGGCCTAGCCACCCCGGCCCGCATCGATTACTCACACTTGGTTGAACAGTCCAGACTGATAAACCTATTGTTAGTAAACGTGGACGTGGAGAACAGGACCGAGAACGGCACCCGCCCCCCGGGCCCGCCGCAGGACAACACGGCGCTCGCGGCCGCGCTGCGGCTGGCCATGGGCCGGACCGTCCGCAGGCTGCGCCAGGCGCACGCCGTCGGGGACGTGACCCTCTCCGGAGTGTCCGTGCTGTCCCGGCTGGCCACCGCCGGACCGGACTCGCCGGGCTCGCTCGCCGAGCTGGAGCGCGTCCGTCCCCAGGCGATGGCCACCACCCTCGCCGGGCTCGAACAGCGCGGACTGGTCAGCCGTACCCCCGACGCGGCCGACGGACGGCGGGCCATCGTGTCGATCACCGACGCGGGCCGCGCCGTGCTGGCGGAGCGCCGCTCCGAGTCCGTGGCCCGGCTCGCCCAGGCCCTGGACGAATTCACCCCACAGGAGCGCGACGCCCTGCGCGCCACGCTGCCCCTTCTCGACCGGCTGGCGGAACAGCTGTGAGCGCCCAGGCGCCGGGCAGCGTCCCGGGCGGGTCCGCCGACGGCCCGCGCGGCCGCCTGCTCGCCCGCTCCGCCCGCCTCCGCGACACCCCACCAGGACCCGGCTACAAGTGGGTCGCCCTGTCCAACACCACACTCGGCGTCCTGATCGCCACGATGGACGCCTCCATCGTGATCATCTCGCTGCCCGCGATCTTCCGCGGGATCGGCCTGGACCCGCTCGCCGCGGGCAACATCGGCTATCTGCTGTGGATGATCCTCGGCTATCTGCTGGTCTCGGCCGTACTGGTCGTCGTCCTCGGCCGGCTCGGGGACATGTTCGGCCGGGTCCGCATCTACAACCTCGGCTTCCTGGTCTTCGCCGGTGCCTCCGTCGCGCTGTCCCTCGACCCGTTCCGGGCCGGCGCGGGCGCCCTGTGGCTGATCCTGTGGCGCATCGTGCAGGCCTTCGGCGGCTCCATGCTCACCGCCAACTCCGCCGCCATCCTCACCGACGCCTTCCCGGCCCGGCAGCGCGGCATGGCCCTCGGCATCAACCAGATCACCGCGCTCGCCGGGCAGTTCCTCGGCCTGCTCGCCGGCGGCCTGCTGGCCGCGGTCGACTGGCGTGCCGTCTTCTGGGTCAGCGTCCCGGTCAGTGTGACCGGCACGATCTGGTCGTACCTCAGCCTGCGCGAGACCGCGGCCGGCGGACGCGGCCGGATCGACTGGCTCGGCAACATCACGTTCGCCACGGGCGCCGGTATCCTCCTCGCCGGCATCACCTACGGCATCCAGCCCTACGGCGGCCATGCCACCGGATGGACCAACCCCTGGGTGCTCGCGGGCCTGATCGGCGGCGTCCTCCTGCTGCTCGTGTTCTGCGTGGCCGAGACCCGGGTCGCCGAGCCGATGTTCCGGCTGTCCCTGTTCCGGGTGCGGGCCTTCGCCGCCGGCAACCTGGCCGCCCTGCTGACCGCGATCGCCCGCGGCGGGCTGCAGTTCATGCTCATCATCTGGCTGCAGGGCATCTGGCTGCCGCTGCACGGCTACGACTTCGAGGACACCCCGCTGTGGGCCGGCATCTTCATGCTGCCGCTGACCCTGGGCTTCCTGATCGCCGGCCCCGTCTCCGGCTACCTCTCGGACCGGTTCGGCGCCCGCCTGTTCTCCACGGCCGGCCTGATCGTGGTCGCCGGTTCCTTCCTGGGCCTGCTGGCGCTCCCCGTGAACTTCGCGTACGGCCCGTTCGCCGCGCTGCTGTTCCTCAACGGCTTCGGCCAGGGCATGTTCTCCGCGCCCAACACCTCGTCCGTGATGGGCAGCGTCCCCGCCCGCCACCGGGGCGTGGCCTCCGGAATGCGGTCCACCTTCCAGAACTCGGGCACCGCCCTGTCCATCGGTGTCTTCTTCTCGCTGATGGTCTCCGGGCTGGCCTCCTCGCTGCCGTCGACGCTCAGCAGCGGACTCCAGGCACACGGTGTGCCCGCCGGCACCGCCCACGAGGTGGCCTCACTGCCCCCGGTCAGCACCCTCTTCGCGACCTTCCTGGGCAACAACCCCATCGGCCACCTGCTCGGTTCCGGCGACACGCTGGACCACCTGACGGCAGCCCAGCGCGCCACCCTGACCGGTCACACGTTCTTCCCGCAGCTGGTCTCCGGCCCCTTCCACCACGGCCTGAGCATCGTCTTCGGTGTCGCCGCCGGCATGGCCCTGGTCTCGGCCCTCGCCTCCGCCCTGCGCGGGGGGCACGAGCCCGTCGGCGACGACACACCGAAGGGCTCCTATCCGGCGTACGCCCGCAAGGGGTAGTGGTCCGAGAGGTTCGTGTACGTGTACGACGTCCCCCAGCTGGACACCGTCCAGGGCGCCGACTGCTCCCTGACGACCTCGTTGCGCCACCCCGCCGGGCGGGCGTGACCGGCGCGGGCGAGGACGTAGTCGAGGTCCTCGCGCGGGTCGTCCGGGTAGCGGTCGTGGGCGATGGAGTTCTCCTGCGTGTCGAAGGAGTACGGGTGTCCGGTGCGCGCGTCGGCGCCGACGACACCGGCGTCGGAGAGCATCGACGCGTACTCGCCGCTGCGCGAGTCGACGTTGAGGTCGCCCGCGAGCAGCACCTCCTCGCCGGCGGGGATGTTCTTGGCGTCCAGGAACGCGTCGATGGCCTTGAACTGCCGGCTGCGCATCGCCGCCGCCTCGCCCGCACCGCACCCGGGGTCCGTGGACTGCGCGTGCGTGCCGACCACGTGCACCCTGGTGCCGTTCACGTCCAGGACGACGTACGCGAAGCCCTTGTTGGACCACCAGTCCGCGCCGCACGCGTCCTTGTAGACGTACTGCTCCTTGTGCACGATCGGCCACTTGCTCAGCACGGTGACCCCGCCGTCCTCGGGCGTGGTGGACGAGTACGCGCCTCCGGTCGCGTCCCAGCCGTCCTTGCTGCGGCCCACCACCGGTGTCTGGTACGGGTATTCGGCCGCGGCCGCGCTCTTCAGCGCGTTCGACGCGGAGTTGTCGAAGGCCTCCTGGAGGACGACCACGTCGTTGCCGTGGAAGAAGGCCGTCTTCGGGATCTCCGCGGCCCGGTGGTCCTGGCCCCAGTTCGGGTACAGGTTCTTGCTCATGAGCAAGACGTTGTACGTCAGGACCTTCAGCGCCGGTGCCTGCCCGGCTGCCGACGCCGGTGCGGCACCGGCGAGCGCCGCCGCGGGCAGGGCGAGGGCGAGCACGGCCGCGCCGAGGGCACGGCGGGGTGCGAAGAGCGTCACTGGATCTCCCTGTGGGTGAAGGGGGTTGAGTGGCGCCGCACATCAAATCACCTGGGATTACCCATAGGTAACACCCATGCGGGCAGCAGATGGCACACAGTGGAGGAGGTGGAGAGTCCGGTTGGGCGGCGACCGCGCCCTCGTCGCGTCAGGGGTGCCCCACCGCGTCCTCGAGCGGTGCCGCGTCCCCGGTCCCTGCGGTGGCCGGTGCCGTACGGCGGCCCCGTCGGCCGGTGAGCCGCAGCGCGAGCGGCTCGGTGTAGCGGGCGGTCAGCGGGCCGAGGACCACCAGGATGAGGACGTACGCCGTGGCCAGCGGACCGAGGTCGGAGTCGATGCCCGAGGTGACGGCGAGGCCGGCGATGACGATGGAGAACTCGCCGCGGGCCACGAGGGTGCCGCCGGCCCGCCACCGGCCCTTGGCGGAGATCCCCGCCCGGCGCGCCGCCCAGTAGCCCGTCGCGATCTTGGTCAGCGAGGTGACGAGGGCCAGGGCGAGCGCGGGCAGCAGCACGGGCGGGATGCTGCCCGGGTCGGTGTGCAGGCCGAAGAAGACGAAGAACACCGCCGCGAACAGGTCCCGCAGGGGCGCGAGCAGGTTGTGCGCGCCCTCGGCGACCTCCCCGGACAGCGCGATGCCGACCAGGAACGCGCCCACCGCCGCCGAGACCTGCAGCTGCTGGGCGACACCGGCCACCAGCAGGGTCAGCCCGAGCACGACCAGCAGCAGCTTCTCGGGGTCGTCGCTCGAGACGAACCGGGAGATGTGCCGCCCTGCCCTATTTTTGAAGGTTTCTTGGCGAAACCATTACCGAAAGCCTAACCTGGCGGCGAAACTGCCGTCCGGGGGGTTCCGGGTGGACGGGGGGTGAGCGGGTTATGAGGCGGAGCGGAGGCCGTTCTCGCCGTGACCCTGGTCGGGCTGGCAGCTGAGGCACAGTTCGTGATCCCCGTCGCGGGTGACGACGGTTCCCCATCCGAGGCACTGCGTGCAGTCACGGGCGAGACGCAGGTCGGGGTGCGGGGACGGGAAGGGGCTGCGGTGGGCTCCGTACGCCATGCGGGAAGCGGCTCCTTGGGATCGCGGGGACGCGGGCCGGATTGCTTCCAGTATGTCCTATTTTTCTCTTATGTCAGTTACGGGTGTCACTGCGTGCCACTCTTCAGCCCAGATTTCCCAGCCGCGCGTCCCGCCACAGGTCCACACCGCCGTCGATGGCGTACTTGTCGATCTCGGCCAGTTCTTCGGCGCTGAAGTCGAGGTTCTCCAGTGCGGCCACGTTCTGCTCCAGCTGCTCGACGCGGGAGGCGCCGATGACCAGCGAGGTGACCCGCTCGTCGCGCAGCGCCCAGGCCAGCGCCATCTGGGCCAGGGTCTGTCCGCGCCTGGCGGCGATGTCGTTGAGGGAGCGCAGCCGCTGCCGCATGTCCTCGGTCAGCCATGCCTGGTCGAACGACGTGCCGGCCGCGGCCCGCGAACCCTCGGGCACGCCGTCGAGGTAGCGGCCGGTCAGCAGGCCCTGGGCGAGCGCCGTGAACCCGATGACGCCGAAGCCCTCCTCCTCGGCCGCGTCCAGCAGGCCGTCGGTCTCGATCCAGCGGTTGACCATGCTGTACGACGGCTGGTGGATCAGCAGCGGGGTGCCGAGCTCGCGCAGGATCGCGACCGCCTGGCGGCTGCGCTCGGAGTCGTAGGAGGAGATGCCGACGTACAGCGCCTTGCCCTGGCGGACGGCCGTGTCGAGCGCGCCCATCGTCTCCTCCAGCGGCGTGCTCGTGTCCAGCCGGTGGGAGTAGAAGATGTCCACGTAGTCCAGGCCCGTGCGGCGCAGGGACTGGTCCAGTGAGGCCAGCACGTACTTGCGGGAGCCGCCGCCCTGCCCGTAGGGGCCGGGCCACATGTCCCAGCCGGCCTTGGTGGAGACCACCAGCTCGTCCCGGTACGGCGCGAGGTCCTGCTTCAGCAGCCGGCCGAAGTTGATCTCGGCCGCTCCGTACGGCGGACCGTAGTTGTTGGCCAGGTCGTGGTGGGTGATCCCGAGGTCGAAGGCGCGCAGGGCGATCTCGCGCTGCGTCTCGAAGGGGCGGTCGTCGCCGAAGTTGTGCCAGTAGCCCAGGGACAGGAGCGGGAGGTCCAGTCCCGAGCGGCCGGTGCGGCGGTAGCGCATGGTGCCGTTGTAGCGATCGGGGTCCGCGACGTGGTTCATCGGGTCGTCTCCGGGTGGTGCCGTAGGGGGTGCCCTTCGTGTGCGAAGGGGCTCGTCCACCCTGCGCCTTCATGATTCGTAAGTCCAACCGATGCTTCGCATGGCATTGAGCGGTCCGGTTTCTGAATCCGGCGCGGAACGGCCGTGCTGTTCGATCCTACGAACTTCTCCCGAGACGGGTTACCGGCCACCCCGGTGTTTGATAGGAAACTTTCCTACCAGTGCCGGTACGGACCAACTTCCCACCCCCCACCCCTACTTGGAGTCCTAGTGGAGCACACAGAGCGCGAATCGGCAGTCTCCGCCCGTCTCTCCCGCCGGACCGTCGTCGCCGTCCTCGGCGCCGTCGCCTCCGGCGCCCTGCTCGGCGTCGAGCGCGTCGCGGCGGCACCGGCTGCCGCGCCCGGCCTCGACGACCCGGCGAAGAAGGAGACGGCCATGCAGCTGGTCTCCAGTGCGGAGAACTCCTCGCTCGACTGGAAGGCCCAGTACAAGTACATCGAGGACATCGGCGACGGCCGCGGCTACACCGCCGGCATCATCGGCTTCTGCTCCGGCACCGGCGACATGCTCGACCTTGTCCAGCTCTACACCGACCGCAAGCCCGGCAACGTCCTGGCCAAGTACCTGCCGGCCCTGCGCCGGGTCAACGGCAGCGACTCGCACAGCGGCCTGGACCCCGACTACCCCAGGGACTGGCGCAAGGCCGCCCAGGACTCCGCGTTCCAGCAGGCGCAGAACGACGAACGCGACCGTGTCTACTTCAACCCCGCGGTCGCCCAGGGCAAGGCGGACGGGCTGCGCGCCCTCGGCCAGTTCACCTACTACGACGCCATCGTCATGCACGGCGACGGTGACGACCCCACCAGCTTCCGAAACATCCGCAAGCGTGCCCTGCGCAGCGCCAAGCCGCCGGCGCAGGGCGGAAACGAGACGACGTACCTCAACGCCTTCCTCGACGCCCGGGTGTGGGCCATGAAGCAGGAGGAGGCGCACAGCGACACCAGCAGGGTCGACACCGAACAGCGGGTCTTCCTGCGCAAGGGCAACCTCGACCTGAACACCCCACTGGACTGGAAGGTCTACGGGGACAGCTACCACATCGGCTGACTCGGGACAGGCGCGGCAGCCCCACGGCACCGGCCACCGGAAGCGTCGCTTCCAGTGCCGTGGCCTGCCGCGCCGCGAGGCGCCGGATCACGGCCGTGGCCACGGCGGCCCGGGCGCAACGGGCAAGCGGTCATGGGGCCCTGACGGTGGGTGCGGACGCGGGGGACACCTGCCTGTCGGAGACGACACGCGCGCGGATGCGGCCGAGTCGGAGGACCGGCGGAGCGGATCGTAGGGCAGACGGCCCCGCTCCGCTCCCCGCGTCGGGTGGCGCACTCGCCTGCCGGACCCCCGACGGGGAAGGATGGGGCCGGAGCGATCGATCACACCGACGCGGAGGAGCGGACTCATGCCGCACGAGCGAGCCGGCCGGCCGGCCGGTCCCGAGGACCTTGTCGACGTGGCCCGGCTGGTCACGGCGTACTACGCGCTGCACCCCGACCCGGCCGACCCGGCGCAACGGGTGGCGTTCGGCACCTCGGGGCACCGGGGTTCGTCCCTGGCGACCGCCTTCAACGAGGACCACATTGCCGCCACCAGCCAGGCCATCTGCGAGTACCGCGCCGCCCAGGGCGTGGACGGCCCCCTGTTCCTCGGCGCCGACACGCACGCCCTGTCCGAGCCCGCGAAGGTCACCGCCCTGGAGGTGTTCGCGGCGAACGGCGTGACCGTGCTCATCGACAGCGCGGACGGCTACACCCCCACGCCCGCGGTCTCGCACGCGATCCTCACCCACAACCGGGGCCGCAGTTCGGGCCTCGCCGACGGCGTGGTCGTCACCCCCTCGCACAACCCGCCCGCCGACGGCGGCTTCAAGTACAACCCGCCCAGCGGCGGCCCGGCGGCCTCCGAGGCGACCTCCTGGATCCAGGACCGCGCCAACCAGATCATCACCGGCGGCCTGAAGGACGTACAGCGGCTGCCCTGCACCCGTGCGCTCGCGGCCGGCACGACCCGGAGGTACGACTTCCTGGGGGCCTACGTCGGCGACCTGCCGAACGTCCTGGACCTCGACGCGGTCCGCGCGGCCGGCGTGCGCATCGGCGCCGACCCCCTCGGCGGAGCGTCCGTCGCCTACTGGGGCCGGATCGCCGAGGAGCACGGCCTCGACCTGACCGTGGTCAACCCGAACACCGACCCCACCTGGCGGTTCATGACGCTGGACTGGGACGGCCAGATCCGCATGGACTGCTCCTCGCCCTACGCGATGGCCTCCCTCATCGAGCAGCGCGACCGCTTCCGCATCGCCACCGGCAACGACGCCGACGCCGACCGGCACGGCATCGTCACCCCCGACGCGGGCCTGATGAACCCCAACCACTACCTCGCGGTCGCCATCTCCTACCTCTACCGGCACCGTGAGCAGTGGCCCGCCGCCGCGGGCGTCGGCAAGACGCTGGTCTCCTCCACGATGATCGACCGCGTCGCCGCCGACCTGAAGCGTCAACTGGTCGAGGTGCCGGTCGGGTTCAAGTGGTTCGTGGACGGACTGGCCGCCGGCACCATCGGGTTCGGCGGCGAGGAGTCGGCCGGCGCGTCCTTCCTGCGCCGCGACGGCTCGGTGTGGACCACCGACAAGGACGGCATCCTCCTCGCCCTGCTCGCCTCCGAGATCACGGCGGTCACGGACAGGACGCCGTCCGAGCACTACGCGGACCTGACCGCCCGCTTCGGCGAACCCGCCTACGCCCGCATCGACGCCCCGGCCACCCGCGAGCAGAAGGCGCTGCTGGCGAAGCTGTCCCCGGCCCAGGTCACCGCCGACACCCTCGCCGGGGAGGCGGTCACCGGCGTCCTGACCGAGGCACCGGGCAACGGCGCCGCCATCGGCGGGATCAAGGTCACCACCGCCAACGCCTGGTTCGCGGCCCGCCCTTCGGGCACCGAGGACGTCTACAAGGTCTACGCCGAGTCGTTCCTCGGCCCCGACCACCTCGCCCGGGTGCAGGAGGAGGCCAAGGGCGTGGTGCTGGCCGCGCTCGGCGGCTGAGCCCCAGGGCCGTACGACTGATACGACAGTTACGACGGCGTGCGCGCATCGGTCGCACCACCGCGCGCACGCCGTCACCGCGTGTGCTCAGCCGCGTCCGCGACCCCGCTCCAGCCGGTCCAGCACGGCCTGTGCCATGGCGGCCTCGCCCTTGGCGTTCGGGTGTGCGGGGGCCGCGGGCGAGGCCGGCTGCAGCGGCTCGATCCAGCGGTCCGCGGGCGCCTTGCACATGTCGTGGCCGACCGTGGGGCCGTAGGTGTCGACGTATTCGGCCCGGTTCCACGCGGCGACCAGGCGCAGCATCAGGTTCAGCCGCTTCTCGGTGTCCCGCAGATAGGGGAAGTCGCGCTGCCCGAACGGCACCGAGGGGAAGCAGCCGCTGCCGTCGTCCGGCAGCAGGTCCGGATAGCCGACGAGGACCACCCGCGCGTGCGGGGCCCGGGCGTGCACGGCCCGCAGCACCCGGTCGATCTTCGGCGCGGTTTCCAGAACGGTCAGCGCCAACCGGTCGTAGCCCCCGGCCTTGTACGAGCGCTCGCAGGGGTTGCCCGTCGGGTCCTGGGCGCCGAGGCGGGCACAGGTGCCGATGATCGAGCCGAAACCGACGTCGTTGCCGCCGATCTGCACCGTCACCAGGTCGGTGTCCCGTCCCAGCGCGTCGAGCTGCGGGGCATTGGTGCCCTGCGGCTTCCACATCTCGTTCGTCGTGGCCCCGGAGCAGCTCACGTCCTTGAACACGGTCGCCTCGCGCTGCGCCGCCACGAGCGAGGGGTAGTTGTGGTCGGAGCGGGCGCAGTTGGCGTCCGTCTGGCGCGGTATGAGCGGGCCCGAGGTGTAGGAGTCCCCGAGGGAGACATAGGTGAGCTCGTGGCCGTGTGCCGCCGCGGGCACCGTCGACGCGGCGACGAGGGCGCAGCCCCCCAGCGCCGCCCCCAGCACGGCGGTTCGCCGCCGGCCTCTCGCCCCGCCCGTCGCATGCGTGTCGTTCGCCATGGATTCCTCCCCCTGAGGCCGTGACATCGCACGGCCCCGCCCTGAAACAGCGGTCCGCGCGTTCAACTGGGTCTGTATACCGTCCGGTACGTCTCACGGACCAGAAGCGGGAAGCAACATTCGCGCCGGGAAGCGGGGTGGGTGCGGCGCAGGCACGGCGGCCGTAAAGCGGTGTTCGGCAAAGAATCGCCCCAGCGCACAAGCGGTGGCCCGCATTCCGCACGCTCGGGGAGGACTTGACACCCGCTCTCGGCCGGGAGTGCACGGGGCCCTTCCGGCGGGGCAGACGTCGTACCGGCCGCCGGTGCCGATCCGGCGCCGGCTGCGCCGACCTTTCAGCACCGACAGCGCCGGCTGCACCTCCTGTTCCGGCACGGGCCCGGCCGACCTCGGCGGCAACTACGGCACCACCATCCCGCCCGGCCGGAGCCGCACCGTCACGCTGATCCTGCAGGTCGCCGCCGACTCCGGATGCAACGGCGGCATCGGCTTCCGCTCGTACTGCTACGCCGAGTTCAGCGACAGCAGCAACACCGGCTCCGGACCCGTCTGCACGCCCGAGATGCGCGTGCTCCGCGTCTGACGGACCAACCGGACGGAGGGTGCGAGTGACCTGAACCGGACCCTCGGGTCAGATCTCCATCCGGTCTGGACCACTGGCACTTCGCCCGGCGGGCTCAGTGGCCCGTCGATGCGTCGTCCGGGGGCCGGACCAGCGCACCGAGCCGTCGGCCGGCTGCCGTCCCCCGTGCCGCGCCGACGAAAAAAACGGGCTGCCCGGTTCCCCGGCCGGCCGTTGGACACCTGCGCTTTTCCGTCAGGTTTCGCGACTCGACCGCAGAAGCTACACAGAGACATCACCATGTGACGCAGCGGAAGCGTCGACGGCCGGCCTCTGAGGGGGACGCCGGCGTCACGCAAGGGGGTGCGTCCGCTCCACGGAGCCGTGCTCACCCCTGTCGGGGGAGGGGACGTCACCGCATGAAGCGGACCTTACGCACCACCGTGCCGACGGTGGACGCGCTCATAGCCGCGCTCGGACTTCCGGCCGGCGCGGCCCAGGCCGACAGCACGGCGCCGCGTATCGATCCGAGAATCCTGTTGGTCGGCGACGGGGGCCCGGTCACCGACGCCATCGCCGCCGAACTCGACGCGGCCGGAACGCCGTACACCCCGGTCGACCTCACCCGGTCCGGCCGGCCCGCCACCGACGCCGTCTTCCTCGCCGACACCGTCGACGGGCGGCCGCGCGCCAAGTATCAGGCCGTCGTCATGCCGAGCGACAACCCGTTCACGGCCGGCTCCGCCGAGATGGCCCCGCTCGCCTCCTGTGAGCAGACCTACGCCGTTCCCCAGGTCGACGCCTACACCTACGACGCCCTGTTCGCGGGCAACACCCCGCTGGTGAACCTGAGCATGAAGGACATCGGCACCGAACTGCAGCGCCGCACCGCCTGGAAGAGCGCGGCGGACGCCGGCCGGGTCACCGCCTACCGTGTCGGCGACGCCGTGAGCATGCGGGCCCCGAGCGGCCTCGCCGTCACCGCGACCCTGCCCACCGGCATCACCCTCGGCGGCAGCGCCTTCGGCAGCGCGTACGCGGACCGGTCGTCCGGCTGGACCGCCTCCTCCGGCAGCGCACTCACCCTCACCCTGCCGTCCACCACCGCGGCACCCGACGCGACCGCGTCCGCCCGGACTCCGGCCACCGCCCCCGCCCCGCGCACCTCGGTGCCCGCGGGCGTGACCGAGCAGGTCCCGCACACACCGGACAGCTGAACGGCGCACCGAAACGAGGTCCCGGCCGCCGTCCGACGGCCGGGACCCGCACGACCACCCCACTTCTCGGCCGTGGAGCACATCGATGCACGTTCACCACGGCGCGCGTGGCCCAGGCGCAACGCGCGTCACCCTGCTCACCGAAGGCACCTACCCGCACAGCCACGGCGGCGTCAGCGTCTGGTGCGACCAACTCGTCCAGGGCATGCCCGACCTCGACTTCGACGTCATCGCCGTCACCGGCACCGGACGCGAACCCGTCGTCTGGGACCTGCCCGGCCACGTCCGCGGCATGCGCTCCGTCCCCATGTGGGGCGCCCCGCCCGAGGGGAGCGCTCCCCGGGGCCGCGCCCGCAACCAACTCGCCGCCGCCTACGAGCGGTTCCTGACCGCACTGCTCGACCCGCACGCCGAGGACGGCTTCGCACCGGCCCTCTACACGATGGCGCGGGCCGCGGCGGACGGCACCCTCAGCCCGTTCCTGCGCGGCGACCGGGCGATCAGCATCCTCGCCGCGGTGTGGAACCGACCCGGACTCACCGTCCGAGAGGCCCGCCCCACCCTGCACGACGCGGTCACCGCCACCGCTCTGCTCGAACATGCCCTGCGCCCCCTGGCCGCCCCGGCACCCCGGCACGGGGTCGCCCACGCGGTCAGCGGCGGCGTCGCCGTCCTGCCGGGCCTGGCCGGCCTGGACCGGTACGGCGTCCCGCTGCTGCTCACCGAGCACGGCGTCTACCTGCGCGAACGCTACCTCGGCCACCGCACCGCGCCCTACCGCTGGCCGGTGAAGGCCGTCCTGCTCGGCTTCTTCCGGCTGCTCGCCGAGGAGAGCTACCGCCGGGCCGCCCTGATCACCCCGGGCAACCGTTACAACCGGCTGTGGGAGGAACAGGGCGGCGCCGCACCGGAGTCGATCCGCACGGTCTACAACGGCGTTGACCCCGCCGCCTTCCCGCCCGCCGGACCCGAGCCCGACTCACCCACGCTCAGCTGGGCGGGCCGCGTCGACCCGATCAAGGACCTGGAGACCCTGATACGGGCCTTCTCCCAGGTCAGGGAGCGAATACCCGAGGCGCGACTGCGCCTGTTCGGCGGCACCCCCCGGGGCGGAGAGGCCTACCGGGAGCGGTGCGAGGCGCTCGCTGCCGAGCTGGGCCACGCGGACGCCGTCACCTTCGAGGGCCGCGTCGACGACATCAAGGACGCCTACGCGGCCGGCAACGTCGTCATGCTCTCCAGCATCAGCGAGGGCTTCCCGTTCACCCTCATCGAGGCCATGTCCTGCGGCCGGGCGACCGTCTCCACCGACGTCGGCGGCGTACGCGAGGCCGTCGGCGACGCAGGGCTCGTCGTCCCGCCGCGCGACCCGGACGCCATGGCCGCGGCCGCCCTGGAACTGCTCGCCGACCCCGGACGGCGCGCGGCGATGGGGCAGGCGGCCCGGCTGCGGGTGGTCGAGCGGTTCACGCTGCGCCAGACCATCGACACCTTTCGCTCCATCTATCTCGAACTGCCCACGCCCGCAAATCTGTTGCTCACCCAGCCGGAGCTGCCCCAGGAAGCCCGGGCCGACGCCGGGAGCCTCGCCGGATGAGCGGCCCGATGGCCCTCGAACCGGGCGGAACGGAACAGGACACGCTGGCCCTGCAGCTCGCGGGGACACCCGCACGCGGCCGCCGCGCCGAGGAGCGCACCCTCGCCCTCCGACCGCCCGGACCGGGCCCGGACGCGGTGGCGGTCAGCCGGCTGGCGGCCGAACTCGCCGACCGGATCGGCCCGGCCGTCCACCCGTACGAGGTGGCCGCACTGCTGGAGGCCGAGGGCCTGTCCGCCGACCTGATCAAGGGACGGTACGGCCACCCCGACCTCTTCTCGCTCGCCGCGGCCCTCTACGAGCAGGTGCCCAGAGCCTTCCCCGAGCCGGCGCCGGCGGCCGACCCCTGGCGCCCCGATCACATCCGCTGTCTGTTGCGCGGCGTGCTCTTCGCCCTGCCCGGGCTCGCCTACCTGCTCACCGCCCCGCTGTGGCACCCCGGCCGGCACGCCACGGCGCTGTTCGTCGCGGGACTCGTCTCCTGGGCATGGGGTCAGGCGCTCGGCCACCGCGCCCACCTACGGATGACCGCCGGGCGCCGGGAGGCGGCCCGCACCCTCCTGACCGGCGCGCCCGTGGGCGCGGCCCTGGCCACGGCCGCCGCCCTGCCGTCCGTCGGCGGCGGCCCGGTGCTCCTGGCGGCCGCGGCCCAGTCGCTGTACCTGGCCGCGGCGGGCGTGCTGCTCGTCCTGGCCCGGGAGCGGCTGCTGCTCGCCGCGCTCACCCCGCTGATCGCCGGCGCCGCCGTACTGCCCTGGTGGGAACCGGGACCCCTGCCGCGGGCCGGACTCCCCGTACTGGCCCTGCTGGCGACGCTCGCCGTCACCGGCCACGTCCTGCACGGCGCCCACGCCGTCCCGGCCGCCCCGGACACCGGCCGGCCCCGCCTCGTCCGGTCCCTGCCCTACGGGCTGTTCGGCCTCGCCGCGGGGCTGCTGGTGCTGCTGGAGGGCAGGCAGGCGCCCAGTGCGGTGATCGTGCTGACCGTGAACATGGGACCGGCGGAATGGCTGCTGTACCGCTACCGGGGCCTGTCGGTCGCCGCGCTGCGCCGGACCGCCACCCCAGCCGGATTCCTGCTGCGCTCCGCCGCCGTCCTCGGCCTCTGCCTGTTCGCCCACCTCCTCCCGCTGCTGCCCGCCGCGCTGCTCACCGGCGCCGACCCGGCCGCCCTGCTCCTGCTCGCCGCCACCCTGTGGACCGCACTGCTCCTCCAGGCGTTCGGGGTCGCCTGGCCGCCGGCCGCCATCTGCCTCGCCGCGGCGGGCTGTGCCTGCGCGGCCGCGTTCCTGCGACTGCCACCGGGCCCGCTCGCCCTGCTGACGTGCTGCGGCGCCGCCGCGCTCTGCCTGGCGGTGTGCGCGCTGCACCGGCTCGGCCGGCCGGCCCGGCACGCCTGACGGGCTCCTGTCTACTCAACCGACCGGAAGGAAACATGAGTTGAGCTCCGTACCGCTCGCCGCCGTCACCGGGGCCGAGGGCTTCATCGGCTCCCATCTCACCGAGGCCCTGGTCGCCTCCGGGCGCCGGGTCAGGGCCATGGCCCAGTACAACTCCTTCTCCTCCTACGGCTGGCTGGAGACCCTGGCGCCGGACGTCCTCGACCACGTGGAGATCGTCCTCGGCGACGTCCGCGACCCCGGCTCGGTCCGCGGACTGCTCGAAGGCGCCGACGTCGCCTACCACCTGGCCGCGCTGATCGCGATCCCGTACTCGTACCAGGCGCCGCACAGCTACGTGGAGACCAACGTCACCGGCACCCTCAACGTGCTGGAGGCCGTCCGCGCCCTCGGCACCCCCCGGCTGGTGCACACCTCCACCAGCGAGACCTACGGCACCGCCCAGACCGTGCCGATCACCGAGGACCACCCCATCAACACCCAGTCCCCGTATGCCGCTTCGAAGGCCGGCGGCGACCGGCTGGCCGACAGCTACCACGCCAGCTTCGGCACGCCCGTGGTCACCCTGAGGCCGTTCAACACCTTCGGGCCGCGCCAGTCGATGCGCGCGGTCATCCCCACCGTCATCGCCCAGGTCGCGGCGGGGGAGCGCACCATCACCCTCGGCGACCTGCGCCCCACCCGCGACTTCAGCTACGTGAAGGACACCGCGCAGGCGTTCCTCGCCGTGGGCACCGCGCCCGCGGAGAACGTCGTCGGACGCACCTTCAACGCCGGTACCGGCAGCGAGATCTCGGTCGGCGACCTCGTCGCCCTCATCGGGAAGGTCATGGACACCGCCCTCGACGTCCGGGAGGACCCCGAGCGCATCCGGCCCGCGAACTCCGAGGTGATGCGGCTCGTCGCCGACGCGACCCGGCTCGCCGCGGCCACCGGCTGGCAGCCCTCCCACACCCTGGAACAGGGCCTCGCGCACACCGTGGAGTTCTTCCGCGACCCGGCCAACCTGGCCCGCTACAAGACCGGCATCTACAACATCTGACCCCGTCCGGCACGTCACCCACGTCATGTAGGAGGAGTCCCATGCACGCAGTGATCCTGGCGGGAGGCAAGGGCGTCCGGCTGCGCCCCTACACCACCGCGCTGCCCAAGCCGCTCGTCCCGATCGGAGACCAGCACGCCATCCTGGAGATCGTGCTGCGCCAGCTGTCGGCCGCCGGCTTCACCCGCTGCACCATCGCGATCGGCCACCTCGGCGAGATCATCCGCGCCTACGTCGGCGACGGCTCCCAGTGGGACATGGCCGTCGACTACGCCACCGAGGAGAGCCCCCTCGGCACCATGGGCCCGCTGCTCACCCTGGGCGACCGGCTGCCCGAGACCTTCCTGGTCATGAACGGCGACGTCCTCACCGACCTCGACTACGCCGACGTCCTGCACCGGCACGAGGACTGCGGCGCTCCGCTGACCATCGCGACGTACGCCCGCAAGGTGCACATCGACTTCGGCGTGCTGACCACGGACGCGAGCAGGGTCGTCGCCTTCACCGAGAAGCCCAGCATGGACTACCGCGTCTCCATGGGCGTCTACGGCCTCAGCCGCTCGACCCTCGCCGGCTACACGCCCGGCCTGCCGCTCGGCTTCGACGAACTCGTCCTCGACCTCCTGGCCACCCAGAACCCGCCGCACGCCTACGAGTTCGACGGGTACTGGCTGGACATCGGCCGCCCGGACGACTACGACCGCGCCAACGCCGAGTTCACGACCCGCAAATCGCTGCTGCTCAAGGGGGCCTGAGTTCCGTATGCGCATCCTCGTCCTCGGCGGCACCGGATACCTGGGCCGCCACGTGACCGATCGGCTGCGCGCCCTCACCGGCACGCAGGTCCTCGACGGCGGCCGCTCGTCCGCCGCGCAGTTCCGTGTCGACCTCGCAACGGACCGGCCGGAGCGGCTCGCGAAGACCCTGGCCGCGGTGGCGCCCGACGCCGTGGTCAACTGCGCGGGCGCGACCGGGGGCGACCCGGTGACCCTCGCCGAGGTGAACGCCCGTGGCCCCGCCGCGCTGTGCGCCGCGCTCCGCGAGGCGGCACCCACCGCCCGCCTGGTCCACCTGGGTTCGGCCGCCGAGTACGGACCCGGTGTCCCGGACACCCCGGTGACCGAGTCGGCACCCGCCTGCCCGGTCACCCCGTACGGCGTGACCAAGCTCGCGGGCACAGTCGCGGTGACCTCCGCCGTCCTGGACGGCGTGGTGCTGCGGGTCGGCAACCCGGTGGGCCCCGGCGCGCCCGTCGCGAGCCTGCCCGGCCGGACGGCCGCGCAACTGCGCGCCGCCGGCCGGAACCCCGAGGTGGTCCTGCGGCTCGGCGACCTGTCCGCCCACCGAGACTTCGTGGACGTACGCGACCTAGCCCGGGCGGTCGCCCTCGCGGTCACCGCTCCCGGCCCGCTCCCGCCAGTGCTCAACATCGGCGGCGGACGGGCCGTACCGGTACGGGAGTTGGTGCGGATCCTGGCCCGAAGGGCGGACTTCCGGGGGCGGCTGGAGGAGAGCGCCGAACGCACGGCCGGCTCGGCCCGCTCCGCCCGGGTGTCGTGGCAGTGCTCCGACATCACGGCCGCCGGCCGTGCCCTCGGCTGGCGGCCCGTCCACGACCTGGACGACGCCCTCGACGCCCTGTGGGCGGCCGCGGCCGAGAACGGGCGGACGTCATGAGCCTGTTGGTACCGCTGTACGTGCACCCGGCCGAGGACCCCGGCGCCTGGCACCGGCTGATCACCGCGGCCGCCCGCACCCACGCGGTCGTGCTGAACCCCGCGAACGGTCCGGGCGCCGCCCCTGATCCGGCCTTCGCGGCGGCCGCCCGGGCGCTCCGAGCGGCCGGTGCCCGGCTGCTCGGGTACGTCGACACCGACTACGGGGTCCGGGACCGTGCCGAGGCCGTCGAGGACGCGCGGCGGCACCAGGAGTGGTACGCGGTCGAGGGCTGCTTCCTCGACCGCGTCACCGCGACCGCGGAGGGCCTGCCGGCCTGCCGGCGCCTGGTCCGGGAGCTACGACGCCTCGGCTCGGGGACCGTCGTCCTCAATCCGGGGGTCCACCCGGCCTCCGGCTACATCCGGCTCGCCGACCTGACCGTCACCTTCGAGGGCCCCTGGTCCACGTACGTCTCGGCGTTCACCCGGCCCGTCTGGACGGCACGCCACCCGCCCGAACGGTTCTGTCATCTCGTCTACGGCGTACCCGAGGCCCTGGTCCCGCTCGCCGTCCGCACCGCGCACGAGCGCGGCGCGGCCGTCTGCGGGCCGGTCACCGGTGAACCGCCCAACCCCTGGTCCGAGTTGACTCCCGCGCTGACCGGGGCTCAGGAGTGACCAGCTCAGCCGGTGTGGAAAGCTTCGAGGGCCCGGAACAGCCCGACGGAGGAGAGTCACCGGCATGGCCGTCATCCACCACACCACCATCACGCCGACCAAGGTCGAACTCCTCACCACCTGGCTGCCCACCCGGCCCTGGTACCGCGGCGGTCCGGACGCCCCCGTGCTGACGAAGTCCGGCGGCTTCCGGCTGGACGACCCGGAGGGCGAGGTAGGCATCGAGTTCATGGTGGCCACCGACACCTCCACCCCCGAGCCGACCGCCTACCTGATCCCCCTCACCTATCGCGGCGCGCCGCTGGAGGGGGCCGAGGACGCGCTCGTCGGCACGATGGAGCACGGTGTGCTGGGCAAGCGCTGGGCCTACGACGGCTGCCACGACCCGGTGCTGGTCGCCGAACTGCTCTTGCTGATCGAGGGCAAGGCGCAGGCGATGGCCCAGAGCATCAGCGACACCCCCGACCGCGAGGTGACCCGCTCCTACGAGGGAGAGCCCTTCTCCCCGCAGGACTTCGCACCCCGGCCGACCGACGACGAGCAGGGCACCCGCCTCCCCGCACCGCACGGCACGACCCTCCACCTCCACCGCGTCCTGCGGCCCGTCCTCGAGAACCCGCCGCTGCCGGCGCAGGAAGCGCTCGGTCATGTCGCGAGCGGCTGGCCGGGACCGGACGGCACCCGGCTGCGAGCGGTGTTCATGAGCCTGCACACCCACTGATCCCACCGCCCTCCCCGGGGGAGATCGACATGCCGGGAGCCGGCGGCCGGGATGTAGTGGGGCGGAGGAAGGTGAGCCCATGCCCCGACGACCCGGCCGCCCCGATCCGCTCCCGAAGGCGCTCCTCGTCGTGACCGCCGCCACGGGCATGGTCGACGCGGTGGCCTACCTGGGTCTCGGGCAGGTCTTCACCGCCTTCATGACCGGCAACATCCTCTTCCTCGGCTTCTCCCTCGCCGGCGCGGAATGGCTCTCGCCGATCGGATCCGGTACGGCGCTCGTGGCGTTCAGTGTCGGCGCGGTCGCCGGCAGCCGTCTGGGCGCCGCCACGTCCGAGCGGCGCCGCCGCTGGCTGCTCACCTCGGCCGCCCTCGCGGCCACCCTTCTCGTGGGCGCGGCACTGACCGCGATCGGCCTGCGCCCCGTCGGCCAGGACCCGGAACCGCGCCACTACGCCGTGACCGCGCTGACCGCCCTGGCGATGGGGCTGCGCAGCGCGACGATGTGGCGCCTCGGAGCGGTCCTGAACACGACGCTCGTCACCGGCACCCTCGTCACGCTGATCATGCGGTCGTCCCTGGGCGGCGGGACCGGGGACGGCGCCCAGCGCTACCGCGCCGCCGGCCTGCCGGCGGTCCTGGTGGGCGCGGTCGCCGGCGCCCTGCTGCTGCGGGTGAGCATCACCGTGACCCTGCTGCTCGCCGCAGCGGGCGTGTTCGCCGGCATCGGGGGATACGTGGCGCATCCGGCGTCGCGGTCCTGACCCGCACCGCACCCCGCCTCAGGTCATCAGGAGCACCGCCACCCACTTTCTGTGGCCTTCTGGCATGCCCTGGTCAAATCTGTCACTCTTTCGGCAGTCCTCGCCCTGACCCCATGAGGGCGCGGCGCACCACCCCGCACAGCGATCGCGCAACCCCAACCCCGCGGCCGCCCCGGCGCACCCCAGCCGGCCGGGCGGCCATCGAGCAGGCCGGAATCCCGGCCGCCGCAAAGGAGTAGCGTGTGAGATCGACCCCCCACAAGGCCCTCGGTGCCGGTGCTCTCACCGTCGCCGCGCTGGCCGCCCTCTCCCTCCCCGCCACC
Source organism: Streptomyces sp. NPDC044064 (assembly GCF_056434245.1). Classification (NCBI taxonomy): domain Bacteria; kingdom Bacillati; phylum Actinomycetota; class Actinomycetes; order Kitasatosporales; family Streptomycetaceae; genus Streptomyces; species Streptomyces sp. NPDC044064. Next base: position 98,671 of record NZ_JBWKFN010000031.1, read on the forward strand.
CCCGCCGCCGCCCGGCCCGCCGGGCAACCGGTGGCCGCAGCCTGCACTCCGGCGCAGACGGTCACCAACGGGGGCTTCGAAAGCGGCACCTCGCCCTGGACCCAGTCCTCGTCGAGCGTGATCACCAGCCGTACCGGCGAAAGCGCCCACGGCGGCTCCTCCTTCGCCTGGCTGAACGGTGTGGGCAGCACCCACACCGACACGCTCTCGCAGAGCGTCACCATCCCGAGCGGGTGCAGCTCCGCCACCCTCACCTTCTGGCTGCACATCGACACCGACGAGACGACCTCGTCCATCGCGTACGACAAGCTGACGGCCAAGATCGGCAGCACCACGCTGGCGACCTACTCGAACCTCGACGACAACACCGGCTACGTGCAGAAGTCGTTCGACGTGTCGTCGTTCGCGGGCCAGACCGTGAACGTGTCCTTCACCGGAACCGAGGACTCCAGCCTCCAGACGAGCTTCGTCCTGGACGACGTCGCCCTCGCCACCTCCGGCGACACCACCCCGCCACCGGCGGACTCGACCCGCACCCCCGCCGCGCCCTCCTACACCGTCAGCCTCAGCAGCGACACGAGCGGCACCGTCTGGAACGGGCACGAGAGCGTGTCCTTCACCAACGCGTCCGCCACCGCGCTCAGCGAGGTGTACCTGAGGCTGTGGGACAACTACCACGGCACCTGCTCGGCGATGCCCATCACGGTCACCAACGTCACCGGCGGCACCGCGGGCGCGCTCTCGGCCGACTGCACGGCCCTGAAGGTCACCCTGCCCGCACCGCTGAACCAGGGGCAGACCGCCACGATCGGCTTCGACCTGGGGATCACCGTGCCCAGCGGCGCCGACCGGTTCGGGCACGACGGCGCCTTCAGCTTCATCGGCAACGCCCTGCCCGTCCTCGCGGTGCGCGACAGCGCGGGCTGGCACCTGGACCCGTACACCAACAACGGCGAGTCCTTCTACTCCCTGGCCGCCGACTTCAAGGTGACCCTGGACCACCCCAGCAGCCTGCTGGTCCCGGCCACCGGCACCTCCACCGACACCCCGGGCTCCAGCGGCCGTACGGTCACCACGGCCACCGCCTCCAAGGTCCGTGACTTCGCCTGGGGCGCCGGGCCCTTCACCAAGATCTCCGGCACCTCGCCGGGCGGCGTCCCGGTGAACATCTACTCCGTCTCGGGGATCAGCTCCTCCAGCGCCCAGTCGATGCTCAGCACCGCCAAGACCGCCGTCGACGCCCACGCGGCACGCTTCGGCGCCTACCCCTACGGTGAGCTGGACGCGGTCATCGACAACAACTACTGGTTCGGCGGGATGGAGTACCCCGGCTTCGTCCTCGACCTGGTCAGCACCACGGCGCTCACCCATGAGATCGGCCACCAGTGGTGGTACGGCATCGTCGGCGACGACGAGTACAACAGCCCGTGGCTGGACGAGGCCTTCACCGACTACGCCACCGACCTGGCCCTCGGCAAGACCGGCAGCAACTGCTGGAGCAGCGTCTCCTGGGCCTCCAGCGCGGAGAAGATCACCAACTCGATGGCCTACTGGGACGCGCACTCGTCCCGGTACTCCACCGTGGTCTACGGCTACGGCAAGTGCGCCCTGCACGACCTGCGGCGCGTCCTCGGCGACACGGCCATGGCCAAGCTGCTGAAGGACTACGCGACCACGCACTGGTACGGCGTCTCGACGACGGCCGAGTTCAAGGCGGCCGCCCAGGCCGCCACGAGCACCGACCTGACCTCCTTCTGGACGCAGCACCGCATCGACGGCTGACCCGCGCCGGAGCGGCAAGTCATGGGCGGCGCCTTCCCCGGCGCTGCCCATGACCATGCGGGTAGGACGGCCCGGCCACTCACTTGGCGTAAATACCCGGCCGATATGGCGTAGTTGGTCGGGATCCGGAGTGCGGGGTGGTCCGCCTGCAGGTCTGATGGATCCCGTGACGAGCCATATAGCCCGAAATCGCCGCCGCTCACGCTGGTCCGTGGCCAGCGCACTGACCGGCCTCCTGCTGACCCTGTCGATCCCCGCGGCCGTGCCCTCGGCGGCCGAGTCCACAGTCGAGCGCGGCAGCGCCTACATGGGCATGGGGGTACTCGCCCACGACGGCGAAACCGCCACCGACGACGGCCCCGTGTCGGTTCCACGGGTGACCCAGACCGAGGGCGTCGACGTCGCCAGCTACCAGGGCGACGTCTCCTGGAGCACCCTGTGGAACAGTGGCGTGCGCTGGGCCTACACCAAGGGCACGGAGGGCACGTACTACACGAACACCTACTTCAGCCAGCAGTACGACGACGCCTACGACGCCGGCCTGATCCGGGGTGCGTACCACTTTGCGACCCCGGACACCACCGGCGGCGCCGCCCAGGCCGACTACTTCGTCGACCAGGGCGGCGGCTGGTCCAAGGACGGCAAGACGCTGCCCGGCGCGCTCGACATCGAGTGGAACCCGTACGGCGACGCCTGCTACGGCAAGTCCCAGAGCGGGATGGTCAGCTGGATCCGCGACTTCCTGGACCGCTACAAGGCCCGCACCGGCCGCGCCGCCGTCATCTACACCGCCACCAGCTGGTGGAGCGACTGCACCGGCAACTACGCGGGCTTCGGTGCCACCAACCCGCTCTGGGTCGCCCGGTACGCCTCGTCGGCGGGGACGCTGCCGGCCGGCTGGTCGTCGTACACGATGTGGCAGTACACCTCCTCGGGCCCGACCGTCGGTGACCACGACAGGTTCAACGGGTCCCTGGACAAGGTGAAGAGCTTCGCCGCCGGCTGACGCGCCGTCGGCAGTGCTCGGGCGGCCGGCCAGGTGCCAAGTGCCCTGGCCGGGCGGTCGCCTGCCCGTGCCGCTGACCGCGCTCGGCGACGACGACCTGCCGGACGCTCCTCCAGTCCAGCACCGACAGCGGCCGTCCCGCCCTGGTTCGGGCCGAGCGGAGAGGGCAGGATTTGAACCTGCGCGGGCCGTGAGGCCCGACCTCGAGACGTGCTCGCCGGTCCCCGATAAGCCACTCCGGGCACCTCTCCTCGTTCCCGGCCCGGTCTCCCGTGCCGTTCACGAGAACAACAGTGACAGGGGCCGCTGACGCCGCGCTGACACGCCGGGCCGGGAGCGGACTGCCGTCAGGTCACATCCGGGGCGGCCCCCGTCACTGGCCCACCCGTCCGTCGACGCACTCGCGCAACAGATCGGCGTGCCCGCAGTGCCGGGCGTACTCCTCGATCCTGTGCACCAGCAGCTCCCGAACCGGGATCGCGTCCTTCCCCACCCGCTCGCCCAGGTCCGGGTGCCGGGCCAGCGCGGCGTCGGTCGCCGCCTGTTCGCGCTCCAGATCGGCGTACGCGGCGTCGACCACGGCCTGCTCGGCGACGGCACCGTCGAAGTCCCCGTCACGCACGCCGTACAGCTTCGGCAGCGGGTCGCCGTCGGTGATCCAGTTGCGCCAGTCCCGCTCCACCTCGGCGAGGTGCCGCACCAGGCCGAGCAGCGACATCGTGGACGGCGGAACCGAGCGACGGGCCAGTTGCTCCGCGTCCAGGCCGTCGCACTTCATCCGCAGGGTCAGGCGGTAGTTCTTCAGGTAGTCCTGCAACGTCGCCGACTCGCCGTCCGGCACGGGGCCTTCACGGGGGTCGCCGTCCGGGTCGGTCCACATGTCGGGGTAGACGGTTGCCTGGGTCCACCGCGCGGGTTCGTCACTCATGCGTCGCATGGTCGTCTGTGCGGGGCCGGCCTCGCCACCGAGTTATCGCCCGAACTCTCGCTTCCGGGGCACGCCTTCGCTTGCCGCCCACCACAAGTCTCCTGCCACGCCGGGCGGAGCGGACGCCGTACTCAGAGCACGCCCACCAGCGCGATGACCAAGGCAGGCAGTGCGATGAAGACGGTGCCGAGGTAGACGGCGAGGACCCACCGGTGTTCGGAGGCGACGCGGGCGAGGGTCTCGGCGCAGAACAGCGGCACGGGCCGCAGGAGCGGTATCACGTAGATCACGACGATCGCGAAGAGGTTGTAGATCAGATGCACGAAGGCTGCCTGCAGGCCGATCCTCGCGTCCTGTCCGACGCCTGCGAACGCCGCGAAGACCACCGTGAACGTCGTGCCGAGGTTGGAGCCGACGACGACGGGATACACCTGCGCCGGTGTCAGGATGCCTGTTCCGGCGAAGGGGACCAGCACGGACGTGGTGATGGTCGAGGACTGGGTGACGACGGTCACTCCCATGCCTGACGCCATGGCGAGGTAGGCGTTGCGGCCGACGGCCTTGATCAGGATGTCGCGGGCCCTGCCGACCATGAGCAGTTTGAGCAGCTTTCCCAGGTAGCGGACGGCGACCAGGATCAGCGCGGCGCCGATCACGGTGGTGAACAGCGGCCCCAGGGTGCTGCTGACGTGCGAGGTCGCGTGGATCACTCCGTGTTCCACCGGCCTGGTGAGCGCCCGGATGACGTTGAAGTGGGCCGGGTTCGGCAGCCAGTCCGTGCCGTACAGCGCATTGGTCAACGTCCCGCTGATGTGTTCCAGCGGATCGCGGCTGAGCGCCGCGACTGCGGTTTCTCCTGGCCCGACACCGGCCGAGCCAGGTCCCCGTCGGCTGATCCGAACGAAACGCCCTAGGGGCGCAGCCCCCTGAGCAGAGCCGCCCCGCGCGCGTACGCGGCGGGGCCGGCGTTCCAGCCCGGCGTGACGGGGGAGACGGAGATCCGGCCGGCCCCGACCGAGTCGACGTCGCTTCCGGGCCCTGCGGGGGAGTCCGCCACACTCACGGTCACCTTCCAGGTGCCGTCGCCGTTGTCGGCGTAGGCGGACTTCAGTACGGGGTGCGGATCCTGCGTGGTGATGTCGGTGCCGTGTGCGGTGCCCGTGCCGTTCGTGCCCACCACCGGGTGGTCGACGTTGAGGCCCATCCCCTCCGGCAGGAGGCGACCGCCGTGTGCCCGGTCGCGCAGCCGGTCGATGAGCCTGACCGCGAAGTCGTCGGTCGGGCGCATGGCGTTGAGGATCCGGGTGGGCTCGGGCGGTTCGAGCCCGCCCGTGCTGACCGCGATCGCGGGCACCCCGTCCTCCACGGCCGTCATCGCCGCGCCCACCGTGCCCGAATGGGTCGCCATGGCGCCGACGTTGGGGCCGAAGTTCGTCCCCGAGACGACCAGGTCGGGCGCGTGGGCTCCGAACACGACGGAGAGCCCGAAGGACACGGCGTCCGAGGGGCTGCCGGCGACGGCCCAGACGCGCGGCTGCGGATGCTTCACCGTGACCGCCGCCGCGCTGGAGATCCTCGTTCCGGCGCCGCTCTGGTCGGTCAGCGGGGCCACGATCGTCACGTCGTGGCCCGCGGCCGTGAGGCGGTCGTACAGCATGCGGATGCCGGGGGCGTCGTAACCGTCGTCGTTGGTCAGGAGGATGTGCAGCGGGCGGGGCGGTGCGCTCGCGCGGGGTGCGGCCGAGGCGGTCGTGGAGAGGGCGGTGCCGCACAGCAGCAGGGCGGCCAGCGGCAGGGCGTGTCTGCGATGCACGTGTAACTCCTTGGAGAGGAAGGCGCTGAGGGGAAGGAGGCGGGCGGTGCGCTCAGCGCACACCCCGGATGGGGAGGATGGCCAGCGCGCCGAGCAGCGACAGGGCGCCGCCGAAGAGGAACAGCGGGGTGTAGCCGCCGAGCGCGGTGACGACCGCGGAGGCGACGAACGGAGCGACGATCTGCGGGCCGGCGTTGGCGATGTTGAGCACGCCCATGTCACGGGCCGCGTCCTCCGCGCGGGGCAGGACCAGTGTGACCACGGCGGTGTCCACGGCCATGAAGCAGCCGAACGCGAGTCCGTTGAGGGCGCTGAAGACGAGCATGCCCGGCCAGGTGGGCGCCACCACGGGGACGGCCATGACGAGACCGGCGAGCGCGGCGGACACGCCGACGAAGACCTTGCGCCGGTTCCAGCGGTCCGACAGCAGACCGCCGACCACCGTGGAGACGGCCATCGCCGCCATCGACACCGGGGTGAGGACGGCCATCGCCTCGGCCGGCTTCAGGCCCTTCGGCAGGGTGATGTGGTCGTCGAGGATGTAGAGCTGGTAGCCGACGACGGAGAAGTAGCCCAGCACCATCAGGGCCCGGCCGATGAAGGCCCAGCGGAAGTCACTGCTGCTCAGGGCGGACAGGAACACCGACGCACGACGTCTCCAGGGCACCGGCGGCGCGGCTGCGGCGCTCGGTTCGCGGGGTACGTCCCGGCACAGCGCCGTCAGCAGGACGGCGGCCCCGGCGGCGACCAGCCCCAGCGTGAGGTAGCCCGCGGAGAGATGACCGGCGGTCCGCGACGCGATCAGCACGCCGAGGGTGCCGCCCACGGGCAGGGCCAGCCCCACCAGGGCGGAGGCCGTGCCGCGGCGGTCGGCCGGGATGCGGTCCGGCACGATGGCGGTGACGGCGGCCTGGTAGACGTTCATGGTCGCCTGGACGAGACACCAGGCGATCGCGACCAGCAGGGCCGTGCGCACCCGGCCCAGCAGGGTGAGACCGGCCAGCGAGGCCAGGGCCCCGCCCAGTACCCAGGGGTTGCGCCGCCCGGAGCGGTCGGACAGCGCCCCGGCGACGGGGTTGCACGCGGTGGCGAAGACCGAGCTGACACCGCCGATCAGGCCGAGCAGCGCGACCTTGTGATCGGGGTCGATCGCCTCGACCTGCGTGGGCAGCAGGACGGACCCGACGCCCATGTAGACGGCGTACATCGAGGCGTTGGCGGCCAGCAGCAGCGTCATCAGGCCGCGCCGCCCGGGTTCGGGGGTCCCGGCGGCGGCCGGCCGGACGTCTTCGGTCGCGGAGAACGGGGTCATGTCGACTCCAGGGAAAAGGGAGGCAGAAGAGGGAAGCAGGAGGGTTCGGAGCAGGGCCGGCCGGTGGGACGGGGTGACGCTGCGAGGGGAATCCGCGGGTGTCGGATGGTTGATTACACGAGTAACCACGGCGGTGGTCCTTGTGTAGCACCCCGGGTACGGCGATGAACAGAGGCTTGCGTCGATGAGGCGCGGTCGTTGCTTACTCGTGTTGCCGAACGCGCATGTAGCCTGGAGGTCTAGGGGAAATCGGTTGCCGTGGAATCGGTTGCCGCGGGCGGAAGGGAAGCATGGCGAGGAAACCGGCGGCTGCCGTCACCAGCGCCGACGTGGCACGGCTGGCGGGCGTTTCGCGGGCCACCGTTTCCTTCGTGCTCAACAACACCCAGAACCACCGGGTCGGCGAGGCGACGCGCACGAAGGTCCTCGCCGCGGCGGACACGCTCGGGTACGTACCGCACGCGGCCGCCCGTTCGCTGCGGGCGGGCCGCAACAACCTGGTGCTGATGCCGGCAGCCGTGTCCGCCATCGGCCGCCTGGTCAGCGGCTGGATCGACGACCTTCACACGGAACTCGAGCAGTACGGCTACACCACCGTGCTGCACGCGGGCCGGTTCGCCGACCCCGTCACCGCGGCCCGCGCCTGGGCCGAGCTGCGCCCCGGCGCCGTTCTGGCGCTGGACGGCGCCGGCCTCACCGCGGCCGGCGTGGACGTCCTCAGGCGGGCCGGTGTCCGGGCAGTGATGGCGTTCGCGCCCCAGCCCGTCGAGGGTGCGTACACGGTCGCCTACGACGATCAGCGCATCGGCGCGCTGGCCGCCGGGCATCTCGTGGAAAGCGGCCGGCGGCGCCTCGGCGTGGTCATGCCGCGGGAACGAGGCCTGTCCGCGTTCGCCGCACCCCGACTGGCCGGCGCCCGGAGCGTGGCCGCCCGGACGGTGGCGACCGTGACCCCGGTGGAGATGGCGTACACGTACGAGTCCGCCGTCGAACTCGCGCGTGCCTGGGCGGAGTCTGGGCTGGACGGTGTCTTCGCCTACAACGACGAGTACGCGGCTCTGCTGTTGCGTGCCCTGCAGGACGAGGGGATCGACGTCCCGGAGGACGTCGCCGTGGTCGGTTGTGACGACCTCGTCTCGGCGGTCCTGCAGCGGCCGTCCCTGACGACCGTCCGGCTGGACCAGCCCTCCGCCGCGCAGGTGGCCGCCGCCGTGCACGCCCTGATCGAGAACGGCACCGCCGCACCCCTGTCCGGCATCGAACCCGTCCTCGTGCGCCGCGAGTCCGCCTGACCGCGGTGCGGTACCGGCGCGCGCCCCGCGGCCGGACGGCGCCGGGGCGGGTCGCTCCGGACGGGTTCCGGCGGGTCAGGCGGTCAGGTGGCGACGCAGGAAGTCGACGCTCTCCGCGACGATCGAGGGCACCTCGTCGGAGCCGAGGAAGATGTGGTCGGCCCCTTCCACGGCGCGCAGCGCCACCTCCGTGCCGCCCCGCGTGAGCGCCTCGGCGAGCACCTCGCTCTGGCTGAACGGGACGACCCGGTCCTCCCGGCCGTGGATCAGCAGGAACGGCGGCGCGCTCGCCGCTCCCGCGTACGTCACCGGACTCGCGACGCGGGCCCGCTCCTGCAGGCCCTCCTCGCCTCCGCCGAGCAGGGCCGCGAGCGGGTCGGGGTACGGGGGCCCGTCCGGGACCGGCGGCAGGGTGGGCTGTGCGAGCAGTGCGCCGATCTCCGAGACGCCGTACCAGTCGACCACCGCGCGCACGCCGCTGTCCTCGTCCGGTACGCCGTCCTGCCCCTCGAGGGCGGATCCGTGGGCGTCCGCGCGGACCAGACCGGCGAGGGCGGCCAGATGGCCGCCGGCCGACTCGCCCCAGACGCCGATCCGCTCCGGGTCGACGCCGAGGAGACCGGCATGCCGCCGTACGTACCTGATGGCCGCCTTCACGTCGTGCAGCTGCGCGGGGAATGGCGCTTCGAGGCTGTGCCGGTAGTCGACGCTCACCAGGGCCAGGCCGGCGCCGAGCACCGCCCCGTGCAGCAGCTCCACGGGCACGGTCGGCGGCGGATAACGGCGGTCGCCCTCCAGCCAGCCGCCACCGTGGATCCAGACGACCGCCGCCACGGCACCCTGCGCGGTGGGCACGTGCACGTCCAGCAGGCGCGGGCGGTAGCCGGGTGTGCGGGCGTAGGTCAGTCCCTGGAAGCGCCGCACGCCGTCGGCGTCGACGACCGGCGGGGCGGGAGCCAGGAACGGGGGCGGAGGCCAGCCCGTGTCCAGCGGGGCGGGCGCGGTTGAGGTCATGTCCGGGGCCTTCCGTCATCAGCCGGAGCGACTGCTCAGGGTCCCGAGCGACTGCTCGGCGTCTTGTGCTGGCCAGGATGTTACACGTGTAACCAGTGGCTGACGAGGGTTCGACACAAGGGATCACCGGCTGGGCCGGAAGGACACCCGGGCAGTCCGGTCTGCGTCCGGTGCTGCGTCTTCTTCCCTATGGGCCCTCGTGCGGCGGCGGCAGTCTGCTGGAAAACACGGCTTGGAGGCGCACAGTGACAGCAGGCCCGGCCCCCGCGGGGGCACCGACCGACGGCGACACCCTCACGGCATCCTTCGCGCAGCGCCGGCTGTGGTTCCTGGACCAGCTGGCCGGACACTCGACCGGGTCGATGCTTCCGCTGGTCCTCAGGCTGCGCGGGAGCCTCGACGTGCCGCGCCTGGAGCGGGCCCTGTCCGGGATCGTGGAGCGGCACGAGGTACTGCGCACCCGGTTCACCTCCGTCGGCGGGGAGCCTGTGCCGGTCGTGGACGCCCCCGGCGGGTTCGCCCTGGAACGGACCGAGGCCGGCGGCCCCGACGACCTCTTCGCCCGGTACCTGGGCCGCCCCGTGAACCTGTCCGCCCAGCACCCGGTCCGGGCCGTGCTCGCCCGGGTCGCGCCCGCCGAGCACCTGCTGCTGGTCGAGGTCCACCACATCGCCGTGGACGGCTGGTCCTGGGGCGTCCTGCTGGACGAACTCGCCGCCGGATACCGCGGCGAGCCCGTCGCCCCGCCCGCCGTGCGGTACGCCGACCTCGCCCGCTCGCAGGCCCTGCGGCTCTCCGGGGAGCGGATGGAGCGGCTGCTCGGCCACTGGCGCGGCCGCCTCGCCGGTCTGACCCCGCTCGACCTGCCCACCGACCGGCCACGCCCCCAGGTCTGGGACGGCTCCGGTGACGTCGTCCGCTTCGACCTGCCCGCCGGCCTGGTCGCGGACGTCGACGCCCGGGCCCGCTCCGGGCGCGCCACCCGCTACATGCTGCTGCTCACCGTCTACCAGGCGCTCCTCGGCCTCTGGTCGGGCCGCACCGACGTCGCCGTGTGCAGCACGCTCGCCGACCGCTCCCAGCGCGGTGCCACCGGACTCATCGGCCCGCTCGTCAACACGGTCGTGCTGCGCACGGACCTGTCCGGCCGGCCGGGCTTCGCCGCCCTGCTGGACCGCGTGCGCGGGCGGGTGCTGGCGGACCTCTCGCACGCCGAGGCCCCGTTCGACCATGTGGTCGGTGCACTGGGCGGCGGGCGGGACCTGTCCCGGCACCCGCTGGCCCAGGCGTCGTTCACGCTGCTCAACAGCCCGATCCGCCCGGTGCGCATGCCGGACCTGGCCGTGGAGCTGGTCGAGCCGCCGCTGACCGAGACCCCGCTGGACGTGTTCCTCGATCTCACCCTGCGCACGGACGGCAGCATCGCCGCCGTCCTGCAGTACGCCACCGCCCTCTTCGACGCGGCCACCATGCGGGCGTTCGCCGACGCCTACGTGGCCCTGCTGCGGGCCGTTCTGGCCGAACCGGACACCCCTGTACAGGAGTTGGCGCGCACCCTGCCCACGGCGGGGCCGGCCCGCCCCCGCCCCGAGTGGCGGCACGCCCCCGACCGGCCCGCCGGCCCACTGCCCCCGGTCGCCTTCTGCGGGCCGTCCGAGGCAACGGCCCTGATCTGCGGTGACGGCCGCGTCACCTACGCCGGCCTGGACGGCATGACGGGTGGGCTCGCCACCGCGCTCAGGGCCGCCGGGGTGGGCCCCGGCAGCCCGGTGGGCGTGCTGCTGCGCCGCAGCGCGTGGTCCGTCGCCGCTATCGAGGGAGTCTGGCGGGCGGGCGGGACGTACGTCCCCCTGGACCCCGAACTGCCTCCGGAGCGGCTCCGGTTCATGGCCGAGGAGGCGGACCTGGCGTGCGTCGTCGCCGACTCCGCGACCGCCGAGGCGGCCGCGGCCCTGGCTCGGGTCACCGTCGACGTCACAGCCGTGACCCCTGCCGCGGACGGGCCCCGGCACCGCCCCGACCCCCGCGAACTGGCCCACGTCATCTTCACCTCCGGCTCCACCGGACGCCCCAAGGCGGTCGGTGTCGAACACGCCGCCCTCGCCTCCCATGTGACCGCCGTCCGCGAGCGGCTCGGCATCACCGCCGCCGACCGGGTGCTGGCCTTCGCCTCCTTCTCCTTCGACGCCTCACTGGACCAGCTGCTGCCCGCGCTGACCTCCGGCGCCACCGTCGTCGTACGCCCCGACGAACCCTGGCTGCCCACCCAGGTCCCCGAGGTCGTCCAGCGGCACGCCCTGACCGTCGTCAACGTGCCCCCGACGTACTGGGCGGAGCTGACCCTCTCCCTCGACCGGCGGCTGGCCGCTGCGCTCGCCTCCCTGCGCCTGCTGGTCCTCGGCGGGGAGGCCGTCCCCGCCGACACCCTCGCCGCCTGGCGGGCCGCCGTCCCGTGGGCGCGCGTGTGCAACGCCTACGGGCCCACCGAGACCACCGTCACCGCCACCACCTACGAGGCCGCCGACCCGCCCGCCGGCAGCGTGCCCATCGGCCGCCCGCTCGGCGACCGCCGGGTGTACGTGGTCGACGCCGACGGCGAGCCGGTCCCGGTCGGCGTGTCCGGCGAACTCCGCATCGGCGGCACGGAAGTGGCCCGCGGTTACCTGCGCCGCCCCGCCCTCACCGCCGAGCGCTTCGTGCCCGACCCGTACGGACCGCCCGGCAGCCGCATGTACCGCACCGGCGACCTCGTGCGCTGGCAGGCCACCGGGGACCTGGAGTTCCTCGGCCGCAGCGACGACCAGGTCAAGATCCGCGGCTTCAGGATCGAACTCGGCGAGATCGAGACGGTGTTGCGCGCCTGCCCGCTGGTCGCCGCGGCCGCCGCCCGCCCCGACCGGGCCACGGGACGCAGCCTCGTCGGCTACGTCGTACCGGCCGGGGACGCCCGGGCCGCCGTGGACCGGGCGGAGCTGCGCGCCTGGTGCGCCCGCTACCTGCCGCACTACGCCGTACCTTCGGAGTTCGTCGTCCTGGAGGCCCTGCCGGTCGGTGTCTCCGGTAAACTCGACCGCTCCGCCCTGCCGGACCCCGCCCACGCCCGGTCCGCCGACGCCGCCTACGCGCCGCCCCGCGACGAGACCGAGCGGATCGTCGCCGAGGTGTGGGCGGACGTGCTGGGCCTGGACCGGATCGGCATCGACGACAGCTTCTTCGACCTGGGCGGACACTCCCTGCTGGCCACCATGGCCGTCTCGCGGATCGCCCAGCGCCTGGGCCGCGAGATCGAGCTGCGCACGGTCTTCGAGCACCCCACGGTCCGGGGCTTCGCTCCGCGCGTCAGCGCCGCCCGCGCGGCCGGCGGCACCGAGGTGGTCCCCGTCGACCGCGCCCGCCCGCTGCCGCTGTCCTTCGCGCAGGAGCGCCTCTGGTTCCTGGACCGCACCTCGGACCGGGGGGACTCCTACCTCCTCTGGTACTGCTGGCGGGTCAGCGGCGGTCTCGACCGCGCGGCCTGGCAGCAGGCCCTGGACGACCTCGTCGAGCGGCACGAGGTGCTGCGCACGGCGCTGATCGAGTCCGACGGCCGTCCCGTGCAGGAGGTCTGCGACCCCGTACGGGTCCCGCTCCACTGGGAACAGGCACCGGCGGCCACGGACGAGGAGGCCAGGCTGGCGGCCGTACGACAGCGGGCCGCGGCCCTCGCCACCCGCCGGTTCGACCTCGCCCGGCCGCCGCTGCTGCGGGCCGGCGTGTGGGAGCTTGCCGCGGACGACCACGTCGTCGTCCTGGCCCTGCACCACGCGGTCACCGACGGCTGGTCCAAGGGCGTCCTCCTCGACGAACTCGCCCTGCACTACCGGGCCCGGCGGACGGGAGAGCGTGCCCCGCTGCGGCCGCTGCCGGTGCAGTACGGCGACTTCGCCGTCTGGCAGCGCGACCGCGCCGACAGCGGAGTGCTGGAGCCCCAACTCGCCTACTGGGAACGCACCCTGGAGGCGGCGCCCGCCCTGGAGCTGCCCACCGACCGGCCCCGGCCCCCGGTGTTCACCGGCCGCGGCGGCGCCGTCGAGGTCGACCTGCCCGCCGACCTGGCCGACCGGGTGGACGCGTTCGCCCGCGAGCGCGGCGCGACCAGGTTCATGGTGCTGCTGGCCGCCGCCCAGGCCGTCCTCGCCCGCTGGTCCGGACAGTCGGACGTGTCGGTCGGCACCCCCGTCGCAGGCCGCGGCCGGCTCGAACTGGAGCCGCTGGTCGGCTTCTTCGTCAACACGGTGGTGCTGCGCACCGACCTCTCCGGGCGGCCCGCCTTCGCCGGGCTCGTGGACCGGGTGCGGGATGTCGTCCTGGGTGCCTTCGACCACCAGGAGGTGCCGTTCGAGCGGGTCGTGGAGCGACTGCGCCCGGAGCGCGACCTGTCCCGCAACCCGCTGTTCCAGGTCATGGTCGACGTGCAGGACGCGAGCACGGGCGGCTCGGGACTGCCCGGGCTGGACGCCGCCTTCGAACTGCCCTGGTCCTCGGCGAAGTTCGACCTGACGGCCACCTTCCTGGTCCGGCCCGGCCGGTTCGCGCTCAACGTCGAGTACGCCGCCGACCTCTTCGACGCGAAGACGGCCACCCGGTTCGCCCAGCACGTCGGCATGCTGCTCCGGGCCGTCCTCGCGGACCCCGGAATCCGGGTGGACGAGGCACCGCTGCTCACCACGCGGGAGCGGCGGCGGCTGGTGGCCGGGGCGGGCCGGGACGCGCGGCAGGCGCCGGCGTTCCGGGTGGCGGGCCGGCCGGACGCCCCGGCGGTCGGATGCGAGGGCCGGGCACTCGACTACGGACAACTCGACGCACTTACCGCAGGGCTGGCCGCCGCTCTGGCCGCCACCGGGGTCGCGCCGGGTGCCGCCGTGGGCGTGTGCGTGGGCCGGGGCGTGTGGTCGGTGGCCGCGATGCTCGCCGTGTGGCGGGCGGGCGGGGTGTACGTTCCGCTCGACTCCCGGCTCCCGGGGGAGCGACTGCGGTTCATGCTCCAGGAGGCGGGAGTGCGGCACGCGGTCGTGGACGCGGCGACCCGGGAGACGCTCAGCGGTCTCGGGGCCGTGACGGTCGACGTCGACCGGGTGCGACCGGCGCCCGACGGCCCCCGGCACGTCCCCGACCCGGGCGACCTCGCCTACGTCATCTTCACCTCGGGCTCCACCGGCCGCCCCAAGGCCGTCGGTGTCGAGCACCACGCCCTGAACGCCCATGTGGCCGCCGCCCGCGAGGAGTTCGGGCTGACCTGCGCCGACCGGGTGCTCACCTTCGCCTCGACCTCGTTCGACGCCTCGCTGGAGCAGGTCCTGCCCGCGCTGAGCACCGGGGCGACGGTCGTCGTGCGTCCGGACGAGATCTGGTCCCCGGAGGAACTCGCCACCCGCGTCGCCGCCGAGCGGGTGACCGTCATGGAACTCACGCCGTCCTACTGGGCGGAGCTCGTGGCCCGTCTGGACACCCTGGCTCCTCGACTCGCCTCGCTGCGGCTGCTGGTCACCGGGGGAGAGGCACTGCCCGCCGATCCCCTGCAGCGCTGGTTCGCGCACCTGCCCCGGGTGCCCGTCGTCAACACCTACGGCCCCACCGAGGCGGTGATCTCCGCGACCGCACACCGCGTCGACCGGGTCCCGCACGGCCGGGTGCCCATCGGACGCGCCCTGGGCAGCCGGCGCACCTACGTGGCGGACGCCCTCGGCGACCTCGTCCCCGACGGCGTCCCCGGCGAACTCCTCATCGGCGGCGCGGAGTTGGCGCGGGGCTACCTCGACCGGGCCGCCCCCACCGCCGAGCGCTTCGTGCCCGATCCGTTCGGCGCGCCGGGCGGCCGGCTCTACCGGACCGGCGACGTGGTGCGCCGGCTGCCCTCCGGGGACCTCGAGTTCCTCGGCCGCAACGACGACCAGGTCAAGATCCGCGGGTTCCGCGTCGAGCCGGGAGAGGCAGAGGCGGTGCTGCGCCGCCATCCCGGTGTCCGGGCCGCGGCCGTCGTGGTCCGTACCCTGCACGGCGAACCGGCCCTCGTCGGCTACGCCGCCGGTACGGGCCTCTCCGCGGAATCCCTGGCGACCCACAGCCGGGCCCACCTGCCCCACTACCTCGTCCCGTCGGCCTTCGTGCTGCTCGACCGACTGCCGCTGACCGTGCAGGGCAAGCTGGACACCGCCGCCCTGCCCGAACCCGTGGCACCCGCACCGCACGCCTTCGTGGCGCCGCGCACCCCCGCTGAGACGGTAGTCGCACAGATCTGGTGCGAGGTGCTCGACCTGCCCCGGGTCGGCGTCCACGACGACTTCTTCGCCCTGGGCGGGCACTCCCTGCGCGCGGTGTCCGTCACCTCCCGCCTGCGGACCGCCTTCGACTGCCCGCTCCAGGTCCGGGACCTCTTCGAGCACCCCACGGTCGAGCGGCTCGCCGCCGAGGTGGAGCGCCGCCTGCTGGAGCTGATCTCGCAGATGAGCGACGACGAGATCGATCTCTCCCTGACGGCCGACTTCTGAGCGCCGGGGCCCGGCCCCACCCTTCGCCAGCTTCTTTCCAAGAGTGAGAACGGAGTGCCCTCATGACCACCTCGGACGTGCGTCCCGGCCCCCTCGCCCCCGGCAGCGGCCTGTCACCGGCGGCACGCCGCCTGCTGGAGCAGCGGCTGCGCGGGGCCGCGGCCCGGGCCGACGGCCCGCGGCGGATCCGGCCGCGCCCCGACCGGACCCCGCTGTCCGCCGCCCAGCAGCGCCTGTACTTCCTGGACCGGCTCGACCCCGGCGCGCCGACCTACCTGCTGCCCGCCGCCTGGCGGTTCACCGGCCCGCTGGACGTGCCGGCGCTGCGGGCCGCCGTGGCCGACCTGGTCGCCCGGCACGAGCAGCTGCGGGTGGTCTTCCCCGAGCAGGAGGGCGTCCCGTACCAGCGTGTCCTGCCCGCCGACGGCACGGTGCTTGACGTGACGGACGTGACCGGCCCGGCCGGTGCCGACCGAGAGCGGCGCCTGGCCGCCGCCGTGCACGCCGCCGCCGTAGGCCCCTTCGACCTCGCCCGCGAACCGGCCTTCCGCGCCACCCTCGTACGGGCCGCCGACGACGACCACGTGCTGGTTCTCGGCATGCACCACATCGTCTCCGACGGCTGGTCCCTCGACCTGATCGTCCGCGACCTGGCCGAGCTGTACCGGGCCAGGACCGAGGGCCGTGCCGCGCGCCTGCCCGAACTGCCCCTCGACTACGCCGACTACGCGCTGTGGCAGCGCGAGAGCGACCGGTCCGCCGACCTCGACCACTGGCGCTCCCGGCTCGCCGGCCTGACCCCGCTGGACCTGCCCACGGACCACCCCCGCCCCGACACGCCCGGCGGGCGCGGAGCCGCCCACACCGTCACCCTGCCGGCCGCGCTCACCGACGGGCTCACCGCGCTGGGCGGCCGTGTGGGTACGACTCCGTACATGACGGTGCTGGCCGCCTTCCAGGCCGCGCTGGCCTTCCACAGCGGGCAGAGCGACATCGCCGTCGGCACGGTGGTCGCCAACCGGGAGCAGGCCGAGACGGAGCAGCTGGTCGGCTTCTTCGTGAACACCCTGGTGCTGCGCGGCGACCTCTCCGACGACCCGACCCCGACGGCCCTGCTGACGCGGACCCGCGACCGCGTCCTGGAGGCGTTCTCCCACCAGTCGCTGCCGTTCGAGCAGGTCGTCGACGCCCTCAGCCCGGAACGCGACCTCGCCCGCAACCCGCTCGTCCAGGTCCTCTACACGCACACCGACGTCACGCAGGGCGGGTTCACCCTGGGCGGTGCGAGCGGCACGCCCTACCGGATCTCCCTCACCACCGCCAAGTTCGACCTCACTCTGGACCTGCGCGACGGGGACGGCCGTACCGACCTGGTGTTCGTCTACCGGCCCGACCTGTTCGAGAAGGCCTCCGTCACCGCCCTCGCCCGGCACACGGTGGCGCTGCTGGAGGCCTTCTGCGCAGAACCCGACACCCCGCTCGGCGCCATCGACCCGCTCAGCCCCGCCGAACGCGCCCATCTGCTCGGACCCGAGGGCCCCGCCAACTCCGGCGGCGCCCTCCTCCCGGCCCCGCGCACCGCGCCGGACCGCCTCGCCGAGCACATCGCCCGCACCCCGCACGCGGTGGCCGCGACCGGCTCCGGCCGCTGCCACACGTACGCCGAACTCGACGCCCGGGCATCGGCGTTGGCCGCCCGGCTCCGCGCCTCGGGGGTCACCCGAGGCTCCCTCGTCGGCGTCTGCCTCGACCGCACGCCCGACCTGGCCGTCGCCCTGCTCGCCGTCTGGCGGGCCGGAGCCGCCTACCTGCCGCTCGACCCCTCCCACCCCAGGGCCCGGCGAGAGTTCACCGTCACCGACTCCGGGATCGAGTGGGTCGTCACCGACGCGGCCACCCGCACCGCCGTGGAGGGGCTGCCGGTGAACCTCGTCGAACTGGACACCGAGGACGAGGCCGGCACCGGGACCGACGGCGAGGACGTCCGCCCCGACCCGCAGGACCTCGCCTACGTCATCTACACCTCAGGCTCCACCGGCCGGCCCAAGGGCGTCGAGATCACCCACGGCAACCTCGCCTGGCTGCTCGGCGCCGCCGACCGGCACTTCGACTTCGGGCCCGCCGACGTGTGGACGCTTCTGCACTCCCCGGCGTTCGACTTCTCCGTGTGGGAGCTCTGGGGCCCGCTCACCAGCGGCGGTCGCGTCGTGGTGCTCGGCGCGGACGAGGTGCGCGACCCGGCGGCCGTGCACCGCGTGCTGCGCGACGAGGGAGTCACCGTCCTCAACCAGACCCCCGCCGCCTTCAAGGGCCTGCGCGCCCACCTCGGGAACGCCGGCGCGGACTTCTCCGAACTCGCCCTGCGCACCGTGATCTTCGGCGGTGACGCCTTCGACGTACGCGACTACCGCGACTGGTTCACCGCCCCGGGACCGCGCCCCGCCCTGGTGAACATGTACGGCATCACCGAGACCACCGTGCACGTCACCATCCGCACCGTCACCGGGGAGGACGTGACGGGGGCGGTCCGCTCGCCGATCGGGCGGCCGCTGTCCGGCCAGCACGGCTACGCCCTCGACGCCTGGGGCCGGCTGGTCCCGGCGGGCAGCGTCGGCGAGCTGTACGTCTCCGGCGGCGGGGTCGCGCGCGGGTACCGCAACCGGCCGGAGCTGACCGCGGAACGCTTCCTCGACGACCCCTTCGGCGAGCCCGGCGCCCGCATGTACCGCACCGGCGACCTGGTACGGGTCCTGCCGGACGGCCAACTCGCCTATGTCGGGCGCGCCGACCACCAGGTGAAGATCCGGGGCTACCGCATCGAGCCCGGCGAGATCGAGACCGCCCTGCGCGCCCTGCCCGGCGTCGCCGACGTCGCCGTCGTCGCCCGGCGTGACGGCGACGGAGCCCGGCTGGTCGCCCATGTGGTCACCCCCGAGGCCCGGCCGCTCGACGCGCCCGCCCTGCGGGAGGGGCTGCGGCTGACCCTGCCGGACTACATGGTCCCGGCGCTGTTCGTCCGCCACGAGCGGCTGCCGCTGACCGCCAACGGCAAGGTCGACCGCGCCGCGCTGACCGCCGTCGTACCCACCACGGCCGGGCAGGGCACCACGCACCTGCCGGCCGAGGGGCCCCTGGAGCAGGCCCTGGCCGGCGTGTGGACCAAGGTGCTGGGCGCCGAACACGTCAGCCGTACCGACAACTTCTTCGACCTCGGCGGCGACTCCATCCTTGCCCTGCGCCTGGTCGGCCTGGCCCGGCAGGCCGGCCTCGGCCTCACCGTCGCCGACGTCTTCCGCGCCCGCACCCTCGCCGACCTCGCCACGCTCGTCACCGACGACGTCGACACCCCGGCCCCCGTCGCCCCGTTCTCCCAGCTCGACCCCGCCGACGCCGACCGCCTGCCGGACGGCCTCGCCGACGCCTACCCGCTCACCATGCTCCAGGCCGGCATGCTCCACGAGATGCTCGCCGACCCGCGGCGCGGCGCCTACCACAACGTCACCGACCTGAAGATCACCGTCCCCGAGGGCTTCGACCTGGACGCCTTCCAGGCCGCCGTGGACGCGGTGGTCGCCGGACACCCCATCCTGCGCACCTCCGTCGACCTCGTCTCGTACCGAGAACCGCTCCAGCTCGTGCACCGCAGTGCCCACCTCCCGGTCGGCCACACCGATCTGCGCGGGCTGCCCCGCCAGGAGCAGCGGGCGCGGCTCGGCCGGTTCGTGGACGAGGAGTTCGGGCGCCGCTTCGACCTCGCCGCCGCACCCCTGGTCCGTATCCACCTCCACCAGGTGACCGACCACGACCTGCGGCTCGTCCTCACCGACTGCCATGTCGTCCTGGACGGCTGGAGTCTGACCTCGCTCGTCGCCGACCTGCTGTCCCTGCACCGGGAGGCCGTCGCCCACCGCACCGCGCCCCGGCCGCCGAGTGCCCCGGCCTTCGCCGAGTACGTCGCCCTGGAGCGGGCCGCGCTCGACAGCGAGCAGTCGCTGGAGTACTGGCGTGGGCGGCTCGCCGACCTGCGGCCGGTCCGCCTGGGCCGGCGCCCGGCCGGCCCGGACGCCGGGCAGCCACCGGTGCACGAGGTACGCCGCTCCTACGCCCACCTCGCCGAGAGCATCGGCAGGCTGGCCAAGGAAGCCGGAGTGCCCCGCCGTACGGTCCTCATGACCGCCTTCCACCACACGATGAGCCTGTTCGCGGAGCGCGACGACAGCGCGCTCGGCCACTGCATCGGCCTGGTCACCAACGGGCGGCCCGAGGTTCCGGGCGCCGACCGGATGCGCGGACTCTTCCTGAACACCGTGCCGTTCGGCGTGTCCCGCCCGCGCGGCAGCTGGCTCGCTTATCTGCGGGACGTGTTCACCGCCGAGCAGGAGATGCTGCCGCACCGCAGGGTGCCGCTGGTGCGGATCGCCCGACTGCGGCCCACCGAGCCGAGCTGGACCGACACGGTCTTCAACTACGTCAACTTCCACCGGCTTTCGCACGAGTCCTGGGACGAGTCCCTGGAGATCGCCCGGACCATGTTCCCGCTGCTGGTGAACGCGAGCGTCAACGCGTTCACGCTGGACGCCGACCCGGAGTTCGTCGCACCCGCCACCGCCGAGCAGCTGGCCGACGTGTTCTGCGCCCAGCTGGAGGCGATGACCGACGACCCGCACGCCCGGGTGACCCGGCCCGCGCTCACCGGCGCGGCCCGCGCCGTCGCCCTCGACGTCTGGGCCCGGGGGCTCGACACCCCCTCCTCGCCGCTGCTGCTCCACGAGCACATCGCCGCCCACGCCGCCCGCACCCCGGACGCGGTCGCCGTCGAGCACGGCGGACACCGGCTGACGTACGCCGGACTGCAGGCACAGGCCGAGGTGCTGGCGCGACGGCTGCGCCGGCTCGGGGTGGGCCCCGAGACGGTGGTCGGCATCTGCGCCGAGCGCGGACCCGACCTGGTGCGTGCCGCCGTCGCCGTGCTGCGCTCGGGCGGCGCCTTCCTGCCGCTCGATCCGCAACACCCCACCGACCGGCTGGCGTTCATGGCCGAGGACAGCGGCATGCGCGTGCTGCTGACACAGCAGGCACTGGACGGGACGGTGCCCTTCGACGGGCCTGTGCTGCTCCTCGACGCCGACACGCCCGCCGAACCGGCCGGCGCCCCCGTCACCGGAGAAACCGGCACCGCGGGGCCTGCCACCGGGGAACCCGACGCGGACACCCTCGCCTACATCATCTACACCTCCGGCTCCACCGGCACCCCCAAGGGCGTCGGCATCCCGCACCGTGGCCTGTCCAACATGCTCGAAGGCCAGCGCGACCTGGTGCGGCCCACCCCCGAGGACCGGGTGCTGCAGTTCGCCTCCTTCGGCTTCGACGCCTCGATCCTGGAACTCACCTGGTCCCTGGCCAACGGCGGCCGCCTGGTCACCGCCCCGAAGGACGCGCTGCGCCCCGGCCCCGACCTGGCCCGCACCCTGCGCGAGCACCACGTCACCGGCGCCATGCTGCCGCCCAGTGCCCTCGCGGTCCTCGGCGAGGACGACTTCCCCGAACTGCGCGTGCTCCAGGTCGCCGGCGAGGCCTGCCCGGCCGAACTCGCCGACGTATGGGCCCGGGGCCGCCGTTTCCACAACGTCTACGGGCTCACCGAGACCTCGGTGTGGTCCGTGGCCGCGGAACTGTCGCCCGGCCAGGGCCGCCCGCCCATCGGCGGACCCATCCGCAACACCCGCATCCACGTCCTGGACGAGGACCTCCAGCCGGTCCCGGCCGGCGTCCCCGGCGAGATCTACCTCGGCGGCCAGGCCGTCGGCCGCGGCTACCTCGGCCGCCCGGCCCTCACCGCGGCCACCTACGTCCCCGACCCCTACGGCGCCCCCGGCGAGCGGCTGTGCCGCACCGGCGACCTCGGCACCCACCGGCCCGACGGCTCGGTGGAATGGCTGGGCCGCCGCGACTCCCAGGTCAAGCTGCGCGGCTTCCGCATCGAACTCGGCGAGATCGAGCACGCGTTGCGCGCGCTGCCCGAGGTCCGCCAGGCCGTGGTGCTGCACCGCACCGACCTGCCGGGCGAGCCGGCCCTCGTCGCCTACCTCGTCGTGTCCGGTGCGCGGCAGCCCACCCCCGAGGAGCTGCGCCGTGCCCTGCGTGCCTCGCTGCCCGCCTACATGCTGCCCGCCCGGTTCGTCTTCCTGGCCGAGATGCCCGTCAACCGCAGCGGCAAGATCGACAAACGGGCGCTGCCGCTTCCCACGGCGGAGCAGGCCGGGAGCGAGACCGAGTACGTCGCCCCCGCCACGCCCGCCGAGAAGATCCTCGCCGAGGTGTGGCGGGAGGTCCTCGGACTGTCCCGCATCGGCGTCCACGACGACTTCTTCCGGATCGGCGGCAGCTCGCTCTCCACGGTCCGGGTCTCCCTGACGGCCGCCGGACGCGGACTGACCGTCTCGGTCGGCGACCTGATCGAGTACCCGACGATCGCCCAGCTCGCCGCCCACGCCACCCGCACCTGCGCGGACGGTGTGCCGGCAGCCGTCACCTCCGAGGTCCGGCTGCGCGAGGGCACGGGAGAGCCCCTGTGGTGCGTGCACCCCACCGGCGGCAGCGCCGCATGGTTCGTGCCGCTCGCCCGCGCCCTGCCGCCCGGCCGGCCGGTGCACGCCTTCCAGGCGCGCGGCCTGCTCGGCGGCGTGGACCCGAGCACCGTGACCGGTATCGCCGCCAACTACGTCGCCGAGATGACCGACCGGGACGGCGAGGGCCGGCACGCCCTGCTGGGCTGGTCCATGGGCGCCAACATCGCCCTGGAGATGGCCACCCAGCTCCACCGGGCCGGACACCACGCCGCGCCGCTGGTCCTCATCGAGCCGTACCTGCCCAACGCCGCCGCCCGCGCCCGCCTCACCGGCGTCACCAAGGACCTGCGCGAGGCACTGCGCCTGCGGGACCGGCTGCGTGAACTGCCGCCCTCACCGGGGCGCGACCGGGCCACGGCCGAACTCACCGCCACCCTGCTCGGCGCCGGCATGAGCCCCGCCGAGGCGGCCCTGGTCGAGGACGCGCCGATCGAGGTCTGGCACTCCCTGCTCGCCGCGCTCGCCGCCTACGAGGTCCGGCCCTACCCCGGCCATGTGCACCTGGTGGTGGGCAGCGAGGCCGCCGCACTGGCCCGCGGCCGTACGATGCCCGGCCTCGACGTCGACTACGACACCTACGTCGCACGCTGGCGGGAGGTGGCCGAGGGTGGCCTCACCCTGCACATCAGCGACGGCGACCACATGTCGATGATGACCGAGCCAAGGGTGGCCGGCATCGCCGGACTGCTCGTCGAGATCGAGGCGGAGGACGCCCGATGACCACCGTCGCCCCCGCCTTCACCGAGCGCTACCTCCTCTCCCCGGACATGGTCGCCGAGCCCTACGGCTATCTGAACGGGCTCCGCGACCATGCGCCGGTCCACTGGAGCCCGATGCACCACGCCTGGTTCGTCACGGGCTACGACCAGGTCATGCGCTGCCTGCGCGACCCGGCCGTCTCGGCCGACCGGGTACGGCCCCTGATGGACGCCGTCCCGCAGGGCGCCCGCGCGGACGCCGAACGCGCCTTCGGGATCCTGTCCCGCTGGATGGTCTTCAACGACCCGCCGCAGCACCGCAGACTGCGCCAGGTGTTCCAGGAGGCGTTCGCCGCCCGGGCCGTGTCCCGCTACCGCGCCTTCACCGAGAGGGCCACGGCGGCCGTCCTCGCCCGCCGGGCCGTCCCCGGCCGCTCCGGCGACCTGATGGCCGACGTGGCCAAGCCGCTGCCCGCCCTGGTCTTCGCCCGCTGGCTCGGCATCCCACGCACCGACGCCCCCGCCTTCTGGTACTGGAACGCCCGCGTCGCCGACCTCGTCCTCGGCACCGCCCAGGAGGAGAGCGAGTACCGGGCCTCCCTGCAGGCGCTGGTGAGCCTGGAGGACTACCTGGCCGGCCTGGTCGCCCGGCGCCGCGCCGAACCGGCCGACGACCTGATCAGCCAGGTGCTGAAGGAAGGCCGGGTGGGGGACTCGGTCACCGACGAGGAGTTCGTCGGGATGCTCACCCAGATGGCGTTCGCCGGCGGGGAGACCACCGGCAACCTCATCGCCAACACCGTCCTGGCCCTGCACACCGACCCCGGTCGGCTGGCCGCCGTCCGCGAGGACCCGGAACTGGTGCAAGGGGCCGTCGAGGAGGCGCTGCGGCTGGACGGCCCGTCCAAGATGTCCATCCGCACGGCCGCCCGGGACCTCGACCTCGACGGCCACACCCTGCGCGCCGGAGACCGGATCTTCCTGGTCACCGCTGCCGCCAACCGCGACCCGGCCCGCTTCGCGGACCCCGACCGGTTCGACGTCCGCCGTACCGGTGGCACCCACCTCGGCTTCGGTTTCGGCGCCCACTTCTGCATCGGTGCCGCCCTGGCCCGGCTCGTGGCCGTGGCCGCCGTGGGCACGCTGGTCCGCGACCACCCGGACCTCACCCTGACGGATCCCGGCCGGCTCGCCTGGCAGCCCTCCCTGCTCAACCGCAGCCTCACCGCCCTGCCCGTCCGCTACTGACCGCGATCCGCGCCGCGGGACCCCGCCGCCCCCCCCCGGTGGCCGGGCCCCCCTGCCCCCAAAGGATCCCCCCCGTACCCCCCCCCCCCAAGCGCCAGGGCATGTGTGTGTGAAACCCCC
>NZ_JBWKFN010000032.1:0-122519 GCF_056434245.1 Streptomyces sp. NPDC044064
AACGCATCCGCCTTCTCCGAACCGCCCTTGCCGTCCAGCGAGACACTCTGGATGTTGCCGTTCAGATGCTGGTAGAACCACCAGCCCGCGCCGGCCGTGCCGAGGATCAGGAGCGACAGGCACACCGCGGCGATCTTCAGCACCCGCTTGCCGCGCCCCGCACCGGCTCGGCGCCGTGAACGACCGCCGGCACGTGAGCGGGAGCCGGCCCGGCCTCCCGGGCGCGGTCCGTCGGGCTCGCCCGTGCGCTGTCCGGGCACCCGGGCGCTGCGGTCGCGCGTGGCCTGGCCGCCCGGGCCGTCCCAGGGGTCGCTCATCTACCCACTCCCATGAACGGTCGGGCTCTGCAGGCCGGGCCGTCGGGTGTGCGGCCGGGCGAGCGCGGCGGTGTTCGGGCAGGCGGGAAACGGTGGCTCCGCCTGAATTGCGTGATTGCGCAATCTAACAAACCCGTGGCCCGGACAGTACGGATCCTGTGGGAATTCACAGGTGAGGGATCTCATGGAACCGGGGAAGGGGCCCCGGTGGGCTCAGGCTTCGACGCCGTGCAGCTGCCGTACGGAGGAGGGCGCGTGCTGCGAGCGAGCGGTGAGCTGTCCGACCAGCACCCGCACGACGATCACGATGTCGGGGTCGTCGATGTAGTAGACCTGCCGGCGGCCCTCACGGCGGGAGCTGACGAGCCCGGCGAGCTTCAGCTTCGCCAGGTGCTGGCTGACCGCGGGCAGCGCACCGCCCACCCGGTCGGCGAGGTGCGTCACATCGCTCTCGCCCTGCGCCAGCGCCCACATCAGGTGCAGCCGCGCCGACGAGGCGAGCAGCCCGAACGTCGCGGCCGCCGCCGCCAGCACCTCGGCCGACGGGTCCTCGAAGCCGCCGTTCTCCGCCACAGCCCTCTCCTGCCCCCGCCCACTTCACCGTTCACGCACATGCGGGCACCCAGTGTAGGGGTCCGCCCAGGGTTCCCCCTGGGCGGACGAGGACTGCGTGTGCGGATATTCGACGGGGACCGTGTATGCGGTTACTTGATGTACACCAGGCCGTCCGTGGTGACGGTCGGACGGCCGCTGGTGCCGACCACGACGATCTTCACGGTGTGCTTGGCGCTGCTGGACCAGGTCTTGGTCCAGATGGCCTGGCGGTACTGGGTGGTGGTGGACTTCAGGTCGATCGTGGCGGTCTTCGTGCCGTCCACGTAGACGTACGCCTGCCCCGAGGTGGCGGCGCGCGAGACCACCCAGGCGGCGGAGCGACCGGTGAAGGTCCAGGTGAGGGCGGCGCCCTTGGAGCCGCTGGAGTACGACTTGCCGCCGAGGTAGCCGGCGGACGAACGGGTCGTCCAGCTGCCGGACTTGGTGGCGGAGGTCTCCTGCAGGATCACCGGGGTGAAGGAGGGCGAGGAGGTGCGGTAGTTGCCGGCGTAGTCGTAGGCGCGCATCGACCAGGTGGCGGCGGTGCCGGACGCGGCCGTGCGGTTGGAGCTGGTGGTGGTCGGGCCGAAGGTGGCCGTCGTCGGGGACAGCAGGTCCACCCGGCGCAGTGCGGTCTCGTCGGCGGCCTTCCAGCCGAGGGTGACCGGGACCGCGCCGGTGCTGACCGTGCCGGTGCGCAGGGAGAGCTTCGGGGCGGTGATGAAGGTCGGTGCGGTCGTCTCGGCCACGACCTTCAGCGCGGCGCTCGTCGTGGACTTTCCGGACTGGTGGACGGCCCGGACGGCGACGGTGTGCGTGCCCGCGGCCAGTGTGGCACCGGCCGAGGTGGCGCCACCGGACACACTGGCGGCGGTCGCGCCGTCGACCAGCAGCTCGAACTTGGAGAGGAGCGAGCCCGGCGTGCTGGTCGACCAGTGCACCGTGACGGCGCCCTTGGTGTAGTAGGTCGAGCCGGAGAGGGCCGCCTTGTCGACCGAGGTGACCTTCAGGCCCTGCACCGGGCCGGCCGCCCAGGAGCGGATGGTCGGCAGCTGGGCGTAGAGGGAGCTGCCCGGGCACTGGGTGTTGTAGCCGTCCCGGTGCCCGGAGATCCGCTGGAAGGCATACGTGCTGCCCGCGGTGAACTTCGTGCCGGAGTAGTTGGTCTGGGTGGCGCCGGCCGTCAGCTGGGCGGTCCCTTCGGGGGTGAAGCCGTACTGCCCGAGCTTCCACGCGGCCACGCGGGCGATCGAGGCCAGCGCGGCGTCTGCGGCGCCGGTGGTGGTGTGGTCGCCGAGCACCGCGATGCCCGCGGCCTCACGGTTCCAGCCGTAGGTGTGGGCGCCGAGCACCGGCAGGTCGACACCGCCCTTGCGGCCCACGAAGACCGTTCCGCACTTGTCGACCAGGAAGTTGTAGCCGATGTCCTTCCAGCCGTTGACCTGCACGTGGTACGCGTAGATGCTCCGCACGATCGACGCCGAGTCGGTGCAGGAGTAGTCGTTGCTGCCGTCCGTGTGGTGGACGAAGACGGCCTTGACGTCGGCGTTGTACTCCGGCGCGTCGGGGCTGATCGACTCGTCGGCGCCCCAGCCGGCCCGGGAGGTGATCGGCGGTTCCGGCACGGTGGACGACGGCGCCGTCGGCGTGGTGGCCGACGGGCTCATGGACGGGGATTCGCTCTGGCTCGCCGAAGGCGACTCGGGCAGGGTCTCCGAGGGCGATTCGGCCGGGATCCCCGAGGACGACTCGGTCTGGCTCGCCGTGGCCGACTCGCTCGGGGTCTCCGAGGGCGACGCCGTCTCGGTGGCGAAGGCGGCCGGATGGGCGCCACCGGCGCCGGACTTGGTCTCGGCGTCGGTCACCACGCCCGGATCGACCAGGTTGACCTGCAGGCCCTTCGGCAGCGGGGCGGTCGAGCCGTCCCTGTGGACGACCTGCGCCTGGACGCCGTCGGAGGAGCCGACCCACAGCGGCTCGGAGGCGCCACGGGCATCGGCGTCGGGGCGCTCCAGCGGGTCGACGTTCACCTCGAGGTCACGCCATGCGCTCCAGTCCCCGGTCTCGCGGCTGCGGGTGCGCACCTGGGCCGTGCCCTCGAGCCGCTTGACGGCGCCGGTCCAGGACACACCGAGCATCGAGAACTGCGCGGTGTCGGTGCGGGGCAGCTCGCGCCTGCCGTTCGCGGTGCCCTTCAGCGCGAGGTCGTAGACCTTCACCGGCCGCTTGGCCCGGCCGGCGCCACCCGAGTCGTGAGAGGGACTGGCCACCGCGTAGGAGACCACGCCCCCGCCGCCCAGGACCACTGCCCCCAGTGTCAGCCATGCCCGCCGCTTGAGGTTCAAGGGTCTGTACGCATGCGCTGTACGACGGCTCACGGAGAGTCCACCCCCACAATCGGCCGGGAACGGCCATAGAAGTAACGTCACGTCAGGCTCGCCTGCCACACAGGCAACCCATCCCGAAAGCGCATTCCAGTCCGTGATCATCACGGGTGGGCGGGATGATGTGAGCCAAGCCACAGCACGCCGGCCTCGGCGGCATGATCTTGACCTGACAACGCCGCTATTGGCCGCGCGTCATGGGCGGATGAACGTCGGACGTCAGTGCGGAGGCATCCGGTCAGGAGGCGGGGACGCGCACGTCACGCAGGACCAGGTTGCGTTCGTCAGGCCGGCAGAAGTCGTGCAGAGCGATCGTCAGCCGGGTCGCGTGCGGGGAGACGTCCCAGATCACCGTCTCCAGCCGGCTGCGCTGATGCGGCGGCGGGTCACCGTCGCCACCGCCCTGGAAGGGGACGGTCTCGAGCGCGGCGCCGGAGGCCCGGTCGCTGAAGCCGTACTGCATGCCCTTGAAGTCGGCGCCCTCGGTGCGCGTCACGTAGGAGACGACTCTGCTCGAGGGGCGCGTGGCGCCCATCCAGCTGCTGGACGTACGAGGGACACGGCCTCGCCGTGCCGGCGGCGGGACCGGCGCCCGCTGGTCGGCGTTTCGGCCAACCCCCCTCCCGCTGACTCCTGTTGTGCGGCAAGGGTCGGTGCATCAAGCACGCTCCGCGATGAGCTCTGCGCCGGGGTTCGGAGCACGGCCGAAACACGTGTGTTCGATATTGGTGCCGGGTCGTTGAGCCACGTGACCAGCCGGAGCGACCGTCAGGGGGATCACGTTGACCTCGGCCGACACACACGATCAGCAGGACGCGACACCTCCTCCGCCACCGCCGGCGGAGATCAGATACAGCGGGCAGTACTCGGTCAATCCATTGGCCGAGGTGTCCTTCCGGCGGATGTGCGAGCAGATTCCCGCGGTTCTGGCCCGGATCGGACGGCTGTCGTGGCGCACCGACCGGCGTGCGGTGCAGTTGCTGCTCGGCTGTCAGGTGGTGACGGGGGTGTCCGCGGCGGTCCAACTCGCCGCGACGGCCCGGGCGATGGGGCACGTCCTCGGGCCGGGCCCGGTCGGCGGTCGGCTGGGCGCGGCCGTGCCGGCGCTGGTGGTCGTGGCCGCCGCTGCCGCGCTCGCCCGGGGTGCGGGCGCGGTGGCGACGTACGCCGAACGCCGGATCACACCGCTGCTGACCACGGAGACCGACAGTGCGCTGGTGGAGGCGGTGTGCCGGGTGGAAGCGGCGGCCTACGCGGTCGACGGCTTCACCGACCGTCAGGAGGCTGCGGAGATGGGGGTGATGCGCACGCTTGTGATGGTGGCCGACGCCCAGCGGTTCATGTCCGCGCTCATCCGCATGATCACCGCCAGCGGTGTCTGTCCGTGCTCAACATGATGATGCTGCCGCTGCTCCTCCTCGCCGTGCTGCCCGCGGGGATCGGTGCCGTGCTGACGGCCCGGGTGGACTACGAGATCCACTACGCCAACGTGGCCGACCGCAACGTACGCGGGATGATGCGCTGGTGGGCGACGACCTCGAAGTACGGGGACGAGGTACGGGCCAACTCGATGACGGACTACCTGGTGTTCTGGTACCGGTCGCTGTCCGACCGGTGCGACCGGCGCACTCTCGCGGCGGCCCCGCGCACGCTGCGGATCGCGCTGCTCTCCGCGCTCGCCGGCGGGGTCTTCCTGGTCACCGCCTGGGCGGCGCTGGCCTGGCTCGCGGTGACCGGGCGTATCGCGCTCGCGATCGCCGCCACCGCGGTCGTCGCCGTCCAGACCACCCTGGCCGCACTGTCGCAGGTCGTCGTCAACGGCGCCGCGGTCTTCCACACCAGTCTCTATCTCGGCGACATGCAGGCCTTCCTGGACGACGCGGCGGCCCGCGCCCCGCGCCGGGGTGACCGCGCCGTCGCCCGGACGGTCGAGGAGATCCGGCTCGACGAGGTGGTGTACCAGTACCCCGGCAAGGACAGACCGGCCGTGGACGGTGTCTCCCTCACCCTGCGCAAGGGGTCCATCCTGGCGATCGTCGGTGTCAACGGCTCGGGGAAGTCCACCCTGACCCGGCTGCTCACCGGGATCTACCTGCCGGACAAGGGCAAGGTCACCTGGAACGGCACGGACCTCGCCCACGCCGACCCCGCTGCCGTGTGGGCGAGGACCGGGCTGGTGCCGCAGATCTTCGCCCAGTGGCCGCTGCGGGTCCGCGAGAACATCACGCTCGGCCAGCCCCGCAGCGACGACGACGGTCCCGTGTGGGAGGCCGTCGACGCGGTCGGGATGCGGGCGGCGGTGGAGAACCTCCCGGCCGGCCTGGACACCCTGCTCGCCCGGGAGGTCTTCGGCGGGGCGGAACTCTCCGGCGGCCAGTGGCAGCGGCTCGCCTGCAGCCGTGCCCTGTACCGCCGGCCGGAACTGCTGATCCTCGACGAGCCCACCTCACAGATGGACCCGCGGGGTGAGCACGGCATCTTCGAGCGGATCAGGGCCATCGCCGCCGACCGGATCACGGTGGTGGTCACCCACCGGCTGGAGAACACCAAGGTCGCCGACCACATCGTGGTGCTGGACGACGGCCGCATCACCGAGCAGGGCACCTACGACGACCTGGTCCACGCGGGCGGCACCTTCGCCGAACTGCTGGCCCTGTCCCACGACCGCTGAGGGATCAGGGGCGGTCCGCGGCGGCCGGGCGCCAGAGCACCGGCAGGTCCGCGGGCCGTACCCGCACCGTCACCGGCAGCGTCGCCTCGACCTCGCCGTCGGCGCCGTAGGGGACGGGACGGGTGGCCTCGATACGGATCTCCTTTCCGTGCAGGACCCGTACCTCCGGGCGGCGGACGTGTCCGCCCGTCTTCAGCTCGTTCATGAGCGCGAAGAACAGCCGGCGCGGGGCCTCGCGGATCATCACGATGTCCAGCAGTCCGTCGTCGACCCTGGCGCCGGGGGCGATGAGCCGGCCGGAGCCGTAGTAGGGGGAGTTGGCGGCCACGACGGTGTAGCCGCGGTGGGTGTGTTCCTCGCCGTCGACGGTGACGCGGTAGTCCGCCGGCCGCCAGGTGGTCACCGCGCGCAGGCCGCCCGCGTAGTACGAGGCGGACCCGCGCAGCAGCCGGGCCTCGTTGGCGTGCCGGTTGGCCAGCGCGTCGACCCCGGCGTAGACGCTGCCGAGGACCACGGTGCGCTGGTGCACCGCGGACTCCACCTCGATGGTGTCGACCCGGCTGGGCTCGGCGTGCAGGAGGATGTCGGCGAGCTCGGCCGGGTCGGACGGCAGGTTCAGCGCCCGGGCGAAGTCGTTGCCCCGTCCGGCGGGCACGAGACCCAGGACCGTACCCGTGCCGCTGAGCGCTCCGCCGATGCCGCCGGCCATGCCGTCGCCGCCGACCGCCAGGACCACCCGGCCGCGCTCCCCGGCCTGCCGGGCGATGTCCTGGGCGTGGGCGAGGCTGTGGCTGTACTCCGTCTCCAGCTCGGCCCCTGCCTCGCGGAGCAGTCGGGCCAGTTGGAGCAGCGATGCCGCCCCGGTCGAATCGCCCGCGGTCGGGTTGACGACGGCGGTGAACTGTCGCATCGGTGGGCCTCCGGGCGATGACGAGAGTGACGGGCTGGGTGGGGCGGATCAGTCGGTGGGCAGCAGGACGCCCGGGTTGAGGAGTCCCTCGGGGTCGAGGCGGCGCTTGACGGCGCGCAGGGCCTCGACGGCGAGGGGTCCGGCCTCCTTGACATACCAGTCGCGGTGGTCGGTGCCCACCCCGTGGTGGTGGGTGATGGTGCCCCCGGCGGCGAGCAGGGCGTCGTTGGCGGCGTGCTTGGCGCGCGCCCAGTGCGCGACGGGGTCCTCGCCCTGGGCGCTGACGACCGTGAAGTACAGGGAGGCGCCGTTCTCGTACACGTGCGAGATGTGGCACATCACCAGGGGCGGGGTGCCGGCCTCGGTCAGGGTGTCGGTGAGGGCGGTGCGGACCGCCGCGTACAGCTCGGGGATCCGGGACCAGAAGGCGGCGGTCTCCAGTGTCTCGGCGAAGGCTCCCGCATCGAGCAGGGAGTCGCGCAGGTACGGCGCGGAGTAGCGGCCGTGGGCCCAGCGTTCGCCCGGTTCGGACCCGATCAGGGTGCCGCCGGCGTCCCGCAGGACGGCTGCCGCCTGCTCACGGCGCTGGGCCGTGTCCTCGGCCGTGCCCTCGTAGCCGGTGATCGCCATGCATCCGGCGTTGCTCTCCAGGCCGGCGCCGATGGCGTCCGGCTGGGCGAGGCCGATGAGCGTCTCGGTCTCGTCGGACAGGCGCAGCACGGTCGGCCGGGGTCCGTCCTGGGCGAGCCGGCGCAGGGCCGCCGCTCCCTCCTCGAAGGAGGCGAACCGCCAGCCCTCGTAGACGCGCACCTCGGGCAGCGGGCGGATCCGTACGAGAACGGAGGTGATGACGCCGAAGGCGCCCTCGGAGCCGAGGATCAGCTGGCGCAGGTCGGGTCCCGCGGCGGAGCGGGGGGCGCGGCCGGTCTCCACGGTTCCCTCGGGGGTGGCGAGGGTGAGGCCGAGCACCATCTCGTCGAAGCGGCCGTATCCGGCGGAGGCCTGTCCGCTGGAGCGGGCGGCGGCGAAGCCGCCGATGGTGGCCCACTCGAAGGACTGCGGGAAGTGGCCGAGGGTGAAGCCCTCTTCGTTGAGCAGGGCCTCGGCCTCGGGTGCGCGCAGACCGGGCTGGAGCACGGCGGTGCGGGAGACCCGGTCCAGAAGCTGCAGGCGGTTCATGCGGCGCAGGTCCAGGGCGACGAAGGCGCGCCGCTCGGGGGCGAGTCCGCCGACGACGGAGGTGCCGCCGCCGAAGGGGACGACGGCCAGGCCGTGCCCGGCGCAGGCTCGTAGTACGGCGAGGACTTCGTCGTGGGTCGCGGGCAGGACCACGGCCTGCGGGACGTCGCGGACGTCGCCGGCGCGCAGCCGCAGCAGGTCGGGGGTGGACTTGCCGCGGGTGTGCCGGATACGGCTCTCGGCGTCCGTGCGGACGTGCTCCTCGCCGCCGACGGCCTGGGCGAGCGCCTTCAGCGCGGCCGGACCGGCCGTGGGCGCGGGCAGGTCGATGTCCTCCAGGGCGAGCGGCGGCGTGGTGCGCGGTTTGACGCCGAGCAGGTCGCGCAGCAGTCCGGTCACCGAGTCGGGCAGCGGTGCCGCCTTGGCCGGGTCGCCCCAGCCGTTCCACAGCATGTCCATCGAAGGGTCGTCCTCACAGATCGGTGTGCTCGGTTCGCGCGGCGGCGTCTCCGCCCGGCCCCCGGGGCGTTACACTGTGACACATGACGCCTATTCGTCACAACGGTGCAGACAGTTCTGGTAACGATCACGTGCTCGACGCGGTGCGCGACTGCGTACTGGCCGTAGGGGTCCGCCGCACCACCCTCGCCGACGTGGCCCGCCGCGCCGGCGTCTCGCGCATGACGCTGTACCGGCGCTGGCCCGACCTGCGCACGCTGGTGGGCGATCTGATGACCCGTGAGTGGATCGACGTGGCCACCCGCGCGATACCGGAACCCTCCCCCGGCACCGACACGCGCGGCCGGATCGTGGCGGGTCTGGTGGCCGGGGTGGAGGCGTTCCGCGCCCACCCGCTCTTCCGCAAGATCGTGGACGTCGATCCCGAACTGCTGCTCCCCTACGTGCTCGACCGGCGCGGGGCGAGCCAGGAGGCGCTGCTGGAGCTGCTGACCGGCGCACTGCGCGAGGGCCACGCGGACGGATCGGTACGCACCGCTCACCTGCAGCGGCAGGCCCGGGGCCTGCTGCTGATCGTGCAGTCCTTCGCCCTGTCCCTGCGCACGATGACCGACGAGGACGACCCCGACCTCGACTCCGCCGCCCTGCTGGGCGAGCTGCGCACCCTTCTGGAGAGGACCCTGACGCCATGAGCCACCACGAGGCCGTACGAGGCTCGTCCCTCAGCGCGGGCCGGCGGACCCTGGAACTGGCCGAGGCCACCGACGGCAGGGTCGCCGACGTCCTGGTCGTCGGGCTCGGCGCCACGGGGGCCGGAGCCGCCCTGGACGCGGCCGCCCGCGGTCTTGACGTCGTCGCGGTCGACGCGCACGACCTGGCCTTCGGCACCTCCCGCTGGAGTTCCAAGCTCATCCACGGCGGGCTGCGCTATCTGGCCTCCGCGCAGTTCGACGTCGCCCACGAGAGCGCGGTCGAACGCGGTGTCCTGATGACCCGCACCGCCCCGCACCTGGTCGCCGCCCAGCCGTTCGTGCTGCCGCTGACCCCCCTGGTGTCGCGGGCGCAATCCTCCCTGGCCTGGGCCGGGTTCCGGGCCGGCGACATGCTGCGGCTGGCCGCGCGGACCCCGCGTCAGGTGCTGCCCGCCCCGCGCCGGCTGTCGGCGACGGAGGCCCGGCACCTGGCACCCTCGGTGCGCGCGGCCGACCTGCGCGGCGGACTGCTGTCCTGGGACGGGAAGGTCACCGACGACGCCCGGCTGGTCACCGCGCTGGCGCGCACCGCCGCCGCGCGGGGCGCCCGGGTACTGACCCGGGTCAGGGTGCTGGAGTCGACCGGGACCGGCGCCCGCATCCGCGACGAACTCACCGGCGAGGAGGGCGAGATCCGCGCCCGCGCCGTGATCAACGCCGCCGGTGTATGGGCGGGTGACCTGGTCGAGGGGATCCGGATCCGGCCCTCCCGCGGCACCCACCTGGTCCTGCGCTCGGAGCGGCTCGGCGCCCTGCCGGCCGGCCTGCACCTTCCGATCCCCGGCGAGACCAACCGCTTCGTCCTGGTGCTGCCCCAGGGGGACGGCCGGGTCTACGTCGGACTCACCGACGAGCCGGTCGACGGCCCGATCCCCGACGTGCCGGAGGTCCCCGAGACCGACATCGGCTTCCTGCTGGACGTGCTCGGGTCCGTCCTGGACACGCCGGTACGCCGGGACGAGGTCGTCGGCGCCTTCGCCGGGCTGCGCCCCCTGCTGGACACCAGCGGTCACGACGGCCCGGGTGACGCACCGGCCCGTACCTCCGACATCTCCCGGCGGCACGCGGTGCTGACCTCGCCCGACGGGGTGACCACCGTCGTGGGCGGGAAGCTCACCACCTACCGCCGGATGGCGCAGGACGCCGTGGACGCCGCGGTGGAGGCCCGTGGCCTGCCCGTGCGCCCCTCCCCCACCGCCTCCCTGCCGCTGGTCGGCGCCACCGCACCGGACCGGCTGCGCGCCGTGCCCGCGCCGCGCCGGCTGGTCCGCCGCTACGGCACCGAGGCCCCGGCCGTCCACGCCCTCGTGGAACGGGATCCGGCCCTGGCAGAACCGGTGCTGCCGGGGCATCCGGTCACCCGGGCCGAACTCGTGTGGGCCGCCCGGCACGAGGGCGCACTCGACGCGGCGGACCTGCTGGACCGGCGCACCCGGATCGGTGTCGTCCCCGAGGACCGCGCCGAGGCGCTCGCGATCGCCGGGGAGGTCCTGGCACAGGCAGGCACCCCGGCCCGACCGAGGTCAGGTGAGTGAGCCGGTGCCGACCTGAGCACCGGAGCGCGGCCGGGGAACGGTGCCGCTCGGCGGCGGCACCTCGCCCCGCTCCACCCAGGCCGTCAGCGCGGTGAAGGCGGCCCGGTAGCAGGGCAGGATCGGCCGCAGCCGGTCCGGGAAGGTGTCGTACAGGCTGTCGACGTGGGTGCCGCCCTCTATCCGGTAGTAGCGGTGCAGTCCGGACCGGCCCTGCTCGGCGATCATCCGCGCATAGACGTCGGACTGGACGGCGATGGGCAGCAGCGCGTCCAGGGTTCCGTGCAGTGTGACCATCGGCCGGCCGATGCGGCCGGTGAGCGAGATCCGGGCGACGGCGTCATGGACGGGCCCGGGCCGTGCGGCGTAGTCGTACGCGGCGTCGGAGGGGCAGGGAGCGAGGATCTCCTCCGGGGTCGTACCGGCCGAGGCGCCGGGGCAGGCGGGGTCGTAGCCCGGGTCGAACTCGGCGCGGTAGATCTTCTGGGTCAGGCCCCAGTACACCTTCTCGTGGTACGGCCAAAGGAACTCCGACCCTCGTGCGAAGCCGGCCGCGTACATGTCCTCGTCGTCGGCCCGGCCCAGTTGGCGGGCGACGGCGGTGGGCAGGAAGGTGAGCAGGTTCGGGCCCTGCGGCCGCCACAGCGGGCCCTCCCAGTCGACGCCCCCGTCGTACAGCTCGGGATGGTTCTCCAGCTGCCAGCGGGTGAGGTAGCCGCTGTTGGAGATCCCGGTCATGTACGTGCGGCGCGGGGCATGTCCGTAGTGCTGGGCCACCACGGCCTTGGCGGCCCGGGTCAGCTGGGTGGTGCGCCGGTTCCACTCGGCGACGGCGTCGCCGGGACGAACGCCGTCGGTGTAGAAGTCCGGGCCGCAGTTGCCCTTGTCGGTGGCGGCGAAGGCGCAGCCCTGGGCCAGTACCCAGTCGGAGACGAGGGTGTCCATCGAGTACTGCCTGCGGACGCCGGGGGCGCCGGTGACGACCAGCTTGCCGTTCCACTCCTCGGGCAGCCGGATGACGAACTGGGCGTCGTGGTTCCAGCCGTGCGTGGTGTTGAGGTGCGAGGAGCCGGGGAAGTAGCCGTCGATCTGCCAGCCGGGCACGCCGGAGGGGTTGTGGGTGCCCGCGGCGGTGAGTCCGGCCCAGTCGGCCGGGTCGGTGTAGGGCGTGCCGGTGAGGGCACTGGTCGTCAGGTCGTCGTGGCGGGAGACCAGCTGCCGTTCGGCGCCGGGGACCGTGATCCGGCGCCGGCGGCCAGAACCGTCGTCGGCTCGGGCGGCGGCCGCGGGGGTGACCGCCGATGCCGCCAGCAGGGCGGCGGACAGGAGGGTGGTTCGTCGACTGGGGCGCATGACGCCCATCGTTGGCTTGCTGCGCCGGGCCGGCCATGGAGGCAGCACACACTCCGGTGGCGTCCGCAGTAGAGCCGACGAACATGACGCGACGGGCGTCTTCGGCGTGCGGGCGGTCGGTGCCTGCGGCACGCTACGGGGAGGGGCAGAGAAGGGACAGGGCGTGGCCGAGGGTGCCGGGCCGCTCCCGCCGTCCGGGCGAGGTCGGCTGCTCGACCAGGGCTCCGCGCCCGGGCAACGGGACATTCAGGAGTGATGAGCCATGACCCTCGAACCGGAATCCGCGTCCGCGTCGCCTCCTCCTCCGGTGCGGCCCTGGGCCGTCGACGACCTTCCGGCCCTGGACCCGGATCCCTTCCTGGACGAGGTGCTCCGCGACGAGGCCATCACCCGGATCAGCCTGCCCTACGGCTCCGGGCACGCCTGGCTGGTCACGCGGTACGAGGACGTCCGCTTCGTCACGTCCGATCCGCGCTTCTCCCGTGAGCGGGTCGTCGGCAGCTCGGTGACCAGCATGGTGCCGCAGGCCGTTGCCTCGCA
This sequence comes from Streptomyces sp. NPDC044064, assembly GCF_056434245.1. Taxonomy (NCBI): domain Bacteria; kingdom Bacillati; phylum Actinomycetota; class Actinomycetes; order Kitasatosporales; family Streptomycetaceae; genus Streptomyces; species Streptomyces sp. NPDC044064. Next base: position 12,692 of record NZ_JBWKFN010000032.1, read on the forward strand.
GACGGCGGGTCTGCAGTACATCGACGCGCCCCGGCACACCCGGCTGCGCAGGGTCGTGGCCCGGGCGTTCACCGGCAAGGGCATGGCCAGGCTGCGCCCGCTGGCGGAGCGCACCGCCCATCGGATGCTCGACGGGATGGAGCAGGCCGGCTCTCCGGGCGATCTGATGGAGCATCTGCACACCCCCTTCCCGATCGCCGTCGTCTGCTTCTTCCTCGGCGCGGACGAGGACGACTGGCACGAGTGGGCCGGGAACTCCGAAGCGCTCCTGTCCAAGGCCCCGGACGGCGGCGCACGCAGTCGGGCGGCGCGCCGGACGACGCGCAGCCGCGTGGTCGACCTGCTCGAACGCCGCCGCGCCGAACCCCGCGACGACCTGGCGGGAGTGCTGGCCCACGCCGCCCGGGCCGGTGAGATCACCGACGAGGAGGCGATCTCGCTGGCCATGGCCATCTACGTCAGCGGCGGTCACGCGGTGCGCAACAACAGCGGCTCGATGATGTACGCGCTGCTGACCCATCCGGAGCAGCTGGACCGGCTGCGCAGCGCTCCCGAACTGCTGCCCGGGGCCGTGGAGGAGCTGTACCGCTTCGTCCCGCACCGCAACGGTGTCGGGATCCCCCGCATCGCCACCGAGGACGTGGAGATCGGCGGTCACGTCATCCGCAAGGGCGAGGCCGTGTACAACGCCTATGTCGCGGCGAACCGCGATCCCTCGGTCTTCCCCGAACCGGACGTGCTGGACTTCGACCGGGACGGTGCCGGGCACCTGGCCTTCGGGCACGGCCCCCACTTCTGCCTGGCGGCTCTGCTGGCCCGTATGGAGGCCGAGGTCATGATCAGGGCCGTGCTCGACCGCTTCCCCGGTGTCCGGCTCGCCGTACCCGCCGGCGAGGTCGAGTTCCAGCGCGAGGGACTCATCCGCGGGCCGAGGGCCCTGCCGGTGACCTGGTAGCGCGCAGGAGGCCGGCCCGATGCCGAGGTGGTGGACGAGGATCCCGGCGTGGCTGCGCTCGCGCGACCCGGGGCTGGCCGCCACGCGCAGGGCGGCCCGTACCGCCCTGGTCATGCCGGCGCTGTTCGCGCTGTGCACACAGGCGTTCCACTCGTCGGCGATGGCGACCTTCGCGGCGTTCGGCTCCTTCTCGATGCTGTTGCTGGTCGAGTTCACCGGACCGATGGTGCAGCGGTTGCGCGCCCATGTGGGGCTCGCGGTGGCCTGGTTGCTGCTCATCTGTCTGGGGACGCTCGCGGCCCGCGAGGGCTGGGTGGCGGTCACCGCCACCGTCGTGGTCGGCTTCGTGGTGCTGTTCTCGGGGGTGGTCAGCTCGGTGCTCGCCGGCGCCTCGACGGCGCTGCTCCTCGCCTTCGTGCTGCCGGTGACCACGCCCGCGCCGCTGTCGCAGCTGCCCGAGCGGCTCGCCGGCGCGGGACTCGCCTCGGCCGCCGCACTGCTCGCCGTCTCGCTGCTGTGGCCGCGCCCCACCGCGGACCCGCTCAGCGCGCCCGCCGCCCGGGTGTGCCGGGCGGCCGCGGCACAGCTGCGCACCGACGCGTCCCACCTGGCGGCAGGGGCCGACGCACCGGGCGTGCGCAGGTGCCGGGAGACCGCCGACGAGACCGCGGTCGCCACGGCCGACCTGCGCACCGCGTTCGACGGGACCCCCTACCGGCCCACCGGGCTGTCCGCCGGCTCGCGCGCCCTGGTGCGGCTGGTCGACGAACTGACCTGGCTCAGCACGATCGTGGCGGACAGCGCTCCGCCGTCGGGCGGCCACCCGGTCTGCGATCCGCGGGCCCTCGTGGTGCGGCAGGCAGCCGCGTCCGTGCTGGAACGGACCGCCGATCTGCTGGACGAGCCGCGCGGCTCCCCCGACGCGCTGCGTGCGGGGACGGCACGGCTGCGCGCGGCCATCGGCCGGATGGAGCGCAGCGCCACCGCACTGCTGCCGGTGCACCTGCCCGGGCCGAGTACGGAGCCGGGGGTCCGTGCGTTCCTGGAGACCCTCGACATGTCGTTCCGTGCCCAGGAACTGGGGTTCGCGACCCTGCAGATCGCGGACAACGTGGATCTGGCGGCCGCGGCGGAACGGCGCGACTGGCCGGAGCGGCTCCTCGGCCTCGAACCGGGCGGCCCTGGCCGGCCGCTGGCCGCGGCGCGCGAGCGGGCCGTCGCACACCTGCGGCCCAACTCGGTGTGGCTGCACAACAGTCTCCGGGGCGCGGTCGGTCTGGGCATCGCGGTCACCCTGGCGGTGCTGACGGGCGTGCAGCACTCGTTCTGGGTACTGCTCGGCACCCTGTCGGTGCTGCGTTCGAACGCTCTCAGCACCGGGCAGAACGCGATCCGGGCGCTGGGCGGAACGATCGCCGGCTCGGTCATCGGCGCCGGGCTGCTGCAGCTCATCGGCCGGCACGGCACCGCGTTGTGGTTCCTGCTGCCCGTCGCGGTGCTGATCGCCGGCATCGCCCCGGCGGCGGTGTCCTTCGCCGCCGGTCAGGCGGCCTTCACCATCACCCTGGTGATCCTGTTCAACATCGGCCAGCACCCCGACTGGCACATCGTGCTGCTGCGGGTCCAGGACATCGGGATCGGCTGTGCCGTGAGCGTGCTGGTCGGGCTGTTCTTCTGGCCGCGCGGTGCCGCGGCCGCCGTGGACCGGGCGCTGGCCGAGGCGTACACCGACAGCGCCCGCTATCTGGCCGGGGCCGTCGAGTACGCAGTGGGCCGGTGCGGTGTCCGGCCCACGGCGGCGGACGCTCCGCTGGAGGAGGGCCGCGAGGCGGCGGCCGCGGCGCGCAGGCTCGACGACGCGTTCAGGAGCTTCCTGGCCGAACGCGGTGCGAAGCCCGTCTCCTTGGCCGACCTGACGACCCTGGTCACCGGAATCGTGGGTCTTCGGCTCGCCGCGGACGCGGTGCTCGGACTGTGGCAGCGCGCGAGCGAGCTGCACGCGGGCACGGACCGCGCCGAGGCACGCCTGGTGCTGCTGAGTGCCGCCGGCCGGGTGGCCGGCTGGTACCGGGATCTGGCCGTCAGCCTGGCCGGTCGCTCCGCCGTCCGGGATCCGCTGCCGCCCGACCCCGCGGCCGAGGCGAGTCTGGTCGACTCGGTCCGCCGCGACCTGCGGGACGCCGACGGGCGGGCCTCCGACACGGCGGTACGCGTCATCTGGACCGTCGACCACATCAACGCGGCCGGCCGCCTCCAGCCCAGCCTGGCAGCGGCGGCCCGGCCCGGAGAGACGGCCTGACCCCCAGGGACACCCCCGTGTCCCGGTGCCGGATCAGGCGGAGCGCCGGGCCAGACCCTCCAGGACGGCCACCGCCTGGTGAGCGTGCTCGTACGGCACGAAAAGGTGGTCGTGGTGGAATCCGGCGACGACGTTGCAGCTCAGGCCGGCTTCGGCGAGTTCCCGCGCGACCTCGGCGGTCAGCCCCACCGCCTCCAGTGCCGAGTGCACGCGCAAGGTGATCCAGGCGGCCACGTAGTCGTACCCCAGCCCCGCCGCGTCCGCCTCGTCCAGCCGCGCCACCAGGGTCAGGCCCTCCTGTTCGGCGACCGTGACCACAGGGGTGATGCCGGAGGGCACATTGCCCTCGACGGTGGTGAACACGTAGCGGCCCGGATTCAGCTCCGGACGCATCCCGCTCAGCAGCTTCTGCAGATCTCTCTCGCCGGTCATGATCCCCACGTTACGGAACGTGCGATCGGTGCTGCTCGAAATGGCTCGGTCTGTCGTCGTGGTCGACCAGACGGCCCAGCCCGGCGGCCCGCTCGCGGGGCAGGAGGGTCCAGGTGCCGTCGGTGCGGCGCAGGGCGGCCGAGTGCCACGGAGTGGTCCAGGCGTCCGGGGCGTCGAGCAGACGGATGCCGAACTTGACGTCGCCGACGGGCTGCGGGTGGATGGACAGCCGGACGGCACGGGGGTGGTGCTCGGCGATGAGGGCGCCCCAGGCGCGGCTGCGCCGGATGACGTCGTAGGCCCGGCGGCGGCAATCGCGTTGGAGGGCGGAGCGCGTGCCGGGGAAGTCGGCGGTGTCCTCGACGAGGAAGCGGGTGATGCCGCGGTAGAGGTCGCGGGTGGCGTCGTCGGACCGGACCAGGGCGCGCAGGGCCTCGGCCGTCGGGGCGTAGCGGTCCTGCACATGGGCGCGCTTCACGTCGTACGGAAGAGGGCCGTAGACGTCCCGTAGGTCGAAGACCGACAGGTTGCCGAGCCCCAAGTCGACGATGAGGGCGCGCAGTTCGTCGCCGTACGCGTCGATGTGCCGGTCGGGCACCCGGACGAGATCGCCGAAGACATGGCCGTCGGAGCAGATGACCACCCGGGCGCCGGGCGGGTGGATCCGCTCGATCTCGGCGCACAGGGTGTTCAGGAAGCACAGGGACAGGCGCTCCGCCTGGTCGGGCAGGTGGCCGAGGACCTTGGCCGGGTTGGGGGACTTGCAGGGGAAGCCGGGCAGGGTGAACTCGACGGGTGCGCCGGCGCGCACGAAGCCGGCGATCCGGCGCCGCTGGTGCGCGAACGCCTCGGCGGGGGCGGGGGCACGGTCCGTGGTGCGGTGGTACGGCAGCAGCAGGTTCAGGATGTCCGTGCTGATGCGCGTGGGCGAGGCGGTCGTCAACAGCATGTCACTCCTTGGGGAGAGGGGTCTCGGTCAGCGGCGTCGGTCGTAACCGGCGGGCAGGTGGTGGGTGCCGCGGCCGAGGACGGCCGGGATCCAGGCGAGGTCCTCGTCGGCGACGGCGAGGTGCAGGCCGGGCAGCCGGGCGAGCAGCGTGCCGAGTGCGATCCGGAGTTCGGCGCGGGCCAGGGCGGCGCCGGGGCAGAAGTGGACGCCGTGGCCGAAGGCGAGGTGGGGGTTGGGACTGCGGCCGAGGTCGAGGCTGTCGGGGGCCGGGAAGCGGCGCGGGTCCCGGTTGGCGGCGCACAGGGAGACGATCACGGAGTCGCCGGCCGGGATCGTGGTGCCGTGCAGGTCGCTGTCCCGGTCGAAGAAGCGCCAGGTGGTCAGCTCGAAGGCGCTGTCGTGGCGCAGGAGTTCCTCGACGGCGCGGGGCAGCAGGTCCGGGGTGTCGCGCAGGCGGGCCAGCTGGTCCGGGTGGCGGAACAGCGCGATCAGGGCGGTGGTGATCTGGTTGGTGACCGGCTCCTGGCCGGCCACCAGAAGCTGGAAGATCATGGAGTCCAGCTCCTCCTGGGACAGTTCACCCCGGTCCCGGGCCACGACGAGCCGGCTGAGCAGGTCGTCGTCCTCGTGTTCCCGCTTGTGGGCCACGATGTCGGCGATGTAGCTCTGCAGGCCGTGCAGCCGCGCCTCGTACGCGGGCCGCCCGGGGTCGGTGGGTCCGACGGGCTGGACGACCTTTCCCCAGTCACGGTCGAAGCGGTCCGCCAACTTCTGCGGAAGACCGATGACTTCGGCGAGGACCTGGAAGGGGAAGGGCGCGGCGAAGCCGCTGACGAGGTCCGCGGGACCGGTCTCGGGCAGCGCGGCCACGAGTGCGTCGGCCAGTTCCTGGAAGCGGGGGCGCAGGCTCTCGATGCGGCGCGGCGTGAAGGCGTCGGTGACGAGGCGCCGCATGCGGGTGTGCTCCGGCGGGTCCTGGTGAAGGAGATGGACCTGAAGCCGGGAGTGCTGCGGCTCGGGCATGATCGAGGCGCGGGCGCGCCAGCGGTCGTTGCCCCGGTCGTGGTTCTTGCCGAGCCGGTCGTCGCCGAGGGCCGAGTGGGCGGCGTCGTAGCCGGTCACCAGCCAGGCGTGTACGCCGCTGGGGAAGAGGACGCGGTGGACCGGGCCGGCTTCGCGCATCTGCTCGTAGAGGGGGTAGGGGTTTCTCTTGTAGGGGCAGCCCATCAGGGGGACCGGGTCGGGCAGAGTCGTCACGGATGCTCCTCAGAGGGCGAGTTCGGGGCGGTAGTGGTCCAGCCACAGGGCCAGGTCGACGACGCGTTCCAGACGCAGTCGGTGGCCCCACTCCAGCCGGTCTGGCGGTGTGTCCAGGCAGGGCTTGAGGCGGGTCTCGTCGGTGAGGGCGCGGACCTGCTCGGCGGCGAGGGCGTCGCGGGCCAGCTGCTGCAGGCCGCGGTTGTAGTTGGGGTGGTGGGTGGCCGGGTAGTGGTTCTTGGGCCGGTGGAGCACCGAGTCCGGGGCGAGGCCGGCTCCCGCCGCGCGCAGCAGGCTCTTCTCCCTGCCGTCGTGGCTCTGCAGGGCCCACGGCGTGGTGAAGGCGTACTCGACGAGCCGGTGGTCGCAGTACGGCACCCGCACCTCCAGGCCCTGGGCCATGCTCAACCGGTCCTTGCGGTGCAGGAGTTGGCGCAGCCAGCGGGTCAGGGACAGGTGCTGCAGCTCGCGCAGGCGGTGCTCGGCGGGGGTCTCGCCGTCGAAGTGGGGTACGGCGGCCAGGGCGGTGCGGTAGGTGTCGTCGCGGAACTCGGCGATGCGCAGGTCGAGTTCGGGGTTGAGCGGCATCGCGGCCTCGTCGCCGGTCACCAGCAGCCAGGGGAAGGTGTCTGCGGCCAGCGCCCTGGGACTGTGGAACCAGGGGTAGCCGCCGAAGACCTCGTCGGCGGCCTCGCCGGACAGGGCGACGGTGGAGTGCCGCCGAATCTCGCCGAACAGCAGATACAGCGAGGTGTCCATGTCGCCGACGCCGATCGGCGAGTCCCGGGCGACGACGACCGCCGTCCGGTGCCCGGGGTCGAGGAGCGCGCGCGGGTCGAGGACGACCGTACTGTGGTCGGTGCCGATGAAGGCACCCGCTTCGACGGCGTACGGGGTGTCGTGGCCGGTGCGCAGGACGTCGCCGGTGAACTCGACGGCCTGGTCGCTGTAGTCGACCGCGTAGGAGCGGATCCGGGCTTCGGGCCCCTGCCGCGAACGGAGTTCAGCGGCGAGCAGGGCGGTCAGGACGGTGGAGTCGAGCCCTCCGGAGAGCAGGCTGCACAGCGGGACGTCGGCCTCCAGCTGGCCACGCGCTGCGGCGCCGACCAGCTCGTGTATCCGCTCGACGGTCGCGTCCCGGTCGTCGGTGTGGGGCGCGGCCGCCTCCAGCTGCCAGTAGCGGCGCTCACGGATGCCGTCCCGGTCCAGGAGGAGAAGCCCGCCAGGCTCGACCTCCCGTACCCCGGACCACACCGTCGGTCCGGTGTTGAACAGCAGGCTGTACGCCTCCCGCAGCCCGTCCGCGTCGACCCGGGGCCGTATCTCCGGGTGGGCGAAGAGCGCCTTCGGCTCGGAGGCGAAGGCCAGGCCGCCGTCGACGGCGGCCCAGTGGAGGGGCTTGACGCCGAGCCGGTCCCGCACCAGCAGCAGCCGCTGCTCGCGCTCGTCCCACACGGCGAACGCGAACATGCCCTCCAGGTGCTCGGCCACCGCCTCGCCCCATTCGGCGTAGGCGCGCAGCACCACCTCGGTGTCACTGCGGGTGCGGAAGACATGTCCTCTGCGGCGCAACTCGGCACGCAGTTGGTGGTGGTTGTAGACCTCGCCGCTGTAACTCAGCACGATCGTCGGCTCGTCGGGCCTCTCGGTCATCGGCTGGACGCCGCCTTCGAGGTCGATCACGGCCAGCCGCCGGTGGCCGATCGCGGCCCGCTCACCGAGCCATACGCCTCCGGCGTCGGGGCCGCGCGGGGCGAGGGTGGCGATCATGGCTTCGATGACCGGGGTCTGCGTGCGGGCGTCGCTGTGGAAGGACACCCAGCCGGTGATTCCGCACATGGGGACGGCTCCTGTGTCAGGGGGAAATGGGGGCGGTGGGGGCGGTGGTCTTCTCGGGGAGGGCGGCGGGGTGCCGGCCGGGCCGGGTGAGCGTGAGTCGGCTCCTGGTCAGGGAGGGGAGGGGCGGGGCGGGGCGTCGGCCGGACAGGTCGGCTCCTGGGCTTCAGGGGGCGGCTGGAGGCGGTCTTGTCGGGGACGGTTACGGGGTACCGACCGGGCGGAGCGAGCGTCGGAGCGGCTCCTGGTCAGGGAGGCATCGGGTCGGTGTTCCTTCTCCGGGACGGCGACCGAGGCCGTACGGGCAGGGCGAGCGCAGGTCGGCTCCCGGGACAGGAGGAGGCCGGGGGCGGTCTTCTCGGGACGGTCACGGGATGCAGACCGGGCAGGGCGAGCGTCGGAGCAGCTCCTTGTCAGGGAGATGCCGGGTCGGTGGCCGGGGCCGGCCGGGCCGGGCGAGCACCGGTCGGCTCCCGGGACAGGTGGAGACCAGGTCGGTGGTCATCTCAGGGAGAGCGGCAGGGCGCCGGCCCAGGGCGAGTGAGCATGGGGACTGGGCTCCTCCCGGTCAGGGGGAAACGGAGTCGGCGGACTTCTCGGAGAGGGCGGTGGGCCGTCGGCCGGGCCGGGCGAGCAGCGGTACGGCGAGGCAGGCGGCGACGGCGGCCAGGTACAGTCCGGCCCGGGCACCGGCCAGGGTCCAGGCGGTGGTGGCCAGCGCGGGGCCGAGCGTGAAGCCGAGACTGCGGGCGAGCTGCACCGTGGACCCGACGGTGGCCGTCCGGTCCGGTGGGGCGGCGCCCATGACCAGGGCCTGGGCCGGTCCGCCGTTCAGGCCCATGCCGAGGCCGGCGAGCGCCAGCCGCCAGGCCACGTCCAGCAGTGACCAGCCGTCGCCCAGCGGCACGCACCACAGCAGGCCGGACGCGGTGAGCACGGCTCCGGTCACGGCGACCGGACGGGCACCGTACCGATCCGCCAGGCGCCCGCCGAGCGGTCCGGCCAGACCCATGGCGAGCGGGAAGGCGAGGACCGTGAGGCCGGTGGCCGTGGCGCTTACACCGTCCACGCGCCGAAGGTGCAGGGCGACGACATAGTGCAGGGCGGCGAAGCCGGTCGCGAGGGCCAGCACGGCGCCGTGCGGCCGCAGCAGCGCCGAGGCCCGCAGCACGTCGGCCACCGGACGGCCGCCGGGGCCGCGCAGCCACCACCACACCGGCGGTGGGGCGGCGAGCGCGAGCAGCAGCCACGCCGGGGTGTCCGTGTCCGCAGCCAGGGTCAGCGCCAGCAGGAGCACGGCCACGCCGCCCGCGACCAGGAGCGCGTCCGCCGACTCGCGTCGGCCGGGCAGGCGCAGCCGTCCCTCGCGCGGCAGCGCGTGCCACGCCACCACCAGTGCGAGCGCGCAGAACGGGAGCTTCACCAGGAACACGGAGTGCCAGCCGAAGTGGTCCAGCAGCAGACCTCCCACGGCCGGTCCGGTGACCGCGCCCAGCGGGCCCAGGGTCGCGGGCACGCTCATGGCCCGGCCGCGTGCCTCGGGCCGTACGGAGCGGATCGCGAGGACCGGCATCAGGACGAACAGCGCGGCGGCGAAGGCGCCCTGGGCGAGGCGGGCGGCGACCAGCCAGACCGCCCAGGGCGCGAGGGCCGCGAGCGCACTGCACAGGGCGAAGCCCGCCGTGGCGGACAGCACGGCCGGGCGCAGGCTCACCCCGTCCAGCCAACGCCCGGCGGGCAACAGCAGCGCCACCACGGGGAGCTGGTAGCCGAGTACGGCCCACTGGGCGGTCGCCGAGGACACCCGCAGGCCGTCGGCGATGTCCGCGAGGGCCACGTTGACGATGTTCATGTCGAGCATCGCCACGAACGACAGCAGGCCCGCCAGCCCCACCAGCGGCCAGCGGTCCGCACCGCCGGGTATGTCACCGGGTTGTTCCGGGCCGGGCCCCTCGTGTGTCACCCTTTTGCCCCTCACCCTTCGCACATGGACCGCCGGTCGGCGGCCTCGTCCCACAAGTCGGGGCGAACGGCCTCGGAGTTCCCGGCGCGATGGTCGAAGGCGATCAGCGGGTCGCCGGTGAGGGGGTGGTCGACGACGGCCGCCCGCACGCCGAACACCTCGGCCATCAGCGCCGGGGTCAGGACGTCGCGCGGCGGCCCCGAGGCGACCACGGCTCCGGCGTGCAGCACATGCAGCCGGTCGCACACGGAGGCGGCCGCGTTGAGGTCGTGCAGCGACACCAGGGTCGTACGGCGCCGGGCGCGCAGCAGGGCGAGCAGTTCGACCTGGTGCCGGACATCGAGATGGTTGGTCGGCTCGTCCAGCACCAGCACGTCCGGGTCCTGGGCGAACGCGCGGGCCAGCAGCACCCGTTGACGCTCGCCGCCGGACAGGGCCGTGAACCGGCGTCCGGCGTGCTCCGCCATGCCGACGTCGGCGAGTGCCCGCAGGACGATGTCCCGGTCCGCGGCGTCCTCTCCGGCGAATGCACGCTTGTAGGGCGTACGGCCCATGGCCACGACCTCGCGCACGCTCAGCTCGAAGTCGCTGCCGCGCTCCTGCGGGAGGGCCGCGATGTGCCGGGCCGACTCGACGGGGGTCAGGTCGCGCAGGTCGGTGCCGGCCAGCAGCACCCGCCCCGCGGCGGGTCGCAGGTGCCGGTAGACGGTGCGCAGGAGCGTCGACTTGCCACTGCCGTTCGGGCCGACCAGGCCGGTGATCTCGCCCTGGCCGGCGATGAGCCGGGCACCCGCCACGACCGTGCGCCCGGCGTAGGCGACGTGCAGGTCCTCGATGTCGATCCTCAACTGCCGCTCCCAAGGCGCCGGTCCAGCAGGTACAGGAGCGCGGGGGCTCCGAGCAGCGACGTCACCACGCCGACCGGCAGCTCCTGCGTGTCCATGGCAGTCCGGCAGACGATGTCGACCACGACCAGCAGCAGGGCACCGCACAGCGCGGAGACGGGCAGCAGGCGCCGGTGGTCGCCGCCGACGAGCAGACGGCACACGTGCGGGACCATCAGCGCGACGAAGGCGATCGCACCGGAGACCGCGACCAGGACACCGGTCAGCACGCTGGTCACCGTGAAGAGCTCGCGGCGCAGGCGCCCGACGTCGATGCCGAGTCCGGCGGCCGTCTCGTCGCCCATCAGCAGGGCGTTCAGCCCGCGGGCGCGGGCCTGCAGCCACAGCAGGGCGATCGGCACGGTCACCGCGGGCACGGCGAGCAGTTGCCAACTCGCTCCGCCGAGGCTGCCCATGAGCCAGAACAGGACGCCGTGCGTCTGCTGCTCGTCCCCGGCCCGCAGCACCAGGTAGCTGGTGAAGCCGGACAGGAACTGGCCGACGGCCACGCCGGCCAGCACCAGTCTGAGCGGCGCGAAGCCGCCGCCGCGCCGGGCCACCGCCCAGACCAGGGCGAAGGTGGCCAGCGCTCCGGCGAAGGCCGCGCCGGACAGACCGAGGCCCAGCGCTCCGCCCGCACCGAGTCCGAGCACGAGGGCGGCGACCGCGCCGAGCGAGGCGCCGTTGGAGATGCCCAGCAGGTACGGGTCGGCCAGCGGGTTGCGCACCAGGGCCTGCACCGCTGTACCGACGAGACCGAGGCCTGCGCCGACGAGTGCCGCCAACAGGGCGCGCGGGACGCGTAGTTGCCACACGATGAGGTCGTCGGTGCCCGGCCGCGGCGCGTCACCGGACAGCCGGTGCCACACCACGCTCCACACCTCGCCCGGCGCGATGGAGGTAGAGCCCCAGGCGACGGCCGCGGTCAGCGCGGCCAGTAGCGCCGCGCCGAGGACCAGGGCGAGCGGCACCACGGGAAGAGTCCGCGTCTGCGTCCGCGTACGGCGGGACGCGGTCGGCGTGGACAGCACCGTCAACGGACCTTCCCGGGGTGGAGGGCCCGGGCGATCGCCTCGACCGTGTCGGCGTTCTCCACCCCGGCGATGGTGGTCTGCTCGGAGCCCACGCGCACGAAGTGGCCCTCCTTCACCGCCTTCAGCCCCTTGGTGGCCGGATTGGACCTCAGCCAGCTCTCCGCCTCGTCGAAGGCCTTCTCGTCGGCCGCGTCGCTGCCCCGGTCGCGCACCCCGAGCTGGATCCAGTCCGGGTTCCTGGAGATCACGTCCTCCCAGCCGACCTGCTTGAAGTCGCCGTCGCAGTCGGCGAAGACGTTGCGTGCGCCGGCCAGGGTGATCACCGCGTTGGCGATCTGGCGGTTGCAGGTGACGGTGGGCTGCTTGGTGCCGGCGTCGTAGTCGAAGAAGAAGTACGTCGGCCGAGCACTCTCCGGCCTGCTGCCGGCCGCCTTCCGGACGGCGGCCACCTTCTGCCGCATCCCGGTGACGAGTTCCTCGGCCCTGGCACTCGTGCCGGTGACCGCGCCGAGGGAGGTGATGTCGGCCTCGACCGCCGACAGGTCGGTGACCGGGGTCCTGCTACCGGCGGCGCAGGCCGTGGACTTCAGGTGGATGTGCTTGATCCCGGCCGCCCGGAACTCCTCCTCGGTGGGCGCGTCCCCCATGCCCTCGCCGCCCATGCCGCCCATGGAGGCGAAGGTGTCCAGGTACAGATCGGCGCCGGATCCGAGGAGCTTCTCCTTGGGGATGACGCTCTCACTGAGCACCTCGACCTTCCGCGCCCTCGCGGCGAGATCGCGCGGCAGGCTGCCCTTGCCGGGCGGGAAGCCGGTGCCGATCACGCGGTCCCCCGCCCCGAGGCGGAGCAGCAGCTCCAGGGCGGAGGCGTTGCTGGTGACGATCCTCTTGGGTGCGGCGGAGAACGTCGTCCTGGCGCCCGTGCAGTCGGTGACCGACACCGGATAGCCGCCGGAGACGGCCTTGCCCGCGCTCTCGTCCGCCGCTTCCTTCCCGCCGCCACAGCCCGCCGTCAGCAGGCCGCCGAGCACGAGGGCCGCGGTACCGCCCCACACACGCACACGCATCGAATGTCTCCAGGTCCACTTGGTACTCGGGCGAACGTCCGTCGCCCGGTCCAGTAGTCGGGGCGGAGATGCCTGGAGTTCCCGCCCGATCGAGACAGCCGAAGCCGAGGGTGCCGGCAGGTACCGGCACCCTCACGGCGAATTAGTTCCACCACGACGGCTGTCGCTTCCCCCCCCCCTGCCCTGTGTTCGTGGGCGCCCCCCCCCTCCTCCATCAGATCGCTCCGCGCCCCCCCCCCCCCCCCCACACGGGAGCGCACGGTGCCCACCGGACAGCCGCTCGCCGCGGCCGCCTCCGCGTACGGCAGACCGGCCAACTGGGTGAGGACGAATGCCTCGCGGCGCTCGTCCGGCAGGGCGGCCAGCAGATCCAGCAGGGCGATGCCCTCGTCGAAGCCGGGCAGGTCGCGCGGCTGGGCCCGTTCCACGGCCGTCTGCCAGTCCGGGACGTCGGACAGCCGGGGCCGGGCGGCCGCGTACCGGTAGCTGTCGATGACGGCGCGGCGGGCGATGGACAGCAGCCAGGCGCGGGCCGAGGAACGGCCCTCGAAGCGGTGCAGGCTGCCGAGCGCCCGCAGGAAGGTGTCCTGCGCCAGGTCGTCCACGGCCTGGGGGTCGGCGCACAGATGGGCGACGTAGCGCAGGACGTCGCGGTGCAGCGCGCGCACGAAACGCTCCACGGCACGGGGGTCGCCGCCCCGGGCCGCAAGGGCCCACGCGGTGATCGACTCGTCGGTCGACACCGTTTTGCCGTCGACGGTGCTGTCTTCGGGCGAGGTGGGCAGGGCAGGAGTGATCACCTGGTGTCCTTCTCGGGTCATCCGGGATCCGGGCCGCGGGCACGATCGGGTGCCGGCGGTCCGGTGAGAGGGGAATGGGCCCTACGGGCGCTCACGCGGGGGTACGGCGTGGCGCGGGCGTACGGCCGAGGCCCGAGGCGCACGGGGCGGCCTCGGGAAACCGGCTGTCGTCAGGCGACAGCGACCCCGGCGGGCGGACCCCGCGAGATGATCGAGTGGACGAGGAGAAGCAGCCGCGGCGCACGCCGCGAGCGACGCCGGCGGACGCGCGGCCGCGGCCGGACCGGCGTGTCGGGCAGGGCGAGCAGCAGCCGCAGCGGTGCCGCGAGCCGTGCGGCCGCGGCCCGCAGGATGCGGAACGCTGCCTGCTCGCCGTACGCCAGCCACAGACCGCACAGCAGGGCGGCGAAGAGGTGGGCGGCGAGCATTCCGAAGGACGACGAGCCGTCGCCCATGGAGTGCCCCATGTGCCCCAGGTGATCCGTGCCGCTCATGTCCATGTGCCCCATGGAGCCCATGGGCATGGAGCCCATGGGCATCGACGTCATGGGCGTGGAGGCCGTGTCGGCGCAGGCCGACTGGGCGAACGAGAACGCCTCGTGCAGCGCCGCCTGGGCGGCGACCACCACGGTCACTACCAGCGGGAGCCCGCGCTCACGGCCCGCCAGGGACCAGCCTGCGGCACCGGTCACGGCCAGGCCTGCGGCCAGTGCCCACCCGGGCACGTGCTGACCCGACATCATGACGTGGCCCAGGGCGGCGAGCACCACACAGACGGCCGCGAACACCGCGGCCCGTACTGTGCGAGAACACCACCCTGCTGTCATGGCGTCTCATCCTCGCATCTGGCTGTCCGTCATCATCCGTCGGTACGGAATTTCCCCCGCCGTGTCACTCAACCGGCGTGATGTGATCCAGAACACCTCAAATGGCGGGAACGGGTGACGCGTTCGATCCGACATCCGAGGGGAGGCCGGGACCGCCGTCAGCCGGGGCGAATCACCACTGCGAGCGCCTCGACGGCCCCGCTGTGCTCGAAGTGCAGTGTGAACGGCACGAGGTCACCGGTGCGCCACCCGGCCCCGGCCCGCAGGTTCACGTCCAGACCGTGCGGCGACATGGACAGGGTGCGGCCCGCGGGGACGACCGCCGAGTCGGTGTCGGTCTTGGCGGCGGCTCCCGAGCCGGTGCTGCGGTGCCGGCTGAGTGTGATCCGGCCGCCGGTTCGGGAGGACGTGACCTCGACCAGCCGGTCGTCGGCGCCGCCGGCGTTGGAGAGGTCGAAGAAGGCGGCCGTCTCCCTCGTGCCGCCGTACGGCAGGAGGACCCGCGCCTTCGAGACGGTGACGCGGGCCGGGCTGCCCGCCTTCCCGGCGCCGACCCATGTGGTCAGGCCGCCGAGGGCCAGGCTGCCCGCCGTGACGGGTGCGAGGGCCGCGAGGAGGGTGTCGGTCAGCCGGCGCCGGGTGGGACGCCACGGGCTCTGCTCGGTCATCGGGTACGCCTCCCGGCAGAGGACGGCTGCCAGGTGCGCAGCCGGAGGCTGTTGCCCACCACCAGCAGCGAACTGACCGACATCGCCGCCGCGGCGACCATCGGGGTGAGCAGGCCCACCAGGGCGAGCGGCACCGTCACGAGGTTGTATCCGAAGGCCCAGGCGAGGTTGGCCCGAATGGTGCCCAGGGTGCGCCGGGCCAGGCGGACCGCGTCCGCGAGGACCTCGATGTCCCCGCGCACCAGGGTCACGTCCGCCGCGCCGATGGCGGCGTCCGTGCCGCCGCCCATGGCGATGCCCAGGTCGGCGGCGGCCAGCGCGGCCGCGTCGTTCACACCGTCCCCGATGACGGCGACCCGATGGCCCCGCTGCTGGAGGTCTCGTACGAGGGACGCCTTGTCCTCGGGTGTGCAGCGGGCGTGCACCTCCTCGATGCCCAGCTCCGTGGCGACGGCCCGCGCGGGTGCCTCGCGGTCGCCTGTGGCGAGCACCGGCCGTACGCCGAGGCGCCGCAGCCGGTCGACCGCCCGGTAGGCCCCGGGCCGTACGACGTCACCGACCTCGATCAGCGCCTCGGCGATCCCGTCCACGCGGACCAGGACCGGCGTGTGTGCGGCGGCCTCCGCCACCGGCAGCGCCTCGGCCAGCGTCGTGGGCAAGTGGTCGTCGGGGGCCAGGACTTCGACCAGCCGCCCCTCGGCCCGTCCGCGCACGCCCCGGCCGGCCTCCGCCCGGAAGCCGCTCACGGCCGGAAGCGGGCCGGGGGTGTGAGCGGTGACGGCCCGGCCGAGGGGATGCTCCGAGCCCTGTTCGACCGCGGCGGCCAGCCGCAGCGCCGCGTCACTTCCGAGCCCGCCGGGTACGGCGGTGACCCTGGCGACGCTCATCCGGCCCAAGGTGAGGGTGCCGGTCTTGTCCAGGACGACCGTGTCGATGTGCCGCAGCCCCTCCAGGGCCTGCGGGCCGCCCACCAGGACACCCAGTTGGGCTCCTCGGCCGGTGGCCGCCATCAGCGCGGTCGGGGTCGCCAGGCCCAGCGCACACGGGCACGCCACCACCAGGACGGCCACCGCGGCCGTGACGGCGGCCTGCGGATCGGCGCCCGCACCGAGCCAGAACCCGAGCGCCGTGACGGCCAGTGCGAGCACGACCGGCACGAAGACACCGGCGACCGAGTCGGCCAGCCGCTGCGCCCGTGCCTTGCCCGCCTGCGCCTCCGTCACCAGCTCGGTGATCCGGGCGAGTCGGGTGTCGGCGCCGACCGCCGTGGCCCGTACGAGCAGCAGTCCGCCGGTGTTGAGGGCCCCGCCGGTCACCGCGGAGCCCGGCCCGGCCTCGACGGGCGCGCTCTCTCCGGTGACCAGGGACAGATCCACCGCGGAACTGCCCTCCACCACCTGACCGTCGGTGGCGACCCGCTCTCCCGGCCGCACGACGAAGACCTGTCCGACCGTCAGCTCCTCGATGGGAAGGAGTCGTTCCGTGCCGTCCTCGCGCACCGCCACCTCCTTGGCGGCGAGTTCCGCGAGCGACCGCAGTGCGGACCCGGTCCCATGCCGGGCCCGTGCTTCCAGGAAGCGGCCCGCCAGCACGAACAGCGGTACGCCGACGGCCGCTTCGAGGTAGAGATGCGCGGCACCGCTCGATGCGGAGGGCAGCAGGGTGAACGGCATCCGCATGCCGGGATCCCCGGCTCCGCCGAGGAACAGCGCGTACGCCGACCAGGTGAAGGAGGCCAGCACGCCCAGGGAGACGAGGGTGTCCATGGTGGCCGCCGAGTGCCGCAGCCCGCGCACCGCCCGCTCGTGGAAGGGCCAGGCCCCCCACACGGCCACCGGGGCGGCCAGTACGAAGCACAGCCACTGCCAGTTGCGGAACTGCAGGCCGGGCACCATCGACAGGACGAGAACGGGCAGCGCGAGCAGCGCGGTGACCAGGAGCCGGTCACGCTCCTGCCGTGCCTCCTGCCGTGCTTCCTCCTCCGGGCCCGCTCCTCCCCCACGCTCGCGCAGCCGCTTCTCGGGTCGCTGCGGGATCTCTGCCGTGTACCCGGCCTGCTCGACGGCCGCGACGAGTTCCTCGGGACTGATCCGCGCCGGGTGGCTCACGCGGGCCCGCCCGGTCGCCAGGTTGACGACCGCCGTGACCCCGTCGAGTCGGCCGAGCTTCTTCTCGACGCGCTTCACACAGGCCGCACAGGTCATCCCGCCCACGGTCAGGTCGGTGGTCGCCTGGTCGACGGTTGCCGGATCGGTGGTCGCCGGGTCGACGGTTGCCGGATCGGTGCTCGTCAGGTCCGCGACCGCGGGTTCCGCGCCCATCAGTGGCTTCCCCCGTGCATCCGCCCCATGTCGCCGCCGTCGTCGATGCCTCCGCCGCCAGGGCCGGTGCCGACGCCGACGCCGGTGCCGTGCATGCCGGGGGCGACGGGTCCGGCCGCGGCGCCGACGGCGTACGACAGCGCGAACAGCAGGGCCAGCAACGGAAGGAATCCGCAGAGGGCGGGCGGGGGCACCGCTGTGCGCAGCACCGCGCCCGCGCCGGAGGGGGACTGACGGGACTCGTCCATCAAGCGCGTCTCCAGATCACGTCGTACGGCATCACCTGGTCGGAGCCGTAGCGCTTCAGGAGTCGGGCCGACGAGGCGCCGAGTTCCCCAGTCCGGGTATGGCACGCGTCACGCGCGCGGCAACAGTGCGCCGCCGAGCCGCCTGCTCTGCAGGGCTGGGCCGTCCTACAGACCCGCCATGCTGTTCTCGGCGTCCCGGTCGCCGGTCGCCTCGCTCTCCAGCACCCGGGTGAAGTCCGGTCCGGGCACGGTGGCCAGCCGCGGCAGCAGACAGGTCCAGAACTCCACCATGCGGTCCTTCGGCAGCCAGTCCCGGTCCCCGCTGCCGAGGACCTCGAAGCCGACCGTCGCCGCCACCACGGCTCCGGCCACGCACTCGGGCGAGAGGTCGTCCGTCAGCTCTCCCGCCTCCTGCGCCTGACCGATCACTTCACGCACCCAGCCGTGCCACGAGTCCACCACCGCGGTCCCGCCGTCGCGTGCGGGGTCGCCGCTGAGCGCCAGCCCGGCCCGCATGACCGGATCGGCCGCTAACGCGACCACCAGTTGGCGGATCGCGGAAACGAGTGCCCCCAGCGCACTGCCGCCCGTGGCCCGGCAGTGCGTGGTCATCTCCTCCACCGTGCGCGCCGCCGCGCACTCGATCTCGCTCGCGAGAGCGTCCTTGCTCGGGAAGTGGAAGTGCAGCGCGCCGGCGCTCACCCCGGCCCGCCTGCTGATCGCAGGCAGGGACGCGCGCGCGTATCCGTCGTGGGCGAAGGCTTCCGCCGCCGCGCGGACGAGGGCCTGCCGTGTGCGAACCGCCCGTACCTGCTTGACCATGACGCCCTCCTCTAATAACCGCATGTTCAGTATGTTTATGTGGGCGCGGTGCGGCAAGGCCTGACGGACCACCAGGCCGAAAACACCGGGGACCAGGCACATTCCTGCGTCGGAGTGACCTGGCACCTCGTCGGCCATGAAGCAAACCGCGTGCTTGGTTTGGCTTACGGATGCGAGAAGTCCGGATGAAGGACGTGGCTCCGCTCCCTTGGTGCACAAGGAAGTCCGCCGCCCGCGACGGGCGGCGGACTTCCGGCGGACATGTCCGCCCGCGCGCTCAGGACACCGACGGACGCAGCAGCACGGGCAGCGACCGGAATCCGTTGAGCATGAAGGTCGGCAGCGGGGCCAACTCCTCGGGGGCGCAGGCCAGCCGCACATCAGGGAACAGGTCGAACAGCTCGGCGAGAGCGGAGGCGGCCTCGATCTCCCCGAGCGGTGCGCCGAGGCAGCGGTGGGTTCCGTGGCCGAAGCCGAGGATGTCCCGGTCGCCGCCGCGCAGCAGGTCGAAGCGGTCCGCGTCCGGGCCGTGCCGGTCGGTCTCGTGGCCGCCGGCCGCGAAGCTGACGAGGATGCAGTCGCCCTTGCTGATCCGCACCCCGTCGAGGTCGATGTCCTCGACCGCGAACCGCATCGGGGCGTAGGCACCGGGCGTGTGCACCCGCATGGTCTCGGAGACCACGTCCGCCCAGGTCGCCCGGCCCGCGCGCAGATGCGCCAGCTGCTCGGGGCAGGTCAGCAGCGCGCCGGCCGCGTTGGTGATGAGGGTGGCGGTGGTGTCCTGTCCCGCCGCGATGAACATGAAGAGGGACCCGAGCAGTTCGTCCTCGGTGAGCCGGTCCCCCTGGTCCCGGGCCGCGATCAGGGAGCTGGTGAGGTCGTCACCGGGCCGCTCCCGCTTGGCCTTGACCAGTGCGGCGAGCCGACCGAATGCCTCCAGCCGGGCGGCCTCCATCTCCTGGCCGCTGACGGTGGAGCTGAACACCGTGCTCAACGCCGCGGACAGCGCGTCCGTCTCGGCACCCTGCGGCACGCCGAACAGCTCGCAGATGACCCGCAGCGGCAGCACCTCCGCGTACGCGGTGCGCAGGTCGACCGGGGTGCCGGGCGGGAGGGCCGCCAGTGTGCCCAGCAGTTCGGCCGACAGCTCCTGCACCCGGGGGCGCAGCGCCTCGGAGCGTCGCGCGGTGAACGCGCCGGCGACGAGCCGGCGCAGCCTGGTGTGGTGCTCCCCGTAGGCGAACAGCATGTTCTCGTTCGCCACCCATGGGTAGAGGGGCCACTCCTGCGTTATCTTCCCCTCGATGAACGGCGGCCAGTGCAGGCGGGCGCTGCGCGAGACGCGCGGGTCGGTCAGCAGCTGCTCCACGTACCTCTGCCGGACGACGGCCCAGGCGAGCACGCCTCCGGGCAGCTCCACCCGGACCGCGGGGCCCTGGGCACGCAGCATCGCGGCCTCCCCCAGGTGGTCCTGGCCGGTGAGGTCGAGGGCGTAAGGGCAGGCGGTCTCTTCCATCGATGTGCTCCCTGGGTCGGTTCTGCATCACGTTGTGGCGTTGCGACGTGCCCATGGCAGCGATGTCCGCTTCCCCGGCTCCAGGCGGTGCCGGTGTCCGTGGTCCGCGGAGAGACCTCGTTCAGCCGGCGGCCGGCGCCTCCTGTGGTTCCGCGCTCAGCTCCATGGCCTCTTCGTGGACGCGTCGGCCCCGGTCGAGCGACATGTCCAGGCGCACCAGCACCGCGGGGACCGCGATGCTGGTCATCAGGTGCCGGTAGAGGTCGACCACGCGTTCCATCAGGTCGGCATGGTTGTTCATGATCTTGGACAGCACCTGCGCCCCGGTGAACGCGGCCACGAAGGCCTTCGCCGCGGCGTCCACGTCGACCTGGGGCAGCACCTCCCCGTTCGCCTTCGCCCGTTCGAGCAGTGCGGCGTTGTAGTCGACCCAGGAGGCCATCGGCACCCGCCGGTCCAGCCCGTCGTGCGGTGACCCCTGGTCCACGGTGAGGCGGATGCTGCCGCGCACCATGGGGTCGCCCGAGCCGAGCAGATGAGCGAGGAGGAAGCCGGCGTCCAGTCCCTCCTGGAGCACCAGCTCCCGCGGCGGCGATTCCGGCACCGACTTCAACTGGTCGGTCAGGACCGCCTGGGCGAGCTGTTCCTTGGAGGAGAAGTGGAAGTAGAGGGCGCCCTTGGTGACGTTCGCCCGCTGGAGGATCTCCGAGATGGTCGCCGCCTCGTAGCCGACGTCGGCGAACACGTCGGCGGCTGCCACCAGGATGTTGCGCCTCGTCCTGATCGCTCGTTCCTGCAGGGCCACGGCACATCCTCCGCACTGGCTTCACGGACCGGTCGGCCACAAAAAGAAACCGACAGGTACGTATCCTGCCACCTCGGAAGATGGCCTTTCAACCATGTGAATGCGCCCCTCCTCACCAGGTACGCGGGAACTCGCCGAGCCGTCGCTGACCGCCACAATAAAACCTGTCGCCCGGTATCTCAACGTTCCCGCAGCATCTGCCGGTTCAGGGAAGTCCGCCGGACCGGACCGGAGTTGAGCATCGCGCTTACTTCTGAGGCCGGGGAGTGTCCCCAAGACACCGAAGTTCGGCCACCGTTGGCAGAAATTTGGCTTGATAAGCAAACCGGGAGGTCCGTATCTTCTGACTCTGCGCATCCACACCCTTCCGGTTCAGCGACGACGGGAGAGGGCCATGACCCTTCTGACACCCCAGGTACATCTCCCCTCTTTGCCGGAGATCGAGCACTTCGACACGGATCAGACACTTGGTCCGGACACGTTCCGGGCCGACGGACTGCATGCCGGACCCGGCGGAGCGTTCTCCGGCGCCGTGTCCGGCGAGTTGGCCCGGCTCCTCTTCGACGGCGACGACCGGGAGCACATCCACGGGATGTGGCGCGACCTCATCTCGAAGGACACGTTCCGCCACCGTCCCGGCCTCGGACCCGCCGAGCGCGCCGCCCTCTCCTACGAGTGGCTGCGGCTGGTGAACGACACGGCCGGAGGGGCCGAGCCGCTGGCGGACGACCCGCAGCTGCTGGCGGGGCTGCACGAGTGGGCGGCGATCGTGGACGGCGGCGGGGGCCTGTGCACGGTGGCGAGCATCCACTACAACCTCTTCCTCGGCAGTCTGCTCGATCACGAGGGCGCCGGGCGCCGGGACCTGTCCGACTTCGCGACCCTGCGGCGCACCGGCACGTTCCTGTGCACGGAGCTGGACCACGGCAACGACGCCTCGGCCCTGGCGACCACCGCCGAACTGGACCCGGCCACCGGCGGATTCGTGCTGAACACCCCCCACGTGGGCGCACAGAAGTTCATGCCCAACACCAGCATGACCGGCGGGCCCAAGAGTGCCGTGGTGGCCGCCCGCCTCATCGTCGAGGGCCGGGACGAGGGCGTCTTCCTGTTCCTGACCCCGCTGAGCGACGAGCGCGGCCTGCTGCCGGGAGTGCGGGTCCGCCGGCTGCCCCTGCGCACCGGCGCCCCGGTGGACCACTGCCTGACCGCGTTCGACCGGGTGCTGCTGCCACGTGACGCCCTGCTGGAGTCCGAGCACGGCCGTCTGGACGCCGACGGCCGCTTCCACAGCAGCCTCGGCAACCGTCGCAAGAGGTTCCTGCAGTCCATCGGCCGGGTCACGATGGGCAAGCTGTGCATGAGCGGCGCCGCCGTCGGCGCGACCCGGGCCGCGCTCGCCATAGCCGTCCGCTACGGCGACCAGCGGCAGGTCAGCGGGCCCCGCGCGGGCGAGCGCATCCCGGTCAACGCCCACCGCTCGCACCACGGGCGGCTGTTGAAGGGCCTGGCCTCGGCCTACGCCATGACCTTCCTGCACCGCTCGGCGCTCGCCCGCTGGGCCGCCGTGCACGCAGGCCACGACGCCGGGCAGCAGGCGGAGACCGAGCGGCTGGTCGCGATCGCCAAGAGCTGGATCACCTGGCAGGCACGGGACATCACCGTCGAGTGCCGGGAACGCTGCGGCGCGCAGGGCCTGTTCGCCGCCAACGGCCTGTCCGAGTTCCCGCAGTACGTCGAGGGCACGATCACCGCCGAGGGTGACAACCTGGTGATCTGGGTGAAGGCCGCCGCCGAGATGCTCTTCGAGCACCAGCCGCCGCGAGAAGCGCCCGAACACCCCGGTGGGGTGGAGCGGTTGACGGATCCCCGGCATCTGCGCGGGCTGCTGGCCCGGGCCGAGGCCGACTGGCAGGACCGGGCCCGGGCCGCGCTGCGCCGGGGGCCGTCCGGGGATCCGGTCGAGCGCTGGAACGGGGCTTCCTCCGCCGCCCTGGAGATGGTCTCGGTGCACGCCCGGCTGCGGGCCGCCGACGCCTTCCTGGACGCGGTCGCCCGGGCGGCGGACCCCGAGGCCCGAGATCTGCTGGAGCGGCTCTGCGTGTTGTTCCTGCTGCAGCAGCTCCGCGAGCACACCGGGGACCTGCTGGCCGACGGCCATCTCTCCGCCGAGCAGGTGCGCGCCCTGCCCCAGCTGCTGGACGACGCGGTGCGCGGCCTCGCCCCGCACATGACGGAGCTGGTCGAGGGCTTCGACCTGCCGGCCCCCTACCTGGAGGGAATCCCGCTGGCCAACTCGGGCCACGTCTCCCTCGCGGACTACGCGACGGCGGCCGAGTAGCCGGCCGCGCGCCCCGCGAGAAGCGGCACCGCCCCGGAGCCGCGGCCGGGGCGATCCGCGCCCCGTGCTCAGCGGGGCGCGAGAGCCTGGATCAGGGCTGTGCGAAGCCGTCGATCCAGGCTTGGAGGCGTTCGCCCTGACCGGCCATCAGTCCGGGATCGCGCAGGGTGTTGGTGAGCACCGACATGCCCTGGTAGGCGGCGACCAGTTCGACGGCGAGGGCGCGGGCGTCGGGTCGGCCCAGCTCGGTGAACTGGCCCTCGACCCAGTCGAGCAGGGCCCGCATCACCTGGGCGGCGGCCAGGTCCAGGCCGTCGTCGCGCTTGTCGAGTTCGGTGGCCAGGGTGCCGAAGGGGCAGCCGAAGCGGGCCGCCGTCTCGCGCTCCTCGACCCAGCCGGCCACCAGGGCCTTTAGGCGGGTGGCCGGGCCGGGTAGTTCCTCGAGTCGGGCCGTGAGCCTGGTGAGCCGGTCGCAGTGGGCCTCCACCGCGGCCTCGACCAGCTGGTCCTTGGTCTTGAAGTAGTAGTAGACGTTGCCGAGGGGCACGTCGGCGACCCGGGCGATGTCCCCGAGGGTGGTCTTCTCCACGCCCTGCTGGTGGAAGACCTGGACGGCCGCTTCGACCAGGCGTTCACGCTTGCCGCCCCGCCGGGAGCCGGCGGATCCGGCCGCTGTACCGGATTTTGAGTCAGTCACCTGACTAAGGATAGACAGCGCCGGACGGACCGGTTAGCGTAGCGACTTAGTTAGTCAACTAACTCAGTCGAGGAGCTGTCATGATCGTCGTAACGGGTGGTACGGGGAACGTCGGGCGGGCCCTGGTCGCGAAGCTGGCCGGGGAAGGGGCGGCCGTGACCGCGGTGGCCCGGCACATCGCCCCCGAGGACGTCCCGGCCGGGGTGCGGGCCGTGGCCGCCGACCTCGGGCAGCCGGCCGGTCTCGGTCCCGCGCTGGAGGGCGCGACGGCACTGTTCCTGCTCGTCGCCGGGGACGATCCGGAAGGAATCCTGAAGCAGGCGGCCGCGGCCGGTGTCACCAAGGTGGTCCTGGTGTCCTCGCAGGGCGCGGGCACCCGGCCGCACAGCTACGCGCACGCCGCCGGCTTCGAGGCGGCCCTGGCCCGATCCGGACTCGCCTTCACCGTGCTGCGCCCGGGCGGGCTGGCCTCGAACGCGTTCGCCTGGGCCGAGCCCGTCCGGCACCACCGCACCGCGGCGGCACCCTTCGCCGACGTGGCACTGCCGTTCGTCGACCCGGACGACGTCGCCGCGGTCGCCGCCGCGGTCCTGCTCGGGGGCGGGCACGACGGCATGACGTACACCCTGACCGGTCCCGAGGCCACCACACCCCGGCAGCGGGCCGCCGCCCTCGCACAGGCCATCGCCGAACCGGTCACCTTCGTGGAGCAGAGCCGCGAGGAGGCCCGCGCGCAGATGGCGCGGTTCATGCCGAGCGCCGTGGTGGAGGGAACCCTGTCCGTCCTCGGCGAGCCGACCCCGCAGGAGCAGGCGGTCAGCGGCGACGTCGAGCGAATCCTGGGGCGTCCCGCGACCCCCTTCGCGGCGTGGGCGGCGCGCAACGCCGCGGCGTTCCGCTGAGACTCGCCCGGAAGGGGTCCGCCGGTGCCGCGCAGGCCTCAGCGGATCTCCTGCTCGGCCCAGATGATCTTCCCCTCGGCCGTGTACCGGGCGCCCCAGCGCAGGGCGAGCTGGGCCACCATGAACAGTCCCCGGCCGCCCTCGTCCGTGCTGCGGGCGTGTCTCAGGCGGGGGGCGGTGCTGCTGCCGTCGGCGACCTCGCAGGTCAGGCGGGCGTCGCGGAGCAGCCGCAGGCGGATGGGCGAGTCGGCGTAGCGGATCGCGTTGGTGACCAGTTCACTGACGATGAGTTCCGTCGTCAGGGCCTGTTCCACCAGGCCCCAGTCCATCACCTGGCGGGTCGCCGCGGCCCGGACGTGTCCGACGGCGGCCGTGTCGGGGGGCACGTCCCACGACGCCACCTGGTCCGCTGCGAGGGTGCGGGAACGGGCCAGCAGAAGGGCGACGTCGTCGGGCTGCGGTGCCGACACCAGCTGCCGCACGGCGGAGGTGCACAGCGCGTCGAGGTCCGTGCCGGTCCGCCCCAGTGCCTCGGCGAGCCGGGCCATGCGCGACTCCACGTCCCCGTCGCTTCCTTCGATGAGGCCGTCGGTGTAGAGGCCCAGGAGGCTGTTCTCGGTCAATTCGATCTCGGTGGCCTCGAAGGCCATGCCGCCCAGCCCGAGCGGTGGCCCGGCCGGGACGTCGGGGAAGTAGGCGCGCCCGTCCGGGATGACGACGACGGGCGGCGGGTGCCCGGCCCGGGCCATCGAGCACCGCCTGGAGACCGGGTCGTAGACGGCGTAGAGGCAGGTCGCGCCGATGAACGTCGCCGTGTCCCCGTCGGCCGGGGCGCGGTCGGCCTCCTCGTCGGTCAGCCGCAGCACCAGGTCGTCGAGGTGGGCGAGCAGTTCGTCGGGAGGCATCTCCATGTCGGCGAGGGTCTGCACCGCCGTACGCAGTCGGCCCATGGTCGCCGCCGCTGTGATCCCATGACCCACCACGTCCCCGACTACGAGTCCGACGCGCGCGCCGGACAGGGGGATCACGTCGAACCAGTCACCGCCGACACCGCCCGTGGGGTCCGCCGGACGATAGGTGGAAGCGACCTCCACCGCCGTTCCCCCGGTCAGGACGTGGGGCAGCAGGCTGCGCTGCAGGGTGACGGCGGCGGTGTGCTCCCGGGTGTAGCGGCGGGCGTTGTCGACGCACACCGCCGCCCGTGCCACCAGTTCCTGGGCCAGCAGGACGTCGTCCTGCCCGAACGGGACCGTGTTGAGGGAGCGGGCGAACGTGGTCAGGCCCAACGCCGTGTTCCGTGCCCGCATCGGTACGGAGATGAGGGAGTGCAGGCCGAACTCCCGGATGCGGGCCAGTCGCTCGGGCTGTTCGGCGATCCACGGGGCGTCGTTCGGGTCGAGGGTCGGGACGAGGAACGGATCGCCGCTGATCAGGAGGTTGATGTCATGGAGCGGCGGCAGGAAGTCGACCTCCTCACCGATCCCCGCCATGGCCTCGGGGCAGCCCTCCCGCACGGACTGCAGTCCCGCGCGACGCATCACGGGCCGGACGGGCGCCGGCCCGGCGTCGGTCAGCCAGGCTCCGTGGCCCTCGGCGCTGAACACGGGCTCCAGGAGGTCGACGGTGACGAAGTCCGCGAACCGGGGCACCGCGAAGTCGGCCAGTTCCTGGGCCGTCCGCAGCACGTCGAGGGTCGTGCCGATGCTCGTGCCGGCCTCGTTGACCAGGGACAGGAGCCGGCGGGCGGTCCAGCGCTCGGTGACGTCCAGGACCATGTAGCAGACCCCGGTGACGCCGGCGCCGGCGTTCACCAGAGGGAAGAAGGAAGTGGAGTAGGCGTGCTGGCGGTGCGGATCGGCCCAGCTCCAGCCGAGATACTCGTAGTCGGTGACCGGCTCCCCCGTCGCCAGCACCTTGCGCATCAGGCCTTCCAGGGTGTCCGCCTGCAGCCCGGGCAGCAGCTCGCTCAGCCGGCGTCCCAGCCGTTGGTCCCTGGGCACGCCGCCGAAGCGTTCCAGTGTGTCGTTCAGCCAGACGTAGCGCAGCTCCATGTCCATCACGGCCATGCCGACCGGTGAGCGGGTCAGGAATCCGTCCAGGACGGACTGGCCGACCGTCCACTGCGGCCGCTGCTCGCGTGCCGAGAGCAGGAAGCACTCCTGCCCGCCCATCCGGAAGGCCGCGGAGACCCGCAGATCGAGCTCGATGCGGCGGCCGTCCCGGTGCTGCACGGGCACGACGCCGTTCCATCCCATTCCGGCGCGACACCGCTGCGCGATCGCGGCGGCACGGGCCGGATCCGCGGGCACCGCCAGCAGGCGTGCGGCGGGGTGGCCGACGACCTCGGACGCACGCCGGCCGAGCAGCGCTTCCGCGCCCACGGTCCAGCCGACCACGACGCCGTCCGCCGAGATCACCGCCGCGGCGTCGGTGGAGGCGTCCAGGAGACCACGCGATGCCACGGATGCGGACGCGTCGAAACCCTCTCGCGGTGGTTCCATCTGCTCCATCCTCTTTCTCCACCATGGTCCTGCTTGTCCGCTGGATACGCATGGGCCGGTGCTGCGGTTGGGGCAGGCGGAATCCTGGGGGCAGCATGGAGGTGACGGTCATCGGCGCTCGGGCCTGCGGCCGTACCGGCCCGGACGGGTGACCGGCCGCTGGAGGTGGTTCTGGCATGGCATTGGAATCCTTGCGCGCCGGCGACGACGAGCAGAGCCCCGAGCCGCCGCGGCCGACCGGCCTGCTGGACATGCTGAGCGTGGCCGCGGTGGCGCTGGACACCCGAGGCCGCATCGTCTTCTGGACCCCGCAGGCCGAGGACCTCTTCGGTTACACGGCGGAGGACGTCCTCGGGAAGTTCGCGGTGCGGCTGCTGATCCGTCCCGAGCATCTGCAGGCCGTGGTGAGCCTGTTCACGGAGGTGCTGGAGACCGGCCGGGGGTGGGCCGGCGCCTTTCCCGTGCGGCACAAGGACGGCAGCAGCCGGCTGACGGAGTTCCGCACCATGCGGCTGCTGGACGACCTCGGCGACGTGTACGCCCTTGGCATTGCGGCCGACCACACCCTGCTGCAGCGCGTGGAGACCGACCTGGCGCTGTGCGAGCGGCTGATCAACCAGTCCCCCATCGGGCTTGCCCTCATGGATCCCGATCTGAAGTACCTGCTGGTCAACCCGGCGCTGGAGCGGATCGACGGGATCCCGGCCGAGGACCACATCGGCCGTCATCTGCGGGAGACCCTGCCGTTCCCCGACGTCAACACCGTCGAGTCCGCACTGCGCCAGGTGCTCACCACCGGCATGCCCCTCCTCGACCAGTACCACGTGGGCCATCCGCCGGCCGATCCGGAGCACGAGCACGCCTGGTCGCTGTCCTTCTACCGGCTGGAGGACCCGGGCGGCCGGGTACTGGGCGCGGCCACGTCGGTCGTCGACGTGACCGAGCGGCACCACGCGGCCGCCGAGGCCGACCGGGCCCGGCGGCGCCTGGCGCTGATCGCGGACGCGTCCGCGCGGGTGGGCACCACGCTGGAGGTCGAGCAGACCGCTCTCGAGCTGGCCGAGATCTGCACGCCCGTGCTCGCGGACGTGGTCGCCGTGGACGTCCTCGACTCCGCGCTGGCCCTGCGCCGCGCCCGCCGGCCGGACAACGGCCCCGAACTGTTCCGCGCCCTCGCCCTCAAGGCGGCTCACCCCACCGTGGCGCTGCGCGCCGCCGGCGCGCCCGGCAACGTCGCCTCGTACGACGGCGACCGCCTGGTCACCCTGTGCGTCCACACCGGCCGGCCGGTCATGGTGCGCCACGTGGGTGCCCGGGATCTGCGGCAGATCGCCCGGGATCCGGAGTCCGGCGAGCTCCTGGCCCAGGCCGGCGTGCACTCGTATCTGGCCGTGCCGCTGATCGCCCACGGCGAGGTGCTCGGCGCCCTCGATCTCAAGCGCACCCGCAACCCGCTGCCCTTCGACGAGGACGACGTCGTCCTGGCCGGCGAGCTGGCCAGCCGTGCCGCCGTCGCCATCGACAACGCCCGCTGGTTCCAGAGCGTGCGCAACACCGCGCTCACGCTCCAGCGCAGCCTGCTGCCGGACCACTCGCCGCACCACACGGGCCTGGAACTCGCCTCCCGCTACCAGCCGGCACAGGCGACCAGCGAGGTCGGCGGCGACTGGTACGACGTCATCCCGCTGGCCGACGAGAAGACCGCCCTGGTGGTGGGTGACGTCATGGGCAACGGCATCGACGCGGCCGCCACCATGGGCCGGCTGCGCACCGCGACCTGTGCGTACGCGGACCTGGACCTCGCCCCCGGCGCGGTGCTCCAGCACCTGGACAAGATCACCTGCGATCTGGAGCACTACATCGTCACCTGCCTGTACATCGTCTACGACCCCCGCACCAGGCAGTGCACGATCGCCAACGCGGGACACATGCCGCCCGCCCTGGCGCGGCCCGGTCAGGCACCGGTGTACCTCGACCTGCCCACCGCGGCCCCGCTCGGTGTCGGCGGCATCCCGTTCGAGACCACGACGGCCGAACTGACCCCCGGCGACCTGCTGGTGCTGTACACCGACGGCCTCGTGGAGACCCGGCAGCACCCCATCGACGACCGTCTCTCCGTCCTCCTCGGCTTCCTCGACGAGCCCAGCCGGCCGCTCGAGGAGACCTGCGACCGGCTGCTGTACGGCCTGCGCCATCCCGACGACCACGACGACGTGGCCCTGCTCGTCGCACGGGCCCTGTAGACCGGGGCGCCGCTCCATCCGCTTGGTGGGGTTCGCCCGTCGGTGGGACTCTGGTTGGAGAGGTGTCCGAGGAGCGGAACCCTGGAGGGCCGATGGGACGGGACGTCCCGGCGCTCGTCTTCACCCGCGAGGACCGCCGCCGGTACCGGATCAAGATGCAGGAGTGCCTCGACGCGTTCGCACAGATGCTCCGCGACGCACGCTTCGAGTCCGAACGACCTCAGGTCGGACTGGAGATCGAGCTGAACCTGGTCGACGACCGGGCCGAGCCCGCGATGCGCAACGCCGATGTGCTGGAGGCGATCGCGGACCCTTCGTGGTCGACCGAACTGGGCCGGTTCAACCTCGAGATCAACGTTCCGCCGCGTGGGCTGACGACGGGCGGACCCGACGCCTGGGAGTCCGAGATCCGCGCGGCGCTGAACCACGCCGACGAGCGGTCCAGATCGGTCGGCGCCCGGCTGGTCATGGTCGGCATCCTGCCCACCCTGCGCCAGGAGGACATCGGCGAGGAGTCCCTGTCGGAGAACCCGCGCTACCGGCTGATCAACGACCAGATCTTCGCGGCCCGGGGCGAGGACCTGCGCATCGAGGTGGACGGCGTCGACCGGCTGCGGACCTACGCGGACACGATCACTCCGGAGGCCGCGTGCACCAGCACGCAGTTCCATCTGCAGGTGTCCCCGGAGACCTTCGCCGGCTACTGGAACGCGGCGCAGGCGATCGCCGGGGTCCAGGTCGCGCTGTCGGCCAACTCGCCGTTCCTGTTCGGCAAGGAGCTGTGGCACGAGACCCGTATCCCGCTGTTCGAGCAGGCGACCGACACCCGCCCGGAGGAGATCAAGATCCAGGGCGTACGGCCGCGGGTGTGGTTCGGGGAACGGTGGATCAACAGCGTCTTCGACCTCTTCGAGGAGAACCTGCGCTACTTCCCGGCCCTGCTGCCCCTGACCGACGAGCAGGACCCCGGGGAGACGCTGGACCGCGGGGACATCCCCGAACTCTCCGAACTCACCCTGCACAACGGTACGATCTACCGCTGGAACCGGCCCGTCTACGCCGTCGCCCACGACAAGCCGCACGTCCGGGTGGAGAACCGGGTGCTGCCCGCCGGACCGACCGTCGCCGACACGCTCGCCAACGGCGCCTTCTACTACGGGCTCACCCGCGCCCTGGTGGAGGAGGACCGTCCGGTGTGGTCGCGGATGTCGTTCTCCGCGGCCGAGGAGAACCTCCACACGGCGGCCCGGCACGGCATCGAGGCACTGCTGTACTGGCCCGGCATGGGTGAACTGCCGGTGCCCGAACTGGTCCTGCGGCGGCTGCTGCCGCTGGCGCACCGCGGGCTCGAGCTGTCCGGCATGGACGCGGCCTGGCGGGAGCCGCTGCTCGGCATCATCGAGCAGCGCTGTGTCACGGCCCGCAACGGGGCCGTGTGGCAGAAGGAGATGCTCCACCGCATCGACGCCACCACGCACGCCGGCCGGCACGAGGCCCTGCGGCGGATGACCGAGCTGTACATCGACTTCATGCACCTCAACGCCCCGGTGCACACCTGGCCGGTCGACTGACGGGCACCACGAAATCGGGGATGCCGGCGAAGACGATCACCGGTTAGGATCCTCCAGCGTTTGCCGGGGGACGACCGAGGTGGGGGAACATGGTTGACGTCGACGATCCCGCGTCCGAGAGGGACCGCAGACCCTGGGTCCAGGCGCTAGTGGCGGTGCTGGCCCTGGGGATACCGGGAGCCCTGCTCGTGCACATGGCACTGCAGCGCCCCTCCGAGCCGGGACCGGCCACGTGCTCGTACGACGACGAGCCGGTGTCCGAGCGCGTGTCCGCGAAACAGCTGTGCAAGGCACTGAACCGCCCGGACCTGCCCACGCTCCTCGGCACACCGCGGGAAAAGGCCGAGACCGCCTACGGGTCCGAGAGTTCGTTCAAGGACGCCGACGGCAAGGAGACCCCCTCACCCGATGCGGAGGTCTCGCTGAAGACGTACTCGGTGAAGCTGTGGGCGTCGGACGGCGACATGCGGGTCCGCGAGTTCTCCGGGCTTCTCGGCAGGTCCGCGGAGTCGAAGAAGATTCTCGGTCACCCCGCCGTCCTGTACTCGGGGCAGACCATCGGTCTCAAGATCAACCTCGGCGGCGGCAAGATCGGCACCGGCCCGGGTGGCCTCGCCCGTCATCTGCTGGTCGCCCGTGACGCCAAGGACGGGGGCGGCTCGTTCGAGGTCGCCATCTGGCGCCAGGACGACGTACCACCGGACGACACGGCACTGCTCCGCGTCGCCGAGCGGGTGCTGCCGACGGTCCCCGGTTGGACCGGCGGCTGAGGCCGGTTCCTCGCCCCCGCTTCGCGCTCTCACGCCCCCTTCCCGGGCGAACGCCGACCGGGCATCACTCTCGTCTCCTCGGACAGGCCGTCGTCGTCCTCGGCCTCTGCTGCCTCGTCAGGAACGTCCGTGGTCCCACCCGTGCGCGTGGCCCCCACCGAGGCGAGGGCCACGGCGGCGACGCCCGCCCACTGGGTCGCGGCGAGGTGCTGGCCCAGCAGGACCAGCCCGATCAGGGCACCGACCGCCGGTTCCAGGCTGGTGAGCACACCGAACACACGGGGCGGGAGCCGGCGCAGCGCCTCCAGGTGGAAGGTGTACGGCAGGACGCTGGAGAGGACGGCCACGACGGCGGCCACGGCGAGGGTTCCCGGGGCCAGGAGCCGGCTGCCCGCCTGTGTGATGCCGTACGGCAGACTCAGCAGTGCGGCCCAGGTGACGGCGAGAGCGAGACCGCGTCCGTCGGGGACGCGCTCGGCCAGCTGTTTGCCGACCAGGATGTAGCCGCCCCAGCAGCAACCGGCGGCGGTGGCGCAGAGGACTCCCGCGGTGTCGAGGGCGATCCCGGATCGGCTGAGCAGCACGACTCCGGTGGCCGCCAGGCACGCCCAGAGCAGATCCGGCACGCGCCGCGAACCGCACAGGGCGATGGCGAAGGGGCCGAGGAACTCCAGGGTGGTGGCGGCGCCCAGGGGCAGCCGGTCGACCGCTTCGTAGTAGGCGAGATGATGCACGGCGAGCAGGGTGCCCGCCGCCGCGGCGATGTACAGGGTGGCCCGGTCACCCCGGATCCGGGGCCGCCACAGGGCGGTGAGGACGACGGCGGCGATGCACAGCCGCAGGGTCACCACCCCGGCCGGCCCCACGACGGGGTACAGGCGAGTGGTGAGTGCGGCCCCGCACTGCAGGCCGAGCACACCGCCCATCACCAGTCCCGGGGCCGGTACGCCACCGAGCCCTCGGCCGATCGCCGCGGCGGCGCGTGCGCGGGGGGTGTGAAGCCGGCTGATGACTGGCCTCCTTCCGGCGGCCCGCCCGCATGGCACGGGCCGCCTTTCTGTCGCGGATCATTGCTGGGCCGCCTGCCCCCGAGGAACGTGGGCGGCGGGGTCCGGGGGGTGCGTCAGGACGTCACGCGGCCGTGTCCACGTGCACTGCGGGCCGCTGCATGCGCAGGGTGTCGCGCAGGCGCAGAAGCCGGTGCGTCAACGGTGCGAGGTCGCCGGCGCGACGGTCGCCGGCCAGGTCCGGGAGGTGGGCGGTCAGGGCCTGGTGGGCCCGTGGCCCAAAGCGGACCTCGCCGGACGGGAGCACCGTGACACCGTCGTGTGCGGCCATCCTCGTCTGCCAGGTCACGGCGTCCTCCTGGGTGAGGCCGGGAGGCAGGTCGAGGGCGATGCGACCGCCTGTGATGCGGACGGGGTAGCCGCCCGGCAGCCCCAGCGGCCCGGGCAGGTCGGCGTGCACCTCCTGCTCCGCGGCCAGCCGCGCGGCGAGCACCGCGGCGGTGTGTCCCGTCACCGCGTTCAACTCCTCGCGGGAGCAGGCACGGTGGGCCGCGAGCAGCTCACCCACGTGCGGCACCGGCCGGTCGTCCAGCCAGACCCGGACCTCGTCCGAGGCGTCGGCGGGAGCGTGCAGATGGGCATGGTGGGCGAGCACTCTGAGGCGTTCACCGGCCCGCGGTCGCAGCACGGCGCGCAGGGACGCCGCCAGCGTGGCCGAGTTCCCGACGCCGCAGAACACGGGCAGTCCCTCGGCGTGCAGCAGGGGGTTGACCGCGTCGGGGTAGCAGGCGTTCACGAACAGCGCGGGGATCCGGCTGCGCCGGATCGCCTGGGCCACGCTGCGGGCCAGCACGGCGTGGAGCGGCAGGCCGATACCGAAGCCGCCGGTCGCGAGCAGGTCCGTCCATGCCGACTGATCCCGCGCGGCCTCCCAAGGGGACTGTACGGACGCGCAGTTGACCACGACCCGGGGCCGGGTGCGGGCGAGGATCGCGGCCAGCGCCTCCTGGTCGGCCGCGTCCACGGGCTCTGCCGTGAAGCGGGCCGGCGAACCGGAGACCGCCGCTCGGGCGCCCGCGACACAGGCGATCTCGTGCGCGGCCGGCGCGGAACGGGCGAGCACGGTCACCGTACCGGGCGGGGGCACGGCCGCGACGGCCAGCGAATAGCAGATGGCGCGGGCCAGGGAGCCGCCGCCCACCACGGCGACGCCCCGCGCTTCCCCGTGCCGGGCGACCTCCTCGGCCGTCATGCGGTGACCCGCTGGGCGATCTGGATACGCCGCAGGTGACGTCCGGCGTCGGTGAAGGCGTTGCGGGCGTGCAGCATGCGCCAGTTGTCGAAGACGAGCATGTCGCGCCGCTCGTACTGGACGGTGATGTGCTCCCGCTCGAAGTACGCCTTCGCGCCCTCGAGCAGGGGGCCTATGCGCTCGTCGTCGGCGCGGACCAGATTGTTGAAGGAGTAGCGGACGATGGTTCCGTCGGGGTGGTCCTCGATGACCGGGTGCTCGGGATGCAGGTCGAGGCCGAGGTGGCGCATCGCGTCGGTGGTCTCCCAGCTCCAGATCCGCTCGCGCAGGTAGGCGCGGTCGTCCTCGGTGAGCGTTCCGGTCCAGGCGTACGCGTCGGCGAGCGTGGTCTCCCCGCCGGCTCCTGTGTTGGGGGTCTCGCACCACAGGGCGAGGTAGCGCGGAGGCAGGCCCTCGAAGTCGTAGCCCTCGGAGTGCGGGTAGAGCGGTTTGGTGTTGCCCGCGTGGTAGAACTCGTCCATGCCCGGTTCCGGCCTGACGTCGCCGACCAGGACGCCGGTGTACTGGGGGACGAAGTCGCCGAGCCGCTTGCAGAAGGCCACCGGGTCGAAGGTGTCGGGTACGCGGCTCATGAAGACGTAGCCGTGGCGGTCCAGCAGGGCGTGGAAGCTCTTCCACACCAGCTCGTCGGCGAGCGGTGCGCCGTTGAAGTCGGTCAGGGACAGCAGGCTGTCGGCTTGCCTGGGCATGGTTCCTCCTGTTCGTGTGGTCCGGTCCGCGGCCGGTTCACCGGGTGGCCGTGGCGCGGACCGCGTCCTCGATGTGGCCCGCGAGTTCTGTCACGTCGGCCGCGAAGCGGCGGTGAGCCTCGGGGACCGGCCGGTAGTCCTGGTCGGCGTAGCTGCCCGAGCCGTGGATCAGCAGGTCGTCGCTGTCCGGGAGCAGGCCGCGGTCGGCGGCGTTGAGCGTGCCGGTGACGGCCATGACCAGTGACCACTCTCGTAGCCTGCGGGGATCGGCGGGCAGGGCGAGGCCGGCGGCGGCGAGGAGGCCGCGCACCTCGGCATAGCGGCTCAGGCACTCGTGCAGGGAGACGACGACTCCTCCTCCGCCGTGCGCGGCGACCAGGGGGTCCATCCGGGCCGAGGTGACGGGGCGTCGGGTGTAGAAGGTGGGGTCGAGCTGCTCCTCGGGATGGAAGGTGGTCGCCGGGAAGTGCGGGTCGTCGTCCTGCCGGTACAGCCCCGTGGCGGTGTCGAAGCGGTACGCGGGCAGGTTCTCCCGGTCGTGGCTGCCGTGGCGCAGACTGAGCACCATGTCCGGGGTGCCGAGGTGCTGGACGAGGAAATAGCGGGCCTGCGGCAGGCTGCGTCCGCCGGCTGTGACCGTGCGGTGGCCCAGATCGTGTCCGAGCAGTCCGAAGGCGCTGGAGACGGAGTGCACATGGGTGCGGCTGTGCGTGCCGTCGTCGTCCGTGGGGAGCAGGTCCCGCTCGGCGAAGGCCCGCAGCACGTCCGCTGCCCGGTAGTTGTCGAGCCCGAGGGTGTACCAGACGCGGGTGCCGTACTGCCTCCACAGCCGGTCGGCATGGGCGACGGCGAACGCCGTGGCCAGGTCCTTGACCGACGCCGGTTCCGCGGAGTCGTGCACCACGAGGGGGTTGCGGCGGCGCAGTGCGGGATCGTCGCTCAGTGGTGACGCCCACAGCTTGGCCGTGGACTGGGCCGGCACCACGCTCGCGATGTGCAGCTGATCCGCCGTCACGAGCCCGCTGTCGACGGCCCGGTGGACCGCGTCGCGCAGTGCGGTGGCCTTGTTGGCGGAGGACGGGGTCACGATCAGGACGCGCTCGCCGGTCGTGGTGATGTGCCGCACCGCACGGGCGACGATCACCAGCGAGGCCAGGGTCTTGGTGGTGCGGGTCGCCGGATTGCGCATCAGGTCGAGCAGGCGGAGGCGATGGCCGCGGTAGGAGGGCAGGTCGGTGACGCCTATGTGGGAGACGGCGAAGAACCGTTCCAGAGCGGGGCTGGGGTCGGGCAGACGGAACGCCGGGGAGAACGCCGGGATCCCGTCGGGGCCGTCGGCACGGTCGGGTTCGAGTACGGTCAACGCCTGCCGCAGTTCGGCGTCGTAGTGCGTGAGGGCGCTCTTCAGGACCGTGGCTGTGGAGGTCTCTGCGGATGCGGAGTGGGTGGGGTGCACTTCGTTCCCGTTCAGGTAGGGGGACGGGCCGCGAGGGGGGGCGGCCGGTCCGGAGGCTGCCGAGGTGACAGGAGTGGGGAGGGTGGGCGGGGCCCCGGGGCTTGACGCCGCCCCGGGGCCCCGCCCGGGTCAGGCTCCGGCGACCTGGTCTCCGCGGACCAGGCCGCTGCCCGGCGGAACCTCCGCC
Organism: Streptomyces sp. NPDC044064; assembly: GCF_056434245.1. Taxonomy (NCBI): domain Bacteria; kingdom Bacillati; phylum Actinomycetota; class Actinomycetes; order Kitasatosporales; family Streptomycetaceae; genus Streptomyces; species Streptomyces sp. NPDC044064. Next base: position 49,051 of record NZ_JBWKFN010000032.1, read on the forward strand.
GGGTCGCCGCCGAAGCCGGTGATCCTGTTCTTGCCGTCGACGAAGACGACCTTCGGCTCGAACTCCTCGGCCTCCTCGGGAGTGACGGAGGCGTACGACACGATCAGCACGAGGTCGCCGACCTGTGCCTGGCGGGCTGAGGGGCCGTTGACGCCGATGACGCCCGACCCTCGGGGTCCTTCGATGACGTAGGTCGACAGGCGTGCGCCGTTGGTGACGTTGACCAGGTCGACCTTCTCGTGACGGCGGATGCCCGCCGCTTCCATCAGGTCCACGTCGATCGTGATCGAACCGACGTAGTTGAGGTGGGACTGGGTGACGGTGGCACGGTGGATCTTGGCTTTGAGTGTCTCGAAACGCACGGTGGCCCTTCGCGATTGCGTCCGGTCAGTCGATGATCTCGGTGTCGCGACGGAAGGGAGCGTGGCATGCGCGGAACGCAGGTACAACCCCGGCCTGATCAACGAAATCCGAAGCAGACAAAGGGGTTTGACCTTTTGATCGCACCTTCAGCGCCCTGCTCAGCGCTGTGCGCGCGCCTGCCCTTTTCGTGGCCACCTCACCGTGGGGCGGTACACCTTTGCTGGCTCTTTGCAGAACGGATCTCTGGCCGGAGGTGGCGCCGCATAGCCTGCTGCCATGCGCGTCGACTACTCGCCCCAGTCCCTGGATCCTGGCTCGTTCTACCGTCTGCTGACCGCCGTGGTCGTACCCCGCCCGATCGCGTGGGTCTCGACCCTCACCGCGGACGGCAGGACCGCTAACCTCGCCCCGCACTCGTTCTTCACCGTGGCCTGCACCGCCCCGCCGATCGTCCAGTTCACCTCCGTGGGCCGGAAGGACTCACTGCGCAACGTCGAGGAGACAGGGGAGTTCGTCGTCAACTTCGCGCCCGAGCAGCTCTTCGAGCAGGTCAACGCGACCGCGACCGACTTTCCGCGGCACGAGGGCGAGTTCGACGCGGTGGGCATCCGGCCCGAACCGTCGCTGCGGGTGAAGCCGCCGCGCGTGGCCGCCTCCCCGGTGGCGCTCGAGTGCACGCTGCACTCGGCACTGCGGCTCGGCGACTCGACGGTGGTGTTCGGCCAGGTCGTGCACGCGGCCGTGAGCGAGGACGTCCTGGTGGAAGGCCGGCCGGACATCGGACTGCTGCGCCCCCTGGCCCGGTTGGGCGGCAACGAGTGGAGCACGGTCGGGGAGGTGCGCGAGGCGGCGCGGGTACCGTACCGGGAGTGGACGGCCGACTGAGTCCCGGTCACGCCGGCTGCTGCTCACCTCCCTCCGCGGCCGGCCGCTCGCCCGGCACTCCCCCGCCGGACGGGCGCCGTACGACGAGTTCGCTCACCTCGAACGACATCTCGGTCGTCGTCGCAGCGGGCGCAGGGTGGTAACGCCCGGCGCACACGGACAGGTTGACGATGAGATGGGCGTGCCAGCCGCGCCCCACGCCGCGTGAGTCCGCGAAGGCCTGCGCGCCGTTCACCGACCAGACGACGGAGCGGGACCCGAACTCGGTGCGCAGGTCGACCCAGGCTCCGGGGCGTACGGCGGCGGCGCGGAAGTAACTGCCGCCGCCGCGCACATGGTTGGTGAATTCCAGCAGGTCCGGGTTGTCGGGGTGGTACTCGAACACGTCGATCTCCTGGTCGCCGTCCCGCCAGGTCCAGATGGCCGGCCAGGCGCCGATCTCCCGGGGCAGCCGCACCCGGGCCTCCAGGACGTCTCCCGACCGGACCATGAACGCCTCTTCGCTGCCCTCCGTGGTCAGCAGTCCCGTGTTCCATCTGCCGTCCGGCCGGCGCGTGGCCCGGAAGACGCCCGAGCGGCAGTAGTCGGCATCGGGCACGAGGTGGTCCAGTTTGTCGTCGCCCGGGTTGACCGGGCCGCCGTCGGGATACGCCCACGAACGGCCCGCGACCCACTGCGTGACGGACGCGAAGTCCGCCGTGAACACCACGTCGGACCCGGGCGGGATGTGGGGAGCCGGAAACGGGCCGCCGGGTGTCGGTTCTTCCATGACCGATGTCTCACCGGCTCGGGACCGCCCATGCGCCCGGGCACGCGGAAGGCCGCGGGAATGACCCGTCCGAGTGAACGGGCCGCCTCGGAGCCCTGACGTGCTGGGCGTGCTGGACGTGCTGGGCGGCTGCGTCCGGCGTCTCAGGTCCCGGCCAGCACGAGGACGAGCGGGACGCCGTGGCAGGGCACCAGCCGCAGGCCCGCGTGCTCGGCGGGCGTGCCCTCGGTGAGCAGGTCGCCGAAGTCGGGGCCCTTGGTGAGGGAACCGGCCAGGTGGGCGGGGTCGGCGGAGGCGGCGACCCGGCCGCGGGCGTTGACCAGATGGGCGGGCCGGGGCAGCCGACGCAGCAGCGGGAGTACGGCCGCCTCGAAGTGCCGTAGATAGACGTCGGCAGCGGCGACCCCGGCGAAACGTCCCTCGGTCTCGACCGGTGCGGACAGGGTGAGGCTGTACTCGTCGGAGCAGAGGTAGTCGACGTACGGCCCGGCCACGGCGCGGCGCCCGGTGTCGCGAGGCAGGGCGAACCAGTCCCAGTGCGTGTAGTCCGAGTACGCCGAGTGCCCGGGATCGAGGTCGAGCAGGAGGGGGCGTACGTCGCCGTCGGCGCCTGTCTGCCACCACTCCAGCCATGCGGGTACGTCGGCCAGCAGGCCGGGGGCGGCCACGAAGCCGACGCCGGAGACCAGTTCCTGGCGGGTGAGTCGCTGGTGCAGGCCGGGGCGGAGGGCGGCGAGGTCCGCGCTCGCGGGGCGACGGCCCTGTGCGGCCGTCCTGGCGAGCAGGGCCGCGGTGTCGGCCCGGGTGGCGGCAACGGCCTCGAACACCGCCTCCAGCGCACGGCCCACCTGCGAGGCGACCCAGGCCTCGGTGTCCGTGTCGAGCGTCGCGGCAGCCGAGTGGACCTGCCCGGGGCTCCAGCCCATGGTGTCCTCCAGCGGGACGGGAACCGGACGCGGCGCGTTCAGAGGGTGAGGCGTACGGCGACGAGCCGGGCCGTCGACTCCCTGACGCACCGCTCGGCCAGTGCGCCGGCCGATTCGTGGGCCCCATCTTGCACGGCCGAGATCACGGCGCGGTGACGGTCCGCCACTTCTTCACGATATTCACCGCTCCCCAGGACCAGGCACAGCAGCGCGCCCACCTCGCTCTGCAGCGCGACCTGCTCGCGGGTGAGCCGGGCGGACTGGGCTGCGGCGGCGAGTTCCACGTGGAAGCGGCCGTACAGGCGGCTGCGCGCCGCCGTCTCCGGCGCGTGCGCCAGCTCCTCGGCCGTGCGTCGCAGGGGGTTGAGGTCCTCGGGTTCGGTGCGCTGGGCGGCGAGGCGGGCGGCTGCGCCGGACAGGGCGGCCCAGTGGTCGCCCAGGTCACGCAGTTCCTCGGTGCTCCAGCCGCCCAGCCTGGCGTGGAGCCGGTCGTCGGCGGGGACTTCCGGCAGCGACACGAAGCTGCCGCCGCCGCGGCCCCTGCGGGTGGTGACCAGACCCTGTTGCCTGAGCGCCATCAGTGCCTCACGCAGGGTCACCGTCGACACCCCGAGCTGCCCGGCCAGTTCACTCTCACCGGGAAGCTGCTCGCCGTCGGCGAGGAGTCCCAGCTCTATGGCGTCGCCGATGCGGCGGACAACCGTGTCCACGCGGGCCCGGTTGTCCACCGGCGCGAAGACGGCACGACGGGCACCGCCGCCCGCTCCCCGGGCGCCGCCGTCGATCTCGTGCTGCCTCACGGCCACCACCTTGTGCGTTGACTCAAACTTTACCCTAAGGGGATCTTGAGCTTAGAACTATGACTTCATATGTTTGCGGTCAACTCAGAGCGCGCCAGAAAGGTTCCCGCATGGAGGGAATTGCGATCCGGCTGCAGGACGTGCGGAAGTCGTTCGGGGAGACGACCGCCGTGGCCGGTGTGGATCTGGAGATCCGGGACGGGGAGTTCTTCTCCATGCTCGGTCCCTCCGGCTCGGGCAAGACCACGGTCCTCAGGCTCGTCGCCGGATTCGAGACGCCCACCGCGGGCCGGATCGAACTGGCCGGGCAGGAGGTCACGGGCCTCGCCCCGTTCGAGCGGGACGTGCACACGGTCTTCCAGGACTACGCCCTGTTCCCGCACATGACGGTCGAGCAGAACGTCGCCTACGGGCTCAAGGTCCGCAAGGTGCCCAAGCCCGAACGCCTCGTCCGCGCCCGCAAGGCGCTCGCCGAGGTCCGCCTGGAGGGCTACGGCCAGCGGCGCCCCGCCCAGCTGTCGGGGGGCCAGCGCCAGCGCGTCGCCCTCGCCCGCGCCCTCGTCGGCCGCCCCCGGGTCCTGCTGCTCGACGAGCCCCTCGGCGCCCTCGACCTGAAGCTGCGCGAACAGATGCAGGTCGAACTCAAGGCACTCCAGCGGGAGGTGGGCATCACCTTCGTCTTCGTCACCCACGACCAGGAGGAGGCCCTGACGATGAGCGACCGGATCGCCGTCTTCGACCAGGGCCGCATCGCCCAGGTCGGCACCCCCGCCGAGATATACGAGCGCCCGGCGACCCCGTTCGTCGCCGGCTTCGTCGGCACCTCGAACCTGCTGGAGGGCGAGGCGGCCCACCGGATCGTCGGCGCACCCGGCACGTACAACATCCGCCCGGAGAAGATCCGTGTCCTCAAGGAGTCCGCCGAGGCGGACGAGCCCGGACACGCGACCGTCACCGGCACGGTCGCCGAGGTCGTCTACCTCGGCGACGCCACCCGCTTCCTCGTCGACCTCGACGGCGGCGGCCGCCTCACCGCCCTCCAGCAGAACCTCGAGACCTCCTCCGAGGACGTCGCCGCCTACCGCGGCACCCGGGTGCGCCTCCGGTGGCACCGCGGACACTCCGTCCGGATCCCTTCCTGACCCCACCCCCCCGAACCCTCCGCTCCGCGCAAGGCTCCCTCACTCATGGAGAACGTCGTGCGTCTCACCCGAACCCTCGTGGCCGCGGCCGGCACCGCGGCCCTGCTGCTCACCGCCGCCTGCAGCTCCTCCGGCAGCGGCTCCTCAGCCACCGGCTTCAACCCGCCCGACCTCAAGGCCCCGACGAAGCTCGGGAAGACCGAGGGCCAGGTCAACCTGATCGCCTGGGCGGGCTACGTCGAGGACGGCTCCAACGACCCCAAGGTGGACTGGGTCAGCGACTTCGAGAAGCAGACCGGCTGCCGGGTCAACTCCAAGGTCGCCGCCAGCTCGGACGAGATGGTCAAGCTGATGAAGACCGGGGAGTACGACGCCGTCTCCGCCTCCGGGGACGCCTCCCTGCGCCTGATCGCCTCCGGTGACGCGGCCCCCGTCAACACCGGCCTCGTCCCCAACTACAAGGACGTCTTCAGCGGACTGAAGAACGGCTCCTGGAACTCGGTGAAGGGGCAGATGTACGGCATCCCGCACGGCCGGGGCGCCAACCTGCTGATGTACAACACCGAGAAGGTGAGCCCGGCGCCCACCTCCTGGTCGGCGGTCTTCGACGACGCCCCGAAGTACAAGGGGCACGTCACCGCGTACGACTCGCCGATCTACATCGCGGACGCGGCCCTGTACCTCAAGGCCGCCAAGCCCGAACTGAAGATCAAGAACCCGTACGCCCTCGACCAGAAGCAGTTCGACGCCGCCGTGGCCCTGCTGAAGCAGCAGAACGCGGACATCGGCGAGTACTGGAGCGACTACCTCAAGGAGATCTCCGCCTTCAAGAGCGGGGACTCGGTCGTCGGCACCACCTGGCAGGTCATCGCCAATCTGACCGCCGGCGAGGGTGCCAAGGTCAAGGCGTTCGTCCCCAAGGAGGGCTCGACCGGCTGGTCGGACACCTGGATGGTGTACGCCAAGGCCAAGCACCCCAACTGCGCCTACAAGTGGCTCGACTGGATCGTCTCCCCCAAGGTCAACGCCCAGGTCGCCGAGTACTTCGGTGAGGCGCCGGCCAACTCCAGGGCCTGTGCCGAGACCAGCGACAAGAACTTCTGCACGACCTACCACGCGGCCGACGAGGGCTACTGGAAGAACATCGCCTTCTGGAACACCCCCATCGAGCAGTGCCTCGACGGCCGCACGGACGTCAAGTGCGTGCCGTACGCGAAGTGGGTGCAGGCCTGGACCGAGATCAAGGGCTGAGCCGTGACGAGTGAAGTGACGCCCGCCGCCGGACGGGGCACCGTCCGGCGGCTCGCCGGAGCGCTGCACACCAGACCCCGGCTCCGCCTCGCCCTGCTGCTCACCGCGCCGCTGCTGTGGCTGACCGTCCTCTACCTGGGCTCGCTGACGATCCTGTTCGTCTCCGCGTTCTGGACGACCGACTCCTTCACCTCCCAGGTGGTGAGGGTCTGGTCGACGGACAACTTCCACGCCCTGTTCACGACCCCGGTCTTCCGCCAGGTGATCCTGCGCAGCGTGGGCGTGGCGCTCGCGGTGACCGTGCTGTGCGTCGTCATCGCCTTCCCCGTCGCCTTCTACACCGCGCGGGTGGCCCGCCCCAAGTGGCGCCCGCTGCTCGTGGTGGCGATCCTCACGCCGCTGTGGGCGAGCTACCTGGTGAAGGTGTACGCCTGGCGGCTGATCCTCTCCGAGGGCGGCCTCGCCGACTGGATGCTGAGGCCCTTCGGGCTGAGCGGCCCGGGCTTCGGGCTGCCCGCCACCGTGCTCACCCTGACCTACCTGTGGCTGCCGTACATGATCCTGCCGATCCACACGGCCCTCGAACAGCTTCCGGGAAATCTGCTCGACGCCTCGGCCGACCTCGGGGCGAAGGCCGGCCGCACCTTCCGCTCGGTGGTGCTGCCCATGGTGCTGCCGTCCGTGGCCGCGGGCTCCGTGTTCACGTTCTCGCTCAGCCTCGGCGACTACATCACCGTGCAGATCGTCGGCGGCAAGACCCAGCTCGTCGGCAACCTCGTGTACTCCAACATCGAACTCAACCTGCCCATGGCGGCAGCGCTCGGCACCGTTCCCGTGCTCGTGATCGTCCTGTACCTGCTGGCGATCCGCCGCACGGGCGCCCTGACCAGCCTGTAGGAGAAGAGCGCCATGCATCTCAGCCGCACCGCGCGCACCGCCCTGCGGGCAGGAGCCGCACTCGGCTTCGCGGTGATCTACGTCCCGCTCCTGCTCGTCCTCGTCAACTCCCTGAACCCCGACCGCAGTGCGAGCTGGCCACCGCCCGGGCTGACGCTGCGCTGGTGGTCCGTGGCCCTCGACAACTCCGGTGCGCGCGAGGCCCTGTGGGTGTCGGTGAAGGCGGGCCTGGGCGCCACCGCGATCGCGCTGGTCCTCGGCACGCTGATCGCGTTCGCGGTGGCCCGGTACCGGTTCTTCGGCCGCGACACGGTGTCGTTCATCGTGGTCCTGCCGATCGCGCTGCCCGGCATCGTCACGGGCATCGCGCTCAACTCGGCCTTCGGCACCGTTCTCGCGCCGATCGGTGTGGGCCTCGGTCTGTTCACCGTGATCGTCGGCCACGCCACCTTCTGCATCGTGGTGGTCTTCAACAACGTGGTGGCGCGGCTGCGCCGGACGGCCTCCTCGTACGAGGAGGCGGCGATGGACCTGGGGGCGACCACCTTCCGCGCCTTCGCCGACGTCACCTTCCCGTTGGTCCGTTCCGCGCTGCTGGCCGGCGGCCTGCTCGCCTTCGCCCTGTCCTTCGACGAGATCGTCGTCACGACCTTCACGGCGGGACCCGGTATCGAGACCCTGCCCATCTGGATCTTCGACAACATGACCCGGCCCCAGCAGGCGCCCGTGGTGAACGTCGTGGCAGCCGTCCTCGTCCTGCTGTCGGTCGTCCCGATCTATGTCGCCCAGCGGCTGTCCTCGGACACGGCGACGTCGAGCCGGGTGTGAGGGGCCCCGTCCCCGTACACCACAGAGACCTCAACTGTTCACCCAAGTCCCCGGCAACCCTCGTCAGTTGCCGGCTGTCTCCTGATCGCCATGGCACCCCGGACGCGTGAACGACCGCATGCGGCACGCTCGTTCGACCCTGGAGACCCCTTGCCCAAGCGCCCCACGCTTCTGGCGGCGGCCCTGCTCGCCTGCGGCCTGCCCCCGGTCGCGCCGGCCTCGCCGGCCGCGGCCGCCCCCGCGAAGTACCCGGCCGACTTCAACGGCGACGGCTAGGGCGACCTGGCGGTGTCGGGCCCCATGAGGACGACGGCAGCCACAAGGACGAGGGTGCGGTCACCGTCCTGTGGGGATCGCGCACGGGTCTGTCCGGCAAGGGTTCGAAGTGGTTCACCCGCAGCAGCCCCGGCGTTCCCGGCTACCCCCAGGAGGACGACGCCTTCGGCGGCACGGTACGGCTGCGCGACACCGACCGGGACGGCATGGCCGACCTGTACGTGACCGGCACCTACGGTTCCCTGATGCTGCCGGGTTCACCGGCGGGCATCACGATCAGGGGGGCCACCGCCGAGGACGGGGAGATCATCCCGGGGATGCTGCAGTAGGACCGGGTCCGGATTCCGGGGCGTGCGGGCCGCGGCCGGCTTCGGCGGCGGCCCGGGGAGGGCTTTCGTAGGCTGTGAGTACCCGAAGCTCCTCCGGGAGGCGCGCCCGCAGGCGGGAGACGGTCGTGATCGAACTGGCCGCGGCGTTCGCCGTCGCGGGAGCGGCGAGCAACGCCGTGGGCACGGCCTTCCAGCGCAAGGCCGCCTCCGCGAGCAGCCGCGGTGGGCTACGGCTCCTGGCGGAACTGCTGCGCCGGCCGGCCTGGCTGATCGGCATGGCCGGGGTGGTCGGCGCCGCGCTGTTCCAGAGCCTCGCCCTCGTCAACGGCCCGCTCGCACTGGTCCAGCCGCTGTTCATCCTGGAGCTTCCCTTCGCCCTGCTCGTGGCCGGGCTGCTGATGCACCGTCGGCTCCGGCGCTCGGGCTGGTGGGGTGTCGGCGGTGTGGTGGCGGGCCTGGCCGTCCTGCTCGTGGCGGCCGCACCGCACGGTGCCACCTCCCAGGCGCCACTCGACCGGTGGATCCCGGCGCTCGCGCTGTGCCTCGGCGCCATGGCCGTCGCAGTACTGCTGGCCGGCCGGGGGCGCGCGGCGGTGCGCCGTGCCGCGCTGCTGGCGGCCGCCTCGGCCACGGGCAACGCGCTGACGGCCGCGCTGCTGAAGTCGGCCGCGGGGACCTTCGCCGAGCACGGCCTTCCGGCGTTCCTGCGGTCCTGGCAGACGTACGGCTTCGCGGTCACGGGTGCGGTCGCCGTGCTGCTGCTGGAGAACGCCCTGCAGGCCGGTCCGCTGGCGGCGGCGCAGCCCGCGCTGACCATCGGGGACGCGATGGTCAGCCTGGCCCTCGGAATCGCCCTGTTCCACGAACGCGTCCGCACGGGCTGGTGGCTGGTGCCCGAAATATGCGGTGCCGTGCTGATCGTCATGGGCGTGGTGGTCCTGAGCCGGGCCGTCCAGCACCTCGCCGTCCGTTAAGTCCATAAAGGGCAATCAGTCCTTCATGGTGCCGAATAAATACCCCACACCATCACGACTCGGCCGCACTGCCGTTGGCTGTCGTTCAATCAATAACCTCTGCGGCGAACACGCAACGGTTACCGGACGACTCCGCGTTGTGAAGGTTCCCCTATCTCAGTGATAGCATCCCCGCGTCTGCGACCTTGGTCCACTCGGCTCCGGCGCTGTTTTGAGATCGGGCCGGTTCTCAACGCGACGGCGACCGAGTCGTGCCAAGCGGTTGCGCCACGGATTCCCCCGATCCGTCCGCCGACGACTGCAGGCTACATATAGGAAAGGTTTCCATGAATCGAGACGCACTCGTGTGGTGCCTGGTTGCGGCGACGACCATCGCCGTCGCCGCGGCCCTGGTGCTCAGTCGTCGCAACAAGGCCATAGCGGCGAAGAAGCAGCAGGCAGAGGCCGCGCTCACGCAGAGGCTGAGCGAGGCCGACGTGCAACTGGCCGCTTTAAGAGCGGAGTTGCAGCAGCACCAGGACGAGCACGACAAGACCATCCAAGAGGCCGAAGAGGCGGCCGAGGAAAGCACCAAGGCTGTCCTCAAGGGTTCCGCGCGCTTTCTGCAGAGCCTTGCCGCGGAACAGCTCGCGCTTCTTGAGGAAATCCAGCGCAAGTACGGCGGCCATTCCGTCCTGAGCGATCTGCTGGAAGTCAGTCACGCCAATGCACAGATGGCTCGCAAGTCACAAGGCATTGCAGTTATGTGCGGTGCTCCGCTGGGCCGCCGAAATAGGCCCGCCAGCGTTTATGACGCGGTGCGCAGCGCGCAGGGTCAGATTCGTAACTTCCGGCGCGTCGAAATCATGCAGCAGACCGGTTTTGCATTGAAGGCGTCCGCCGTTTCTCCGGTCGCGCTCGCGGTCGCCGAACTTCTCGACAACGCTGCCAGTTTTTCTCAGCAGGGTTCGCCGATCGAGGTCACTTTCCAGCGGGTGCAGAAGAACCTGTGCATCGTCATCGACGACGCCGGTGTCGGTATGAACGACGAGGACCGGCAGAAGGCCTCCGCACTGCTCTCCGGTGACTTCCGGCCCCGTCTCTCGCATCTGGGCAACCAGCCGAAGTTCGGTTTCCCCGTGATCGGCCTGCTCGCGCAGCAGTACGGGTTCCGGGTGGACGTGACCGGTGTGTCCCGCTACGGCGGCGTGCGCGCCGTCGTACTGCTGCCGCAGGAGCTGTGGACCGAGGAGGAGGCGGCCCCGGCCGAGGACCCCCAGGTCAGCGGTATCCGTGGCACAGTCGGCCGGCCGGAGCCCGTCAGCCGTACCGCGCACGGCCTGCCGCGGCGTGGCGCCCGCCAGGTGCCCATCGCCAGCGTTCCCGACCGGGACAGCTCACAGTCGCCCGCCGCGGCGCCGGAGGACGCCGGCCGCGCCGCGGGCCGGAGCCTCGGGGCCTTCCAGCGCGGCACGCTCTCGGGCCGCAATCTCGCCTCGGCTCCGTCCGAAGGGTCCGATGACGCATGACCACAGACCTGTCGTGGATGCTCGAGGACATCGTGCACAACGTGCCGAAGGCGCGTCACGCCGTCCTGCTGTCCGCGGACGGCCTTCCCCGGGGCGCGACCGACGGCATGGCCCAGCAGGACGTGCGGACGATCTCCGCCGCCATGGCCGGCATGCAGTCGCTCAGCCGTGCGACCTCCCACTTCGCCGGGCCGGGGGAAGACAGGCAGTGGAACCAGACGATCATCGAGTTCTCGCACGGCTGGATCTTCCTGATCGGTGCCGGGCAGGGCGCCTATCTGGCGGCGGCCGCGGCGCCGGACGTCGACATGCAGCAGATCTCCTTCCGCATGCACCGGCTGGTCGCCCGGCTCGGCAACAACCTCACCTCGCCGCCCCGGGTGAACGCGGACGGCCTCGCCGGGCGGTCCGGCGGAGCCCGGGCACAGCAGGGGGCGGGCGGCCAGGGGATCCCGATCGCGGACCTCGACGAAGCGGTCGCCGAGGTGCAAGGCGCCCGCCACGCCGTCCTGTTGGGCTCCGACGGCCTGCCCCGCGGTGCCACCACGGGCATGAGCCAGGACCTGGCGGACACCATCTCCGCGGCCATGACGGGGATTCACGCCTACAGCCGGGCCACCTCGCAGTTCGCCGGTGTGGGCCAGGACGCGCAGTGGCGGCAGACGGTGATCGAGTTTCAGCACGGCTGGATCTTTCTGATCTCGGCCGGCCGTGGGGCGTTCCTGGCCGCGGCCGCCGAACACGATGCCGATATCGAGGAGTTCACCACCCGGCTGCATCAGGTGGTGCCACGGCTGAGCTCATATATGGCACCACGCGGGGAGGCGAGCCGTACGTGAATGACGGGCCGGATCAGGAACTTGAGCTGACGTCAGCATTAGTCCCGCTCTTCGTGATCACGAACGGGCGGGCCCTGCCCCCGGACAATGCCTACGAGCGCACCACCCTGGTGTCCGCCCAAGAGGGTGCCACTGCTTCGGCTCGCACGCTTTCCCCGGAGGCGAGGCAGGTTCTGGAGCTGGTGACGGAAGGTTTTCTCTCCGTCGCCGAAGTGGCCGCCCACACACATCTGCCGCTGGGGATCGTGCGGATTCTCCTGGTGCAGATGGAGGAGAGCGGTCTCATCATCGCGCGGAAGCCCGTGCCCCGCGCCGAACGTGTCGACCGAGAAGTGCTCAACGCCGTACTCGACGGCCTCAAAGCCCGATTCGGAGCGTGATTCGTGTACCTGGATTCAGGTGTCCTCACCGCTGTGAAGATCCTCGTGGTGGGGCACTTCGGGGTCGGGAAGACCACATGCATCGGCAGCATCTCCGAGATCGAGCCCCTGCGGACCGAAGAGGAGATCACCGAAGCCAGCGTGGGCTTTGACGATCTGTCAGGGACTCCGGACAAGACCACCACGACGGTCGCCATGGACTTCGGCCGCCTGACCATCAGCGACGAGGTGGTGCTGTACCTCTTCGGCACGCCGGGTCAGGAGCGCTTCAAGGAGATGTGGGAGGAGCTGTCCAGGGGGGCACTGGGCGCGCTCGTCCTGGTCGACCCGGAGCGGCTGTCGGAGTCCTTCCCGGTCCTGGACCTGGTCGAGCGGTTCGGCCTGACGTACGCCATCGGCGTCAACCACTTCGACGACGCGACCAATTATCCGCTCGCGGAGATCCGCGAGGCGCTGAACCTGTCCGACCGGACCCCCGTCGTCTCCTGCGACGTACGGGACCAGCAGTCGTCGGCGCAGGCCCTCATCACCCTCGTCCACCACCTACTGTCCCTTCTCGACTAGGAGCCTCCCCCACATGCAGCAGCGTCCCGGCATACAAGGGCCACCGCCCGGCTGCCCCGCGCACGGCAATGTCCCCCTCTACGGCCCGCAGTTCGGCTCCGATCCCGACGCCACCTACGCGTATCTGCGCAGCCTCGGCCCGAGTGCGCCGGTGGACATCGCCCCGGGCGTGGAGGTCGAGCTGGTCACCAGCTACGACGCCGCCCTGTACATCCTGCAGAACCCCGCTTCGTTCGTCCGGGACTCGCGGCGCTGGCGGGCGCTGAACGAAGGGCGGGTACCCGAGGACAGCCCGGCACTCCCCATGATGGGCTACCGGCCCAACGCGCTGTTCAGCGACGGAGCGGCACACGCCCGCCTCCGCCAGGCCGTGACCGACAGTCTCGCCACCGTCAACGAGATCCAGCTGGTGCGGCAGACCCAGCAGTCCGCCGACTACCTGGTCAGCCGGTTCAACTCCGACCGCCTCGGGCAGGCCGAGCTGATGGCCGAGTACGCGCAGCCGCTGCCGCTGCTGGTCTTCAGCGACCTGTTCGGGTGCCCGCCCGAGATCGGTGACCGGGTGATCGTCGGGATCAGCGGCATCTTCGACGGCACGGCCGGTGCGGACCAGGTGCTGGGCGAGGCGCTCGGCGAGCTGATCGCGCTCAAGCGGCGCAGGCCCGGCAACGACCTGACGACCCGCCTGATGGAGCACTCCGCGGCACTGACCGACGAGGAGGTGCTGCACCAGCTCGTGACGCTGCTCTCGGGCGGCACCGCGCCCCTGTCGGCGGCGATCGGCACCAGCAGCGCGCTGATCCTCGGCGAGGACTGGCAGGCCGGTCTGCCGGTCGAGGACGCGGTCGGCCAGGCCCTGTGGAACTACGCGCCGATCGCCAACTACGCGGCCCACTACCCCACTCACGACGTGGAGCTGGGCGGCCGGATGCTCCGCGCGAACGACCCGGTGGTGATCTCCTTCGCGGCCGCCAACACCGATCCCCGGCTGGCGGAGCACCGCGAGCAGCTCAGCGCCAAGGCCCATCTGTCCTTCGGTGCCGGGCCGCACGCCTGCCCCGCAAAGGACCCGGCGTTCGTGATCGCCGTCACCGCCGTCGAGTCCCTCCTCAACCGGCTGCCCGACATCGAAGTCCGGGTTCCCTTCAAGGACTTGAACTGGGTGCCCGCTCCCTGGAGCCGGTCCCTGGTGGCGCTGCCGGTGCGGTTCACGCCGCGCGCCGTGGCGCCGACTCCTGCTCAGGCACCGCAGCAGCCTGCCGCGGCCGCCGCGCACCACGCCCCGAGCCCCGTGCCGCAGCCTGCGGCGCCGGCCGCGTCCAAGCCCAAACCGGGCCTCTTCAGCCGGTTCCTGGCATGGACCAGGGGAGAGTGACGTAGGCAACTCTTCGCACGAATAGTCATCTTGTATGTATCAGCAAACGGGGGGGTATGCATGGCGGCTGATACGTGAGAGCAAGAAGGGGACATCGTGGAGATTGCGATAACTCCGCCCGTCGACAGACGATTTGCCGTCTCGCTGTTCTCTCGGTTACGGACCGCAAAGGGCCAGGCAAATCCCTTTCCGATCTACGGGGAGCTGCGGTCGAGGGGCGGAGTCGTCGCAGCCCCCTGGGGCGGACATCTGGTCACCTCCTTCGACGTGTGCGACCAGGTGCTGCGCAGCCGTGACTGGCTGGAGCCCGACGCGCGCTGGCGGGAGCAGCAGGGAGACGGCACGCGCTGGACGGCCCCGTCCTCGCGCGAGATGAGCCGGACACTGCCCGCGCTCAACCCTCCGGAGCACACCTGGGTGCGCCGGTCGGCGGGCATGTTCGACCGCACCACCCTGGAGCAGCTGCGCGGGACGGTGGGCCGGAGCACGACCCGGCTCCTCGACTCGCTCGCCGAGCGGCTGCACGACGGCGAGGCGGACTTCAACGCCCTGGTCGGCGAGGAGTTGCCCGTCGCCACCATCGGGCACTGGCTCGGGCTGCCCACCGCCGACTTCCCCCGGCTGCGGGAGCTGACCCACGACCAGGTCTTCACCCAGGAACTGCTGCCGTCGGCCAGCCAGCTGGCGAAGTCGGACGCGGCCACGGCGGAGCTGCGGACCTACTTCATGGACCTGGTGCGCCGGCGCCGGGCCCACCCCGGTGACGACCCCGTCTCGCGGTGGATCACGCTGTGGGACGCCATGGAGGGCGACCAGGACAAGGCGGACGAGGCCGTCTACTTCCTGGCGTTGTTCGTACTGCTGGCTGCGCTGGAGACGACCGCCACGCTGTTGTCGACGATGACGCTCCTGCTGCTGGAACATCCCCGGCAGTGGGACTGGCTCACCGTCCACCCCGAACTCGTGCCCGCCGCCGTCGAAGAATCGTTGCGCTACGACCCGCCCACGCATGTCATCAGCCGCGTCTCCTCCCGGGACGGCGTCCTCGGCGGCGTCGAGGTCCGCAAGGACGAGATGGTCCACCTCATGGTGGGCGCGGCCAACCGGGACCCGGCCAAGCACGAGGATCCCGAACTGTTCAACCTGCACCGCAAACCGGCGCACCTCGCCTTCAGCGGTGGCATCCACTACTGCCTCGGGGCTCCCCTGGCCCGTATGGAGGCACAGACCCTGCTCCACCAGCTGGTCAGGCGTTTCCCCCGCCTCACCCTCGTACGCAGACCGACCTGGGCACCGCGTGTGGCCTTCAGGCGCCTGCTGAACCTGGACGTCGCCCTCTCATGACCGACATGATCAACACCTCCCCCCACTTCCCCTACAAGGCGCTGCACGTCGAACACGACGGGCCGGTCCTCCGGGTCCGTCTCAACCCCCCGGCACAGGACGGCACGCTGACCGTCGCCGCACTCGACGACCTCGCCACCCTCCTCCACAGCCTCCACGACCGGCCCGACATCCGGGTGCTGATCCTCTCCGCCGCGGGTGCGGACTTCTGTCTCGGCGCCGACCGGGTCGAGTACCAGGCGGCGCTGGCCGAGGACCCGACCGGAGCCGCCATGCGCCGGATCGCGGACAAGGCCTACCGTGTGTGCGACGCGCTGGAGAACACGCACGCGGTCACCGTCGCCAGACTCCACGGCAAGGTGGTGGGCGCCGGTCTCGCGCTCGCCTCCTTCTGCGACCTGCGCGCCGGAGCCGACAGCTGCCGGTTCCGCATGCCCGAGATCGGCCTCGGCCTGCCGCCGGCCTGGGGAGGCGCCATGGGCCGCCTGATAGTCGAGGGCGGAGCCGCCAGGATCCGTGAACTCATGCTCACCTGCGAGACCTTCGACGCGGCCACCGCCCACCGGCTCGGCCTGCTGCACAAGGTCGCCCCGCTCGACGAACTGGACGCGGCCGTCAACGCCTGGGTACGCCCGCTCCTGCGGCGCTCACCCGAAGCCCTCACCCTGACCAAGCGCATGTTCGCGGGCTACGCGCGCGCCAACCGCACGGCCGACGTGGCCCTGCTGGACGCGCACCTCCTCACCGCACAGCTGGGCCAGGCCCGCCCGCAGCGCGTGGCCGAGCACTCGTAGGGAAAGCGCCCGGTCGACGGCGACCGGGCGGCACCCTCCCCCAACTGCGGTTCCGTTGGCGGACCTTCGGGTGCGTGGTAGCTTCACACGGTGTCCAAGATCGAGATCGACGCGGTGACGGCCGAGTTCTTCGGCGCCTTCGACAACCGCGGCGGCAGACCGGCCGACGTGGCACGCATCCGCAGGCTCGTCCTCCCCTCCGGCGTCATCGTCATGACGGGACCGGACTTCACCGTCTACACCGTGGACGAGTTCATCGAGCCCCGCCGGCGGTTGCTCTCCGACGGCCGGCTCGTCGAGTTCTCGGAGTGGGAGACCTCCGAACACACCGAGATCGCGGGCGACATCGCTTCCCGGGTGAGTGAGTACCGCAAGTCCGGAATCATGAACGGCGAGCCCTACGAGGGCGGCGGTACCAAGACCCTGCAGTTCGTGCGCACTCCGGACGGCTGGCGCATCGCGGCACTCGCCTGGTTCGACCGGGCGTGAGGACGGAGCGGCGCCTGCGTCGCCTCGTCGTGGGTGAGACGGTTCACGAACCCGCGTGAGGCGGGCCGTACCCGGATGGCACGGCCCGCCTCCGGTCGCGGGTGGACGGTTCTCAGACGGTCGGTGCGCCTCGTCGCGGGGTCAGTGCACCTTGTTCAGCTTGTCGAGCGCCTTGGCGAGGCCGTTGGCCCACAGCTGGTTGACCCGGGCCCGCTCGGCCGAGTTCGGGTAGCGGTTGGTGCAGGACGGGCCCGGGCCGCCGCCCGACATCAGTTCGCTGCACGGGCCGCTGTAGTGGTCCGGCAGCCCCAGCACGTGACCGGTCTCGTGCGCGGCGACGCGGATCGAGTCGTACTGCCGGTTCTGCGCGTAGTCGAGGAAGATGTAGCCGTTGCCGTGGCCGTCCGTGGAGGCGTAGGACCCCTCGGGGTCACTGCCCTCGTAGTAGGCGAAGTCGGCGCCGCCCGAGGTCGCCTGCAGCTTGACGTTCGATACGGAGCTGTTCCATATCGACGCGGCGCTCGATATCTGCGAACGGAAGCTCGGCGCCTGGGAGGCGTCGTAGTAGACGGTCACCGACCGCAGGTTCGGGTGCGCCGCCTGCTTCTCGGCGACCGAGGCCAGCACGGCCTCGAAGAACGCCTTGCTGTTGCCAGCCTCGTCGGCGTGGCCCGTGTAGCGGGCGTGCGGCGAGGCGGTGGAGCCGGTGGTCTGGGCACTCGCCGGGATCGCGGTGCCCAGTGCGGCGAACGCCAGGCCCAGGCCGAGCGCCAGCGCTCTCCTGGAGGCCTTCGCGGCAGGGGAGGACGTACGGATCGACGTCATGTGGGGGGGTGCTCCTACTCGTTCGTGTGGGGTGGTGAACGATCGGTTGCCCCTGAGTTTCCGCCGCCCCGGCGGCCGGCGGATGATGGCAACCGGGGATATTGCCCGGCTATCACGCCCAACTCCAGCCGTTCCGTTGGCGTTTGAACATCTGGCGCCTCATCAGCCCCTGCCCTTACGCTCCGTGCATGGAGCTCGAGGTGAGGCACTTGCGCGTTCTGTGCGCCATCGCCGACGCCGGCAGTCTGCACCAGGCCGCTCGCGAACTGGGCATGGCCCAGCCCTCGTTGAGCACCCAGCTGCGCCGCATCGAGCAGACGCTCGGCGGCCGGCTCTTCACCCGTGACCGTACCGGCAGCCGCCTCACCCCGCTGGGCCACCTCGTGGTCAGCCGCGCCCGGCCGCTCGTCGCCGAACTCGCCGCGATCGTGGCCGAGGCGAGGGCAGCGGCCGCTCGCGCGGCGGGCGGTCCCCGGCTGCGCATCGGCGCCACGGCCAGCCGGGCCCTGCCGGGCTGGCTCCGCCGGTTGCGCGCCCGGGTCCCGGCGGTCGACCCCAGCCTCCGGATGGACGTGTCCGCGAACGCACTGCTGCGGATGGTCGCCGAGGGCGGGCTCGACCTGGCCTTCGTGCACGAGGTCGAGGGCAGCCCGCTGCGTGTCCCGGCCGGGCTGCGCCTGCGGGTACTGGTGGAGCGCGAACCGCAGTTCGTCACCCTGGCCGCCGACCACCCCGCCGCGGCGCAGCGCGAGATACCCCTGACCGACCTCGCCCACGAGCGCTGGATGATCGACTCCTCCGTCGACGGCGAGTGGGACGGTCTGTGCCGGGTGCTGCGCAAGGCCGGAATCGAGCCCGACCTGCTGCACGGCGACTATCTCAGCGCCTATTCCCTGGCCGCCATCGGCGAGGTCGTCACGGTCAGCCAGCCGACCGCGCGCCCCCGCCCCGACCTCGCCATCCGGCCGCTTCAGGGCGACCCGATAGGGGTACGGCTGCTGCTCGCGGCCCGGACGGCGGCCGAACTCGACCACGGCGCCCGAGAGCTGGAGGAGGCCTACTGGGAGGCGGCCCACCAGGCCCCGGCGTATCAGGAATGGCTGGAGCGCCGAAGACCCGGACCACCGGCCCGGCCGCTCCGCCCGGTGCGGACCTGAGGGCGCCGGGCCCACGGACTGTCGCCCGCTCGGCCGGGCGATGAGTTCCGGGAGTACGCGGGGTCTGTTACGCGTCGAGCGCCCGGCACCCGCACGGAAGGACCGCGCAGTGACGAACATCCACGTGACCGAATCGGACCTGGAGCTGCCCGACGGGCGCAGTCTGCACGTCTACGACACCGGCGCCGGCGGATCCGGCGCTCTCCCCGTCTTCTGGCATCACGGCACACCCAACGTGGGCCTGCCGCCCAGGCCCCTCTTCCCCGCCTCGGCCCGGCTCGGGGTCCGCTGGGTGTCGTACGACCGCCCCGGATACGGCGGTTCGACCCCGCTCGACGGCCGCGGCATCGCATCGGCCGCCGCCGACGTCGCCCGCATCGCCGATGCGCTCGGCATCGACCGCTTCGCCGTCATGGGTCACTCCGGGGGCGCCTCGCACGCCCTGGCGTGTGCCGCCGTACTGCCGGAGCGGGTGCTCGGCGTGGTCGAGGTGTCGGGTCTGGCCCCGTTCGACGCCGAGGGGCTCGACTGGTTCGCCGGCATGGCCGCATCCTGCCGGGCGTCACTGACCGCGGCCGCGGCGGGCCGCGAGGCGAAGGAGCGGTACGAGGCGGAGGCGGTCTACGACCCCGGGATGTTCACCTCGGCCGACCACGCGGCCCTGGCCGGTGACTGGTCCTGGTTCGAGGAGGTCGTGAGGCCGGCCGTGGCCGCAGGCCCTGGCGGACTCGTCGACGACGACCTGGCCTACGTTGACGCGTGGGGCTGCGACCCGGGGTCGGTCACCGCGCCGGTCCTCGTCCTGCACGGGGCTCGGGACAGGATCGTGCCGAGCACCCACGGCGAGTGGCTGGCGAACCGCTGCCCGCGCTCGGAACTCCGGCTGCGACCGGACGACGGCCACCTCTCCGTCCTGGGCGACGCGGCCGCGGCCCTTGAGTGGCTGGTTCGGCACGCGAGGCGGTGACCTGCGGCCGGGCTGCGTACAACCATCGGGCGGTGACGGAGGTCTCCCGTGCTGGAACGCGCGTTCCCGCACGGTTCAGCTGTCCGTGGCAGTCGATTCACACAGAGGATTTCATGCCCCCCACGCTCTCCGGCCCCCGTTTACTCCGCCAGACCGCCGGTGTTCTCGGGGCCGTCGCCCTGATCGCGCTCGGGGCCGCGCCCGCCGGTGCCGCCGACGTGAGACCCGGTCTGGTGCTGGGCAGGATCGCGCCGCTCGACGGAGTGCGGCCCGGCAGCGAGGTCACGGTCCCGGCCTCCTTCACCAACACCGGTGCCGAGGCGCTCGGCAAGGTCTGGATGTCCTACTCGGTCACCCGCGGGCTCAGCCACACCGAGGTGCCCGCCAACTGCCTGCGCTACGAGATCCCGTCCTTCGACGAGGCGCCCAGTTCCTCGGACGTGGTCTGCGAGTTCGACCAGCAGGTGAAGCCCGGTGTCGTCTACGCGCCCGACCGGACCCTGACCCTGAAGGCACTCGACCGCGCCCTCTACGACGAGCTGCGGGTGACGGTCGCCACGTACGACCCCGCGTTCACGGACGCCGGCCCGCCGCCGGTGCGGGGTACGGGCCCGGCGGTGAAACTGGTCGAGCGGCCCGACGAGACTCCGGCCGCACCCGGCTCCGCCCGGCACGAGGAGTGGGACGCGGCGACCGTGAAGGTGACCGCGAAGAACACGGCCGACTTCCAGGTGACCGGCGCCCGGCTCGAGGGAAGGGTCGGGGACACGGTCCCGCTGGTGGTGAAGTTCACCAACGCCGGGCCCGGCTGGGTGCTGCGCGAGATCGGCGCGGGTGCGACCCGCGTGCACATCACGGTGCCGGCCGGTACGTCGGTCGCCAGGACCGACGGGTTCTGCAAGAGCGTGGGGTCCCGGACGTACGAGTGCGGCACCAGCGAGGCGTGGGTCGACGAGAACAGCGGCGAGACGTACGAGTTCCGGCTGAAGATCAACAAGCTGGTGGCCGGGGCCAAGGGCTCGGTGGCACTGGCGGGAGAGCCCCGGCCGTTCGACGCCGACAAGGCGAACGACACAGCGGACATCCTGCTCGACGTCTCCGGTGACGGCTCCACGGGTGGCAGCGGCTCGACGGGCTCCGCGGGCGGCTCCACCGGAGGCTCCGCCACGGGGTCCACCGGTGATTCGGGGTCCGGCACCGGGTCCGGGTCGGCTTCCGGATCCTCCTCCGGCACCGCGGACGGCAGCGCCACCACGGGCACCTCGGGATCCTCCGCCACGGGCGGCAACCTGGCGAGCACCGGTACCGGCTCGGTCCTGCCGCTCGCGGTCGCCGCGGCCGGGGCCGTGGTCCTCGGCACGGGCACCGTCCTGGTGGCACGCCGGCGCGCCGGGCGACGGGACTGACGAGCGGCGGGGCGGGCCTCGGGCCCGCCCCGCACGGTCAGTAGCTGGAGCCCAGCGTCTGTGTCGTGTAGGCGCATTCCGTGTAGATGTACCCGGACCGGATCTTGGCCGTGTCCGAGGCCGGCGTCGCGGTGCTGTCACCGTGCGGCTTGTGCACGAAGTACGTGGTGCCGACCGGGAGACTGAGCGTCCGCTGCGGGTAGTTCTTGCCGCCGTTGCAGGGCTTGAAGCCGATCCTCAGTGTGTCGGCGAGGCCGTACGACTTGCAGCTGCCGCACCCCTTGAGTGTGAAGCTGCCGGTGACCGGTCCGGTGTAGAGGACGGTGACGTCGTGGGGGCTGTCGTTCTTGACCGTGACGGTGATGCCGCCGCCGGAGGCGGTGGTGGGCAGCTTCTTCCCGGCGGCCGGCAGGGTCTGGGCCACCTCGGCTCCGATGGCGATCTTCTTGGCCCGGTCCCGGTTCTTGCCGTTCTTGTTGTCGGAGACGTACTGCTCCATCGTCTTCTGGGACGCGTCGAAGTCGCGGTCCCGGTACTGGTCGACCCCGCAGGCGTACTCCCCCGCGTCGCCGCTCCGGTCGGCCCTGTCGGCGGACTTGGTGAGACCGCCGGCCGCACTGCCCGCCGACCCCGAGAGGTCCGTGATCCGGGTGTTCAGGTCGCGCAGCTTCTCGACGGCGGCGCAGGGGGCGCCGCCGTCGACGTCCTTCTCGGCCTTCTTCACCGCCGCGTCCACGGCGGGTGCGACCTTGGCCGCCGACCCGGACTGCGGGAAGGTGGTCAGCAGGTCGTCGAAGCGTGTGACCCAGTCCGCCTGACCCGCCGTCAGGCCCGCCCATCCGCACTCGTACAACGAGGTGGCGAGCCGGTCGTCGGGCCACCGGCCGAGCGAGCCGAGTTCCTTCTTCGGCATGAAACGGGGCACCGTGCGCAGGTACTTCAGCGGCTCGATCGCGTCGCAGTACTCCTGGTGCCCGTAGGCCGCTCCGACCGTGGTGTAGAAGCTCCGCATGCGGTCGGGCACCTGGGCGGCGGCGCGGGAGCCGGAGTGCTCGGCCGCCAGGTCCCGGTAGATCTCCAGAGCCGCGCCGTAGTCGCCCCGGGCGGTGGCGAACCTGTGCCGGCCGGCCTTGGTCACCAGCTGGTCGGCCTGGTCCAGCCGGTCGAGGAGTGCCCGTTGCACGGCTTCCTCGTGCGCGCCGTCGTACCAGACCACGCCACCTGCAGGTACGGCGAGCAGCAGTACGCCGAGCAGGAGGGCGAGGGGCGCGCGGCCCGGCCAGGTGAGCCGGGTGCGCAGTCCGGCGATCGCACCGTGGACGGCGGCCGCCAGCAGGAGCAGGACGTAGACGGTGAGCGCGGCCCCCGGGACGCCGTCGGCGTCGGCGGGCAGGGCCACGAACAGCAGGACGGCGGTCGCCGCCAGGCAGGCGGCCGTCAGGACCCATCTTCGCAGGAGTGCGTACCCGAGGCCGAGTCCGCTCAGGTTGAGTACGGCGACGGCTGCCGCCCGCCGGCCGTCCGGCGGCGCGGGCGGTGGCGCCGAGGGCATCGGTGGTGCGGCGAATCCCTGATACGGACCGTACGGATCGGACATGCTGGTCTCCCCCCCGTCAACTTCCCCCGAAATACTGCGGATCGGCAGTGTAAGGCCGGGGCCACGGAGCTGACAGAGGGTGTCCGGACAATGATCCGGACGGGTCGATGCCGTCCTGGGTGTGCACCTCCAGCAGTCCGCGCGCGGCGCCGCGCGTGGTTGATGTCGACGAGCCGGCTCACCCCGGTGATGCCGTACTCGGACAGCGCGACGACGGTACGGGCGTCGTCCAGCAGCGGGGCCAGGGTCGCGTCCAGGTCGGCGGCAGCCGTGCAGCGCGGTGCCCCTGGCCCGGGCACCGGCGTCGTCGGCCATGCCGATCAGCTGTCCCATGGACGCACCGTCGACCAGATGGCCCAGGAACCGGGGCCCGGCAAAGGAGTTTCCCGCCCGTTGCGGTCCCGTCCACTCCGCTGTCCGGGCAGCCGGACCCCGACCACGTGACACTTGAGGGAAGCGACGGACGAGCGGGGCCGGGAGGCGAGGGCGGTGATCGCGGTCAATCCGACCGACAGCGCCTCACTGCTCGCTGCCTTCGGTGCGCTGGGCGTCCTGGTGGTGATCTTCGCCGAGTCGTCCCTGCTGGTCGTCGGTTTCTTCCTGCCGGGCGACACGCTGCTGTTCCCGGCCGGTGTGCTGTGCGCGGCGAGCGCTCAGCACCCTGCGCGGCTGGTGCTCTGGCAGGTCCTGCTGTGCGCGGCCGTCGGCGCCGTGGCGGGCGGCCAGGCGGGCTACCTGCTCGGGCGGCACGGCGGGCGACCCCTGCTGGCCCGCACCTCGCGGCGGCGGGTGAAGGAGGGCACGGCCCGGGCGGAACGGATGCTGGCCCGCTACGGATACCGCAAGGCGCTGGTGCTCGGCCGCTTCGTCCCGATGCTGCGCTCCGTGCTCCACCCGGCGGCCGGCGCACTCGGCGTTCCCGTGCGGACGTTCACCGTCTGGCAGACCATCGGCGGCCTGCTCTGGTCCCAGAGCCTGGTACTCGCCGGATATCTCCTGGGTTCCTCGGTGTCCCACGTCGACGACTACCTGTTGCCGTTGGTCGCGCTCATCGTCGCCGTCTCCCTGCTGCCACTGCTGGCGGAGGCCCGCCGAACGCGGCGCGAGCGGCGGGCCTCCGGTCGGACCGAGAGTTGACCGTGGTCAGCCGAGCCCCCAGGCGAGGCCGAGCCGGTAGGCGGCGCAGAGGTGGACGTCGAGGATGTACGGGGCAGCGGTGCCGCACCCGGTCGCCGGGTCGACGGGCTGCCCGTGCCCCATTCCGGTGACGCTGTAGGTCTCCACCACGGCCTGCCCGGCGGGGGTCCGGTAGACCTGGTGCGGGTACCCCGCCACGGTGTCGGAGACGTCCGCGCTCTGATCGGCACCCTGGACGTCGGTCCACTGCCTGACCAGGTCCGTCATGTTGGACGGCTTCACCGTGCCGTCCGCCGAGCCCTGGAGGACCGTGAGCACGGGCCAGGGGCCGGTGTATCCGGGGCGGGCCTTGCGCACCCGGTCGCCCCACTGGGCCGGGGTCTGGTTCGCCCACCCGTACATGCACGGGTAAGGTCCACCGGCCGCCTCGGAGCAGCCGTACGGCAGCCCGGCGACGATGCCGGCCGCGCGGAACTTCTCGGGGTAGGCCGCCATCATCACCGCCGTCATACCGCCCCCGGCGGACAGGCCGGTGACGAACACCCGCGAGGGGTCGCCCTGGACGTCGGCGAGTTGGCGGTCCACCATCTGCGCGATCGAGGCGGCCTCGCCGTTCCCGCGCTCGATGTCCCCTGACTGGAACCAGTCGAAGCACTTGCCGAGGTTGTTGCCCGCGGACTGCTGCGGGACCACGACGGAGAAGTGCCAGCGGTCCGCGAGCGTGGTCCAGCCGCTGCTGACGGCGTACCCGGCGTCCTGGGTGCAGCCGTGCAGGGCGACGACGGGGGCGTTCGCCGGCAGGTCCGGGGGGTCGTAGCGGAACATGCGCAGCGCACCGGGATTGGAACCGAACCCGGTGACTTCGCCGAGGGAGGCGGCAGCGGCCGCCGTGCGGGGGGTGAGGAGTCCGGCGGCCAAGGCGGCCACGAGGGCCACCAGGGCGGCTGTCAGGCGTGCGGCTCTGGTCTGCATGGCCGCAGATGCTAGGAGCCTGGCACGGCTGCGCTTATGGGGCCGGACCCCATAGTGCGGTCGCCGCGAGTGGGCCCGGCAGCGGGCTGGGCACGTCAGTGAGACGTCACCGTCGCGTCAGCGGGTTCCGGCACCGTAGTTGATGTGAACGGCACGGGAAACCGGAAGCCGGGAACAGGGAGAGGTGCCCGGAGTGGCTGATCGGGGACCTACGAGCACGCCTCGAGGTCGGGCCCCACGGGGCCCACGCAGGTTCGAATCCTGCCCTCTCCGCCCACCACAAGCTCGATCCGCTCCCTATTTGCCATATGCCCCATTTGTCCGATTACCCTGGGGGGCTGTTGCCCCGAGCCCGCCCGGGCGGGCTCGGGAAGTCCGGCAGAGGGAAGGAGCACGAAAGGCATGCGCAGCGCACGGATATCCGCCCTCGCTATGCCCTTCGGACGAGCCGGCTGCGCCGACGCCGCGCGGGCGACGGTGGCAGCAGGGCTGACCTGGCAGGTGTGCGTGAACCTGCTGCACACACCCCATCCCTATGTGGGCGCCGTGGCGGCACTGCTCATCGTCGAGGCGACGGTGGTGCGCACGGTCGCCGCGGCGACGCGGTACGCCACGGGATGCCTGCTCGGCGTGGCCGTCGCCGTACCCGCCGCCCTGTACGTCGAGCCGGGGATGGCGGGTCTCGGTCTCGTCGTCTTCGCCTCGGTGCTGCTGGCCCGGCACGAGCTGCTCGGCCACCAGGGGCTGCATCTGCCGACGACGGCACTGATCACCTTCGCCCTGGTCCGTGGCCGACATCCCGCCGAGGTGGTCTCCCACCTCGCCGAGATCATGCTGGGCATCGCGTTCGGCCTGGCGTGCAGCGCGCTGCTGTTCCCGGCCGTACGGGTCCGGTCCGCGGAGCACGCCGTGGAGAGGCTGCGCACTCTGCTCGCCCGCCACCTGGACGGTCTGGCCGACGCGGTCGCCCGGCGGGAGCGGCCGCGGAACGTGCTCGGCTCCGGCTGGGAGCGGGAACTCGACGTCGCGCTGACGGAGGCCCGTACCGCCGTGGACGAGGCGCACGAGAGCGTGCGCTGGAACGTACGCCCCATCGCTCGGCGCCGCCGCTGGCACCTGGACCGTCGCGTCATGGGGACGCTGGCCGACGTGGAGCAGCAGGTGTGCGCGGCCGGACGAATCCTCGACACGCGACCCGCTGTGAACCGGCCCGGTCCGCCGGGCGAGGGCGCTCCCGCAGCCGACGGGTTCGCCGGGCCGTACGCGGGATTGTTGCGTACGACGGCCCTGTGCGTCTACGGCTGCCGGGGCGGGCGGCCCCATCCCGCGCTGCCGGCGGCCCGGCACGCCCTCGCCCGTCTGGACAGACCCGACCGTGATTCACCGGTCGACCGTGAGCAGGACCGCCATCTCGTCCATCACCTGGACGCGGTCCTGTCCTGCCTGACCACGTCCGTACCCGCTCCGACCCGGCAGCACCGGGTGCTCAGCCCGCTGCGGCCCGCACAGCGACGATGACCTCTCACCCCACGGATCACCCGCACGACTGCACCGCGCCCACCGACATCACCGGCCCCGCCCCGCCCGTCCGGACCCGGCTGCCTCTCACCCCGGCCCCCGTCCTGCTCCTGGTGGCCGTCGCCCTCGCCGACCTGCTGACGCCGGACTGGCTGCATGTCTCGCCGGTGATGGCCGCCGTGCCGGTCCTGGCCGCCGCCCTGCTCCCCATGTGGGCGACGGCGACCCTCGCCTGCGCCGCGCTCGCCTTGACGGCGCTGCTGCAGATGGCCGCGGGGCAGCTCGGCCGGCCCGACTCGGACGTCATCCTGGGCACCCTGGCCGTGGTCGGGCTCGCCTCCCTCGCCACCTGCTCGCTGCGCCGGCGCCGGGAGGGGCAGCTGCGGCAGGTCCGCTCCGTCGCGGAGACAGCACAGCGTGCGCTGATGCACCCGCTGCCGGGCCGGCTCCCCTCGCTGGCCCTGTGCGGGGTGTACCTGCCGGCCGAGTCGGAGGCCCGGATCGGCGGCGACTTCTACGAGGCGCTGCAGACGCCCTACGGCACCCGCATCCTCATCGGAGACGTGCGGGGCAAGGGGCTGACGGCCGTCGAGGCAGCCGCGAACCTGCTCGGCGCGTTCCGGGAGCTGGCCGACCGTGAGGCGTCCCTGGCCAGGGTGGCACAGGGCCTGGACTCGCGCGCCCGACGGGAGATCGCGGCGCTGGACGGCCAGGGCAGGCAGGCGCTGTTCACGGAACGGTTCGCGACCGCCCTGCTGGTGGAGTTCCCGCCCGGCGAGGCGGTCGCCCGTATCGTCCACTGCGGTCATCCCGAGCCGCTCGTGGTGCGCGCGGGCCGGGTCCGGGCCCACCTGCCCGACCGGCCCGGGCCACCGCTCGGACTCGGCGACCTCCTGGCCGTGGAACCGGTCGCGACGACGGTGCCCTTCGCCCCGGGCGACCGGCTCCTGCTGTACACGGACGGATTCGTCGAGGCCCGGGACCGCCGGGGCTGGTTCTACGACCTCCCCGCCCACGCCCGTGCCCACGCGGACCGCCCGCTGCCCGCCATGGTCTCCGCCCTGCGCCGAGCCCTCCTGCACCACGTCGACGGCGACCTCGGCGACGACGCGGCGCTGGTGGCACTGGAGCGGCTGCCGTGAGAGCGCCTTCAGGCGTCGAGGGGCGAGCCGGCCACATCCGCGTGCGTGACCTGCAACCCTCCGAAGCACGGCCGGGAGTGACGACTGCTCAGCTCGACGAAGACCTCGCGGAGCGCGTCCACCGCCTTCTCCGAAGGCCACTCGCCGAGCCCCGCCGGGAAGTCGGCGCCCACGCCAGACGATCACGGCCATCGCCGGCGCTCCCGAGGCCAGTGCGAGGAACAGGACCGGGTACGCGATGTTGTGGAGCACACGGGTCCGTACGTGGACGGCCACGGCGCCGATGTAGAACAGCACCAGGCCGAGACCGGCGGCAACGCCCAGGGGGCGAAGGCCCAGCAGTCCCGGCAGGAGTCCCGCGGCCCCGGCGGCCTACAGCACAGCCAGGGGTGGGTGCCAGGCCGCCGGCACGCCGACCTCTCTCGAGTTGGCGAGGACGAACGGCGCCCCGGCCAGATCGGCCGCCGCGATGCCGGCGTTGGCCAGGACGGCCGCACAGGTGACGGGGATGTAGGCGAGTTCCGGCAGCCCGACGACTGGCTGAACGCCATCGCGAGCGGCTACGGGATCGCCCTCGCGCCCGAGTCCGCCGCCCGGTTCCACGCCCGGCCCGGCATCGTGCACCGACCGGTCACCGGGGTGAGCCCGACGCGGGTGGGCGTCGCCCGGGCACCCGCCGACGACCGCAATCCGGTCGTAAAGGACTTCGTCCGCTGCTGCCTCGACCTGGCAGGACAGGCGTGAACGCCGGCCTGGGCCGGTAACCCGATCCGGCCTCCCGGACACCGCCGGGCCCGCCCGGCCCCGCACCTCGCACGCGGCTTTGTCCCCCGCCCGGCCCAATCCCGGTCCGCCGGAAGGGCGAGCAGCCGTGAGGGGTGTGACCGTGGTGGAAGGAATCGGCGGGTGCACCTGTGGCGAGGAGGCGGAATGGCCGGGACGGGCGGCGTGAGTGGCGTGGCGTGTACCGCCGTGACGGGCAACGACCCGTCCGGCGACGCCTTCGCGCAGGTGAGCGCGGTCGCCGATGCCGTCCTCTACGAGGGCTATCTGCTCTACCCGTACCGCCGTTCCTCGGCCAAGAACCGCGTCCGCTGGCAGTTCGGGGTGCTGTTGCCCCGGGACTGGGTGGAGGCGGACGGGCCCCTCACCCCGGGTCTCTCCGGTTCCGCGGACTCCTGGTACCAGCAGACCGAGTGCCTGGTGCGTGTGCGGCAGCCCGGAGCGGTCGTACGGGTGCGGGTGCGGTATCTCCAGATGCAGCACAAGCAGGTGCAAGCGGCCGGTACGGACGGGCAGTACCGCCCGGTCGAGTCGCTGCGGACCGACGACGGCACGGCCCATCTCACCTTCGACGAGGCGGTGCCGCACGAGGTCGGTTTCGAGTGGCCGCTCGCCGATCTGCTGCGCGGCGAGTGCCGCGCCGAGGCCGGGGCGCCGCCCGGTGAGCGGACGGAGCCGCTGCCCGGGGGTGCCGGGCGCGTCGTGCGGCGACGCGAACAGGTCCGGGCCCGCACGACGGTCGTGGCCGAGCGGGTCACCGACGACGTGTGCCGGCTGCGGGTGCGCACCGAGAACACCGGGCGCGCACCGGACGTCCGGGCCGCCCGGGGCGATGCGCTGCGGCATGCGCTGCTCGCCGCGCACACCCTGCTCGGCGGCGAGGGCATGGAGTTCGTCTCGCTCATCGATCCGCCCGCGGAGCTGCAGGCCCCCGTGCGCGACTGCCGCAACGCGTTCACCTTTCCTGTCCTGGGCGGCGAACCGCAGGAGACGGGACCGGTCGGTCGGGTCGTCCTGTCCTCCCCGATCATCCTCCCGGACCGTCCGCAGGTGGCGCCGGAGAGCCCGGGCGACCTGCACGACGCGGCGGAGATCGACGAGATCCTGACGCTGCGCACCATGCTCCTGACGGACGAGGAGAAGGCCGAGGCGCGGGCCACCGACCCACGGGCCGCGCAGATCCTGGACCGTGTCGACAACATGCCCCAGGAGGTCTTCGCCCGGCTGCACGGCGCCATCCGCTCACTCACTCCGGTCACACCCGCCGCCGTCGCCGAGGACCCGGCCGAACGGCCCGCATGGTGGCAGGAGGGCGCCGACCAGGGGCTGTCCCCGACGACCGACACGGTGCTCGTGGACGGCGTACCCGTCGCCGGTGGCAGCCGGGTGCGGCTGCGGCCGCGCGGCCGGGGCGCCGACGCCCAGGACATGTTCCTGGACGGGCGGACCGCGCAGGTGGCTGCCGTCTTCCACGACGTGGACGGCAGCGTGCACCTCGCGGTGACCGTCGACGACGATCCCGCGGCCGAACTGCACGGCTGGTACGGCCGTTTCCACTACTTCCGGCCCGACGAGGTCGAACCGCTCGCCGGCGCGCCCGCGCCGGGTCCCGCCGACCCTCTCCACCCACCCCGGCCGCAGTCCCCGCGGCCCCGATGTCCGGCCGACGGGCCGGAGGAGGGACGGCTCGATGGACACCCCTGACCTGCCGGCGCACGCCGCTCACCGACTCCCCGACCGACCGCAGCAAAGGCGGACGACATGACCACCCAGACCAGTGCCCCCCAGGAGCGCGAAGCGATCGACGAGATCCATATCCTCTGGATCTCCGAGGGCATGAGCTGCGACGGCGACACCGTCTCCCTGACGGCCGCCGACCAGCCCTCCCTCGAGGACGTGGTGCTCGGCCTCATCCCGGGCCTGCCGAAGGTCAACCTGGTCAACAAGGTGCTCTCGCCGAGCCTGGGCGGCGAGGACTTCCTCGCCCCCTACCGGGCGGCGGCGCGCGGCGACCTGGCCCCGTTCATCCTCGTCATCGAGGGCTCGATCCCGAACCAGAACATCATCGAGGGCGACGGCTACTGGACGTCCTTCGGCAACGACCCGGAGACCGGCCAGCCGCTGCCGCTGAACTGGTGGATCGACCAGCTGGCGCCCAAGGCCTGGGCGGTGGTGGCCGCCGGCACCTGTGCGACCTTCGGCGGCATCCACGCCATGGCCGGCAACCCCACCGGCTGCATGGGCCTCGCGGACTATCTGGGCTGGGAGTTCAAGTCGCAGGCCGGGCTTCCGATCGTCAACGTGCCCGGCTGTCCCATCCAGCCCGAGAACTTCATGGAGACCCTGATCTGGGTGCTCCAGCACGCGGCCGGTGCCGCTCCCCCGCCCCCGCTCGACCACATGCTGCGTCCGCAGTGGCTGTTCGGGAGGACCGTGCACGAGGGCTGTGACCGTGGCTCGTACTACGAGCAGGGCGATTTCGGCCTCGACTACAACTCGCCCAAGTGCCTGGTGAAGACGGGCTGCTGGGGGCCGGTGGTCAACTGCAACGTGCCCAAGCGGGGCTGGATGTCCGGGATCGGCGGCTGCCCGAACGTCGGCGGGATCTGCATCGGGTGCACGATGCCCGGCTTCCCGGACGCCTTCATGCCGTTCATGGACGAGCCCCCGGGAGGCACTCTGTCCTCCCTCGTCATCAAGCCCTACGGCGCCGTCATCCGCCGCCTGCGCGGCCTGACCAACGACATGGTGAACCACGAGCCCAAGTGGCGTCACAACAAGCAGAAGCTGACCAGCGGTTACGACCCGCGCTACCGCCCGTGACGCCGGCCACGACGCCGCTCGTCCCGCATCCCGCCTCCGACCAGCCGCATCCGAACAGCAAGGGGCAGTGCCGCAGATGACGACCACCCATTCCCGGTCCACCAAACGCAAACCCGAGCAGATCGTGGACATGTCCTGGGATCCCATCACCCGGATCATCGGCAACCTGGGCATCTACACGAAGATCGACTTCGCAAACCGGGAAGTCGTGGAATGCCACAGCACTTCGTCGCTGTTCCGCGGCTACTCGGTGTTCATGAAGGGCAAGGACCCGCGCGACGCCGGCTTCATCACCTCACGCATCTGCGGCATCTGCGGCGACAACCACACCACCTGCTCCAACTACGCCCAGCAGATGGCCTACGGCGTCAAACCCCCGAAGCTGGCCGAGCACATCACCAACCTCGGCGAAGCGGCCGAGTACATGTTCGACCACACGATCTTCCAGGACAACCTGGTGTTCGTGGACTTCTGCGAGGCGATGGTCAAGGCCACCAACCCCGCTGTGCTGGCCCGTGCCGAGCGCACGAACGCGCCCCGCGGGGACGTCCACGGCTTCAGGACCATCGCCGACATCATGCGGGCCTTCAACCCCTTCGAGGGCGAGGTCTACAAGGAGGCGCTGAAGGTCAGCCGGGTCACCCGGGAGATGTTCTGCCTCATGGAGGGGC
The DNA here is from genome assembly GCF_056434245.1 of Streptomyces sp. NPDC044064. NCBI lineage: Bacteria > Bacillati > Actinomycetota > Actinomycetes > Kitasatosporales > Streptomycetaceae > Streptomyces > Streptomyces sp. NPDC044064. The sequence goes on from NZ_JBWKFN010000032.1 coordinate 80,782, forward strand.
GGCACGTCCACCCGTCGACGCTGTACCCGGGTGGGGTCGGCACGATGCCGCAGCCCAACACCTTCACCGACTACCTCAGCCGGCTCATGCGCGTCATCGACTTCGTCAAGAAGGCCGTGGCGATGAACGACGACGTCTTCGACTTCTTCTACGAGGCGCTGCCCGGCTACGAGGAGGTCGGCAAGCGCCGCATCCTGCTCGGCTGCTGGGGCGCCTGGCAGAACCCGGACGTCGTCGACTACCGCTACGCGACGATGAACGAGTGGGGCAAGGCGATGTACGTCACCCCCGGCATCGTCGTCGACGGCGAACTGGTCACCAACAACCTGGTCGACATCAACCTCGGCCTGCGGATCATGCTCGGCAGCTCCTTCTACGAGGACTGGGTCAACGAGCAGCCGTTCGTCACCCACGACCCGCTCGGCAACCCCGTCGACATGCGTCACCCGTGGAACCAGACCACCGTGCCGGTGCCGCAGAAGCGGGACTTCGACGGCAAGTACAGCTGGGTGATGAGCCCGCGCTGGCACCACTCGGGGACCGGCGAGCACCTCGCCCTCGACACCGGCGGCGGGCCCCTCGCCCGGCTGTGGACGACCGCGCTGAGCGGCCTGGTCGACACTCCGTACGTGAAGGCCACCGGCAGCAGCGTGCGCATCTCGCTGCCCAAGGGCGAGACGCTGCCGGAGACCACGCTCGAGTGGCACATCCCCAAGTGGAGCAACACCATCGAGAGGGACCGTGCCCGGCCGTACTTCGTCGCCTACGCCGCCGCCATGGCCCTGCAGTTCCTGGAGGAGGCGATGGGCATGCTCCGCGACGGCGACTCCAAGGTGTTCGAGAACTTCGAGGTGCCCGACGAGGCGATCGGCTGCGGCTTCCACGAGGCCGTGCGCGGTGTCCTCTCCCACCACCTGGTGATCCGCGACAAGAAGATCGCCAACTACCACCCGTACCCGCCGACCCCGTGGAACGCCAGCCCGCGCGACATGTACGGCACCCCGGGTCCGTACGAGGACGCCGTCCAGGGCCAGCCGATCTTCGAGGAGAACGGGCCCGACGACTTCAAGGGCGTCGACATCATGCGCACGGTGCGCAGCTTCGACCCGTGTCTGCCCTGCGGGGTGCACATGTACATGGGCAAGGGCAAGACGCTGTCGACGGTGCACTCGCCCACGTACGGAGCCGGACATGCCTGATCCCGCCGTACGGCTCCCGGATCCGGCGGTGGAGGCGCGGCTCGCCCGGCTCGACGAGGTGCTGGCCGGGCTGGAGTCCGTGCCCGGCCCGGCCGCCCGTGAGGCGCTGGAGTCGGTCACGCTGCTGACCGAGGTCTACGGCGAGGCGCTCGCCCGGGTCCTGGACCACGCGGACGAGCATCTGCGCGGACTGCTGGCCGACGACGAGCTGGTGGGGCACCTGTTGGTGCTGCACGCGATCCACCCCGAGTCCGCCGACGCACGGGCCGCCCGCGCGGTCGAACGGCTGCGGCCCGCGGTGCGCGAGCGCGGCGGCGACCTGGAGTGGGCCGGTGTGGAGGGGCGGGTGGCCCGGGTGCGGGTGAGCACCGGCACCGGCGGCGGCTGCGGTTCCGGGTGCGGCAGCGGGTCGGCCGACGTCACCGCGGCCGTCCGCGCGGCGGTACTGGCCGCCGCCCCCGAGCTGGAGGCGGTGGAGCCGGTCGCCGACGAGCGGCGGGCGGCCCCGGCCTTCGTACCCCTGACGACGCTGACGCGCCGGACCGCGCAGCAGCCGCAGGAGACACGGTGATCACGGACGGGGCGCTGGCCCGCGTCATCCGCTCGGCGGCCGGCCGCACGGCGACCGCCGAGGCCGAGGTGTGCGAGCTGTGTGCCGCCCCGGTGGCCGACGCGCACCCCCACCTGTACGACACCGAGGCCGCCGAGGTGCAGTGCGTGTGCGGCCCGTGTTCGGTGCTGTTCGCCGGGGACGGGGCGGGCGAGGGGCACTACCGGCTGGTGCCCCGGCGCCGGCTGCGGCTGCCGCCGGTCGACACGGCCGTGCTGGGCGTGCCGGTGGGCCTGGTGTTCTTCGTGCCGCGCTCCGACGGCACGGTCACCGCGCAGGGGCCGAGCCCGGCCGGGGCCATGCGCTGGGAGGTGGACACGGCGGCCTGGCAGCGGCTGACCGCCACGTTTCCGCAGCTCGCTTCCATGGCACCCGACGTGGAGGCACTGCTGATGAACACCGTGCGGGGCCTCGACGAGCACTGGATCGTGCCGGTCGACGACTGCTTCCGGATGGTCGCCCTCGTCCGCCGCGAGTGGCGGGGCCTGTCCGGTGGCGACGGGGTCTGGCCGGCCGTGGAGCGGTTCTTCGCGGAGCTCACCGAGCGTTCGTGAGGACCTGGAAGGAGAACAGACATGGGCAGCATCAGAGTGGGCCGCCCCCAGGCAAGGCCCGACACGCCCAGCCATGTGCCGGGCCTGCACCAGGGCAACCGGGGCCCCTACCAGCACCAGAGCGGACACCACGAGGACGGCACCGCCGACGCGCGCCGCTCCACCGGGATCCACTCGAAGCGGCATGACGCCCTGCTGGACGTGATGCCGAACATCTCACCGGGATGAGAGAGCAGGGAGAGAGCGTGAACAAACGCTGCCGAACGGCGAAGAAAGCGAGGTCGGCTGTGTCCGGACGTCAGGTACTGCTCGCGCAGGCCGCTCTGGTGGGCGGTCTGGCACTGGCCCTGTTCGTGAAGGAGCTGCCCGGTGTGGTGCGTGAGCTGCGGATCTACCGGATGACCGGTGGCGTCCGCGCGAACCGCCGCTACCCCTGATCCGGCCGTGCACGAGCTGTCGATCGCCACGGCGATCGTGGAGCAGGCCGAGGAGATCGCCCGGGCGGACGGCACCGACGACGTCTCGTCGGTGACCGTCCGGGTCGGCGAGCTGGCCGGTGTGGTGCCGGACGCGCTCCACTTCGCCTTCGAGGTGGCCCGCGACGGTACGGCCCTCGCCGCGGCCCGGCTGGTGGTCGAGCAGGTGACGGCGCGGGCCTGGTGCGGCGAGTGCGCGGAGGAGTTCGCGCTGGGCATGCCGCCGTTCTTCTGGTGCCCGCGCTGCGACCGGCCCTCGCAGGACCTGCGCAGCGGCAGGGAACTGGAGATCACGGACGTCGAGGCGGCCACGGCCCGGCCCTGACGGCCGTCGGCCCCGCCGGAGCCCGGGCTCCGGCGGGGCCGACCGCTGTCCGGCCTGCTCAGCAGATGCGGGGCAGTTGCTCCCCCAACGGCAGGTCCACCACCCGGGTGCCGCCGAGTCCGGTGGCCACGACGACCATGCCGGGATGCTGCTCGACGCACTCCCCGATGAGGGTCGCGCCGGTGCCCTGTGGATGGGCACGCATCGCCGCGAGCACGGCCTCGGCCTCCTCCCGGGGCACGAAGGCGACGAGCCGGCCCTCGTTGGCGACGTAGAGCGGGTCCAGGCCGAGGAAGCCGCAGGCGTTCGCGACCTCGTCCGGGACCGGAATGGCCCGCTCCCGCAGCCGTACGCCGGTGCCGGAGGCGCGGGCGATCTCGTTGAGCGAGGCGCCGAGCCCGCCCCGGGTGGGGTCGCGCAGCACGTGGATGTCCCGGGTGACCGCCAGCATGGCCGCCACCAGGCCGGCCAGCGGCGCGGTGTCGGAGGCGATCTCGACCCCGAACTCCAGCCCCTCCCGCACACTCATGATGGCCACGCCGTGCAGGCCGATGGGGCCGCTGACGATGACGGCGTCGCCGGGCCGGGCGCGCTGCGGGCGGATGTCGACGCCGTCAGGGACGAGGCCGATGCCGGCGGTGGTGACATACACGCCGTCGCCGTGCCCGGACTCGACCACCTTGGTGTCGCCGGTGGCGACGGTGACGCCCGCCGCCTCGGCCGCCGCCCCGATGGCGCCGGCGATCCGGCCGACGACGGACAGTTCCACGCCCTCCTCCAGGACGAAGGCGGTGGAGAGGTAGGCGGGGCGGGCGCCGCTCATGGCCAGGTCGTTGACGGTGCCGTTGACCGCGAGGTCGCCCAGGCAGCCGCCGGGGAAGAACAGCGGCCGTACGACGTAGGAGTCGGTGGAGAAGGCCAGCCGGGCGCCGCCCAGGTCCAGGACGGCCGAGTCGGTGAGGGCGGCCAGGGTGGGGTTGCCGTACGCGGGGGCGAAGACCTGCTCGATCAGCTCGGCGGACAGCGCGCCGCCTCCGCCGTGGCCCATGACCACGACCGGCTGGTCGCGCAGGGGTGCGGGGCAGGTCCAGTTCGCGGGGTCGACGGCCGCTTCGGCCGCTTCGGTGGCGAGGTCAGCCAACGGGGTTCATCTCCTCCTGCGGGATGCGGGATCCCTGCCGTGCCGGGGCGTCGGTCATCCGGCGGTACAGGTAGTAGGCGGCGCAGGCGCCCTCGCTCGAGACCATGGTGGCGCCGAGCGGGGTGCGCGGGGTGCAGGTCGTGCCGAACGCGGCGCACTCGGTCGGCTTGATCAGGCCCTGCAGCACCTCGCCGGCCCGGCACGCGGCGGGCTCCTCGGTGCGGATGCCCGCGACGTCGAAGCGGTGCTCGGCGTCGTAGGCCCGGAAGGCGTCGGTCAGTCGCCAGCCGCTGACCGGGATCGGCCCGATGCCGCGCCAGTTGCGGTCGGTGACCTCGAACACCTCCTCGATCATGCGCAGCGCCGCCGGGTTGCCCTGCTCGCGTACGGCCCTGGGGTAGGCGTTCTCCACCCGGTGCTCACCGCGCTCCAGCTGGTGGACGGCGCGGCGGATGCCCTCGAGGATGTCGAGCGGTTCGAAGCCGGTGACGACGAGCGGGACGCGGTGCTTCTCGGCCAGGTCCGGGTACTCGGCGGTGCCCATCACGCTGCACACGTGCCCGGCGGCGAGGAAGCCCTGCACCCGGCAGGCGGGCGCCGACATGATGGCGTCGATCGCCGGGGGGACCCGGACGTGGGACACCAGCAGGCTGAAGTTGTCCACGCCCTGGCGGCGGGCCTGGTGCACGGCCATGGCGTTGGCGGGGGCGGTGGTCTCGAAGCCGATCGCGAAGAAGACGACCTGCCGGTCCGGGTTCCTGCGGGCGAGTTCGAGAGCGTCGAGCGGCGAGTACACCACCCGTACGTCACCGCCCTCGCCCTTGACCCGGAACAGGTCCCGGTCGGTGCCGGGCACCCGCAGCATGTCGCCGAACGAGCAGAAGATCACGTCCCGCTGGGAGGCGATCTCCAGTGCCTTGTCGATCACGTCGAGAGGTGTGACGCACACCGGGCAGCCCGGACCGTGGATCAACTCCACTTCCTCCGGCAGGAGTTGGTCGATGCCGTGCCGGATGATGGAATGGGTCTGGCCACCGCAGACCTCCATCAGCGCCCAGGGGCGGGTGACCGAGGCCCGGATCTCGTCGAGCAACCGGCGTGCCAGATCGGGGTCGTTGAACTCGTCGATGTACTTCACTGGACCTCGCTCCCGCTCTCCTGCCGGGCCGCCTGCTCCCAGGCGTCGCCGAACTCCTCTTCCAGCAGTCCGAGTTGCTCGAACAGCTCCAGGGACGCCCGGGCCGACTCCTCGTCCAGGCGCTGCAGGGCGAACCCGACGTGGACGATGACGTACTCCCCGACCCGCACATCGGGCAGGTACTCGAGGCACGCCTGCTTCTGCACTCCGCCGAAGTCGATCAGCCCGGTGAGCGGGTCGGCGCCGTCGTCGATGGCCACGACCTTGCCGGGCACTGCCAGACACATGGGTCACTCCGTCTCGTGGTTGGTTGCTGTTCCCGCGACCATGAGCTGACCGAGTGCCAACCCGCCGTCGTTCGGGGGTACTTCGCGGTGCCGGAGGACCGTGAACCGGTCCGCGGCCAGCAGGGCGGCACACTCCTCCTCCAGCAGGGCGTTGGCGAAGACGCCTCCGGTGAGGGCGACCGTGGTCAGGCCGGTCGTTCCGCGGGCCCGCCGGCAGATCTCCGTGACGGCCCGGGCCACGCCCCGGTGGAAGCGGGCCGCGAGAACGGGGGTGGGGGTGCCGCGCCGCAGGTCGGCGAGGACGGCCTGCAGCGGGGGTGCGATCTCCCATCTGCCCGCCCGGGTCAGTGCGCCGAGAGGCCGGACGGACGGGACTTCGTGGAGTGGCGGCAGCGTCCGGAAACCGAAGCGGTACGCCCCGGTGTCCGCCTGCCACGCCTCCGTCGCCGCGGCCTCCAGTTCCAGCGCGGCCTGCGCCTCGTACCCGGCGCGCTGGCACACGCCGACCAGAGACGACACGGCATCGAAGAGGCGGCCCATGCCGGACGTGGGCACACATGCCACCTGGCGTTCCAACTGCTGGCGCAGCACGGCGCGTTCGGTCTCGGAGCACGCGGCGACACTCGGCAGGTCCCGCTCCCACGGCAGACCCGCCGCCCACAGCCGGGCCAGCGCCAGCCGGCAGGGGTTGGCGACGCCCGCGTCCCCACCGGGCAGCGGGGCCGGGGCGAGGTGGGCGAAGCGCCGGTAGCCGGTGTAGTCGGCGAGCAGCACCTCGCCGCCCCACACGGTGCCGTCGTCGCCGTACCCGGTGCCGTCGAAGGCGACGCCGATGACGGGGGTGGTGCCGTCGAGGCCGTGTTCGGCCATCGCCGAGGCGATGTGGGCGTGGTGATGCTGGACCAGCGTCGGTGACCGGAGTCCGAGTCGGGCCGATCGTGTCCGTGCCCAGCCCGTCGAGTGATAACGGGGGTGCCGGTCGGCGGCCACCAGTGCGGGGGTCACTCCCGTGAGGCGGCCGAGGTGCAGTTCGGCCCTCTCGGCCGCTTCGAGGGTGGCCAGGTCGCCCATGTCGCCGATGTGCGGCCCGAACCAGGCGAGGTCCCCCTCACCCAGGCAGGGCGCGTTCTTCAGGTCGCCGCCGACCGCGAGCGTGGGACGGACCGGGAGCGGGAGGCGCAGCGGGCGGGGGACGTAGCCGCGGGAGCGCCGGAGCACCTGTTCGGTGCCGTCGGGGCGCACCCGCAGCAGGGAGTCGTCGCACGGGGAGGCGATGGGCCGGTCGTGGGCGAGCCAGGCGTCGGCGAGTCCGGCCAGCCGGGTCAGCGCCTCGGCATCGTCGGTGACGATGGGCTCGCCGGAACGGTTGCCGCTGGTCATGACCAGTACCCGGGGGCCGGGGGGATCGCCGGGCAGCCCGAACAGCAGGGTGTGCACGGGGGTGTAGGGCAGCATCACGCCCACGTGCGGGCTGCCCGGGCAGACCTGGTCGGCGAGGCGGAGCCCGTCCGTGGGGGTGCGTCTGCGCAGCAGGACGATGGGGCGCCGGGCGCTGGTGAGTGCGGCGCGTTCGGCGTCGGAGAGGGCCGCGACGTGTTCCGCCGTCCCGAGGTCGGCGCACATCACGGCGAAGGCCTTGCCGCCGCGTTCCTTGCGGGTGCGCAGGGTGGCGACGGCGCGTGCGTCGGTGGCGTCGCAGGCCAGGTGGTAGCCGCCGACGCCCTTCACGGCGACGATCCGGCCCGCGGCCAGCAGCGCCCGTGCCGTGGCCAGGGCGTCCGCGTCGCGGGCCGGGCGGACGCCGGTGCCGTCGGCGGGGATCAGGCGGAGCCGCGGGCCGCAGTCGGGGCAGGCGACGGGCTGGGCGTGGAAGCGCCGGTCGTCGGGGGCGCCGTACTCCCGGGCGCAGGAGGGGCACATCGGGAACCGGGCCATGGTGGTGGCCGCGCGGTCGTACGGCATCCCCGTGGCGATGGTGAAGCGGGGGCCGCAATGGGTGCAGGTGATGAAGGGGTGGCGGTGGCGGCGGTCGGCCGGGGCGGCCAGCTCGCGCAGGCAGTCGGCGCAGGTCGCGGTGTCGGGCGGGAGCTGGGTGCGGCCCGCCGACTGTTCGGTGGGGCGGATGGTGAACGGGCCGGTGGTGCCGGTGGCGGGGACGTCCTCGAAGCCGACGCCCGTCACGGCCGCCAGCGGGGGCGGCTGCTCGGTCAACCGGTCGAAGAACCGGCCCACTTCGCCCATCGGGCCCTCGACCTCGATCAGCACGCCGTTCGCGGTGTTGCTGACGAACCCGGCCAGCTCCAGGTCGGCGGCCAGCCGGTGCACGTACGGCCGGAAGCCGACGCCCTGCACCGTGCCGCGCACGGTGATCCGGCGGCGGACCGGGCCGGAGACGGGTGCGGTCACGAGACGGGGGCGGAGGCGGCGTGGTGGTGACCGTGGGGATGCGGGGCGAGCGGAGGCCGGTGCGGCGGGGCGCCGTGCCGGGCGGCGAGGGTGTGGGCCAGCAGCGTGTCGACGCCGTCGCCGGTGCGCGCGCACGACCGTACGATCTCCACCCCCGGGTTGACCCGCTGGACGTTCGCCCGGAAGGTCATCTCGTCGAAGCCGGCCGGCTCGGCCAGGTCGGTCTTGGTGACGACGACCAGGTGGGCCGAGCCGAACGCGGTCGGGTACTTCAACGGTTTGTCCTCGCCCTCGGTCACCGCCATGAGGACGATCCGCAGGGTCTCGCCGAGGTCGTACGAGGCCGGGCAGACGAGGTTGCCGACGTTCTCCACGAAGAGCACCGCAGTGTCCGCCGGCAGCCAGCCTTCCAGGCGCCCGCGTACCTGCCGGGCCTCCAGATGGCACAGTCCGTCGGTGAGCAGCTGCTGGACGGGGGCGCCCGAACGCGCCAGCCGGACGGCGTCGTTCTCGGTCGCGAGGTCGGCGGTGAGCGCGGCGACCGGAACGCCGCGCTCCACCGCTCGGGCCAGGATCCGCCCGAGGAGTTCGGTCTTGCCGCTGCCCGGGCTGGACAGCAGGTTGACCACCGCGACGCCCTGTCGCGTCAGATCGTCGCGCAGGCTCGCGGCCAGGTCGTCGTTCTTCGCCAGGACGGCCTGCTTGACGTCGGACCGGCACATGGGCGCAGCTCCTCGGAGTCGTGCGGCAAAGCCCCGGCCGTGTCAGGTACGGCCCGGGGTCTCACCGATCTTCGGCTCCGTCGGCCCCGAGTCCGGGCAGCGCAGCCGCGTGCGGGGGCCCGGATTCCATCGTGCGGCCCAACGGCGGTGCGGGGGCGGCGGGGTCGGCCAGCAGTACGGGGACCAGAATGTGCAGCGCGTCCACGGCCCGGTCGACCGCCTCCCGCACAGGTGCGCTGATCCCGGGCAGGACGTCCTCGTCGCCGCTCGGCAGGACACCGGGCTCGCAGGCCAGGACGAGGACCCTGGGCAGCGGCTCGTCGCCCAGGTGTGCGGCCAGGGCCAGCACCTTCTGCGGGTCCATGCCGTGCGCCTCGGGCACCGCGTCGTCGTCGGGCGGTTCCGCCTCGACCAGGGTGAGGGTGCCGGGGCTGTGTCCGCGCGGGGCTGCGTCGACCAGGACGGCGGTGGCGCAGCCGTCCAGCAGCGCGTAGGCGAGGTCCATGCCGCGGATGCCGAAGTCCCGCACCTGCGCCTCGGGCGGCAGCGGGCGCCGGTCGAGGGCGCGGATGACCTCGGGGCCGAACGCGTCGTCGCCGAGGAAGATGTTGCCGACGCCCGCGACGAGCAGCGGAGACCGTGCGGGGCTCACCTGACGGCTCCGACGGCCGGTGCCAGGGGGCGGGCGTCGCCGGTGGGCTGCTTGCGGACGAAGGCCGAGCGCAGGGCGTGGTACGGGGCCGTGGGGTCGAAGAAGATGGCGTACATCCGGGCGAGTTCGTCCCGCCGGTGGTCCGCGAGCGGCCGTACCTGCTCGTCCGCGTGGCGTGCCGCGGCCTTGGCGGCGATGCGCCGCCCGAGGTCCGGGGCCGCTGCGAGGGCGGCGGCCAGTCGCTCGACCTCGGCGGCGAACTCCCCCGGCCCGGTGGGCACGAGCCGGTCCGCCAGTCCGAGCCGTGCGGCCGACGCGGCGCTCAGCGGCAGGGCCTCCTCGGTCAGCCGGTGGGCGGTGTCGGCCCCGGCACGGCGCGGCAGCGAGTACGTCCAGAACTCGGATCCGTACAGGCCCATCCGCCGGTAGTGCGGGTTGAGGACGGTACCGGTACGGCACCAGACCTGGTCGGCGGCGAGGGCGAGCATGGCGCCGCCGGCGGCCGCGTTGCCGGCGAGCGCGGCCACCACCAGCCGGTCGGTGGTGCGCAGCACGGCCTCCACGAGGTCGTCCATGGCGGTGAGGTTGGTCCAGGACTCCTCGGCCGGGTCTGCGGAGGCCTCGATGACGTTCAGGTGGATGCCGTTGGAGAAGAAGTCGCGGGCGCCGCCGAGCACCAGGACGGAGGTGGGGCGGGCCTGCGCGTACCGGTAGGCCGCGAGCAGTCTGCGGCACTGGTCGGTGCTCATCGCTCCGCCCGGGAAGGAGAAGCCGAGGAAGCCGACCTCGCCGCGCTGCCGGTAGCGGATGTCGGTCCAGGTGCGGCGGCGCGGGGACAGTTCGACCGGAACGGTGGCCTCCGGGAGTTCGAGCGTGCCGGTGAGCGAGGCGAGCACGGAGGCGGCGGGGCGGCGGAAGGGCGCCGGGTCGCCCGAGTTCTTGCGCGGGCGCAGTTCCGGGATCCACACGGCGCCGTCCCGGGTGGCCCGGCAGACCGCGCCCGCCCGGGTCGCGAGGAGTTCGCCGGGGCGGCCGCGCAGCCGGTCCTCGGGGTGCCCGCCGTGCAGGAACACCTCGTGGCCGAGGAGTTCGTCCAGGACGCCGGGCTGCGAGTCGGCGCCGCGGAGCTTGCGCAGCACGGTCTCGGTGCTGTCGTGCGCCCAGTCGATCCGCCGCCGCTCCTGCCGGAAGGAGTCGCGCCACACGACGTGCACGGGGGCCTGGGAGGTGTCGGGGTCGCCGGTCTGCGGGCGCGGTTTGAACGAGGCGTCGGCGAACCTGCGTACGGCGAGCAGGACGGCGTCCACGGCGGCGTCGGAGGCCTCGTTGCGGTACAGGTCGCTCTTGCCGACGGACGGCACGGGGAACGGCTCCGCGGCCCAGATGTCCCCGGCGTCCATGGCCCCCTCGGCCTGGAGCACTGTCACGCCCCAGCGTGGCGCCCCGTCGGCGATGGCCCAGTCCAGCGCGGACGGGCCGCGGTCGCCGGGCGGCCCCGGATGCACGATGAGGCAGGTCCGCTCCCGCCAGACGTCCTCCGGCAGGGCCGTCTTCAGCATCGGCGCGACGACCAGGTCCGGGCGCAGTTCTTGTACGGCGGCACGGACCGGGTCCACGCCGTGCGTGGCGAGTACGACGTCCACGCGGTGTCCCAGGTCGGAGAGTTCGGCGTACAGCCGCTGGGAGAGGCTGTTGAACGCGCTGGCCACGAGCAAAATGTCCATGACACGGCATGTTCGTCCCTCTCGGGGGAGCCGTGAAGAACCCCTGCGGCGTTTCGTTCGCCGCGGCGGGGCCACTTCCTCCATCCGGATCGTGTTCGGTGCGGTCCCGGGGCTGCGCGGGCGCGGATGCGCGGGCCGTGCCCCGGCGGCACGATGGAAGGACGGGCCGGGCTCCCGACGGGCCCGCCCCCACGCTGGAAGTGATCCCATGGCGTGAGGAAGGAACCGGCCTCATGCATCACGACGAGATCATCGGAAAGGTGCAGGCGCTCGCCCAGCTGCCCGACCGGGGGACGGCAGAGCGGGCGACGCACGCCGTGGTGAGCACGCTCTCGGAACGGCTGCCGTCCGGGCTCGCCCGCCATGTGGCCGCTCAGCTGCCGCCGGACCTGGCGGCCGACATGCGGCTGGCGGCGGACACGTCGGGCGGAGCCGACTCGGGCACCGCGGGTGAGCGGTTCGGGCTGCCCGTCTTCGCCGGACGGATCGCCGACCGGGCCGGCACCGACGAGGACACGGCCCTGCGCGACGCCGCGGCCGTGCTGGAAGTGCTGGACGCCGCTCTGGCTCCGGAGCTGACCGAGCGGATCGCGGGGGCCCTGCCGGCGGACATCAGGGAGCTGCTGCCCGTGGAGCGCGCCCACGGGTTGTGAAGTCCTCGTTACCGCGCGTTGCGCCGCCCCCTGGTCCGGCCAGCCCTTACCGTTCTCTGAATGTGCCCGGCAGCCGGGATGCGGGTGCGAGGAGGAGGCGGGAGGCCTGGTGGGCGGTGCGGGTCGGCGGACGGGCGGCGGACGTCGCTCCGGTGCGGTGGTACTCGGCAGCCGGCCGGCGCACTCCGTGCGACTCCCGGCAATCGCCCGGTCCGAGCCGGACGGCCCGGCCGGCGGGCGCACGGTGCCATGGCTGCGGATCGCCGCGGCCTACGCCTGGCGCCTCATCCTCGTCGGCATCGTCGTCTACGGCGTCTTCACCATCCTCGGCCGCTTCCAGCTCATCGCCGTCGCCCTGTTTCTCGCCCTCGTCGTCACCTCGGTGCTGCGCCCCATCGTCGATTTCCTCGACCGCGTCCTGTCGAGGCCGGTGAGCGTCGCCCTCGCACTCGTCGGCAGCCTGCTCATCCTGCTCGGCCTGCTGGCGCTCGTGGGCAACGCGGTGGCGGGCGAGTCGGCCAGGCTGACCGGCGAGTTCCGGGGCGGCATCCACCGCATCGAACTGTGGCTCCAGCGTCCGCCGTTCCGGCTCAGCCCCGGCCGGTTCTCCGATCTGCAGCGCCAGGTGACCGACTACGTCTCCGCGCACCGGGCCAGCCTGCTCAGCAGCGCCCTGTCGGGGCTGGGCAGGGTGGTCGAGGTGGTCACGGGTGCCGCGCTCGCGCTGTTCGCCTCCGCCTTCTTCATGCATTCCGGCGAGCGCATGTGGCGCTGGGCGCGCGACCAGCTGCTGCCCGGCACCGCCCGGCCGGCCTGGGACCGGGCGGGGAGCGCCGCCTGGCGGACCTTCGCCGGGTACACGCGCGGGATCATCATCGTGGCGGCCACCAACGCCGTGCTCGTCGGCATCGCGCTGTTCGTGCTGCGGGTGCCGCTCGCGCTGCCGCTGACGCTGCTCGAGTTCTTCGCCGCGTTCGTGCCCCTGGTGGGCTCGCCGGTCGCGCTCGGCGTGGCCACGATCGTCGCCCTCGCCGGGCGCGGGCCGCTGACGGCCGCGGCGGTGCTCGTGCTCATCGTCGTCATCGGCCAGCTCGAAGGGCATGTGCTGCACCCGCTGGTGATGAGCTGGGCGGTCCGGCTGCACCCGCTCGTCGTCGCCGTGTCCGTCATCGCGGGCAGCATCGTCGCGGGGGTGATCGGAGCCGTCGTCGCCGTCCCGCTCATCTCGGTCGTCTGGGCGGTACTGCGCGCGGTGCGGGCGGTGCCGCCCTGACCACGGGCACGACAACTCCCCTCCGGCCCTGAGGAATCCCGCCGTCCGCGAGGGAGACGGCCGCTCACGGGCCGGAGCGCGTGAGCCCGCGTCGTGGTCGTCGTACGGCTCAGCGCAGGGCCGCCGCCACGAGGCCGTGGATCTCCGGCCCGGTCACGGTCCCACCGTTCACCAGCCGGTCGAAGACCAGCCCGTCCACGCAGTTCAGCAGGGTGACCGTACGTTCTGCGGCATCCGCCACGCCTTGCCCGGCCAGGAAGTCCTCCAAGGCCTGGCGCGCCGTGTTCTCGCGGGGCACGAGGATCTCGCGCAGCTCGGGCTGGTGCACGCTCTCGATGGCGCACGCGTACCGTGCGAGGGACCGCCGCCGCCCCTCCCCGGCGAGCCGCAGCGCGGTGAAGGCCAGGAGGCCCGCCGTCACTTCGGCGGCATCGCGGATCGCCGGTGTCCTGCTCCCGATCTCCTGCAGCTCGGCCTGGTCGAGTGCCACCAGGCGTCGGACCAGAGCGGTGAGCAGCGCCTGGCGGGTGCGGTAGTAGGCGGAGGTGGTGCCGGGCGGCAGGTTCGCCGCGCGGTCCACGGCGCGGTGCGTCAGTCCGCGCATGCCGGCGCCGGCGAGCACGCCGATGGCCGCGTCGGCGAGCAGGGTACGTCGATCGGTGGACACCCCCTCTTTCTACACCCCCGCCTCTACAGCCGTAGAAGGCCCGAGTACCCTCCTTCTACATCTGTAGAAGACCTGCGCACGGGGAGGGGACCGGCATGGGCGGTACCGCGGTGGTGGTCGGCGGCGGGATCGGGGGGCTGTCGGCGGCGATCGGCCTGCGCCGGATCGGCTGGGCGGTGACGGTCCTCGAACGTGCCGTCACCCCGGCCGACGCGGGTGCGGGCATTTCCCTGCACGCCAACGGACTGCGCGCACTGGACGCCCTCGGCGTCGGCGCGGCGGTGCGCGCGGCGGGCCGGCCGCAGTACAGCGGGGGCACCCGCACTCCCTCGGGCGGCCTGCTGGCACGCATGGACGGAGCGGCGCTCGCGCGCGAGCTGGGCACGCCGATCGTCGGCATCCCACGTGCCACCCTGCACCGCCTGCTGCGCGCGGCACTACCGCCGGAGTGCCTGCGCACGGGCGTCACCGTGCCCTCGCTCGACCGCTCGGCGGCCGACCGGATCGGAGTGCCGACCGAAGCGGGTGTCCTGGAAGCGGACCTGGTCGTCGCGGCGGACGGCGTGGGCAGCCGACTGCGCGGTCAGGTGTTCCCGGACCATCCCGGCCCCGCCCACAGCGGGTCGACGGTCCTGCGCGCCGTCACCGCGCTCCCGGTGGAGTTGAGCAGCGACTTCGAGCTGACCTGGGGACAGGGAACGGAGTTCGGCCACATCGCCTTCGCCGACGGGCGCGCCGAGTGGCACGCGGTGCTCAACTCCCCGCCCGGAGTGCGTCATACGGACCCGCTCGGCATGCTGCGCGACCGCTTCCGCGGCTGGCACGAACCGATACCGGCGCTCCTGGATGCGACCCGGCCCGAGGCCGTGCTGCACCACGACATCCACGAGCTGGTGACACCCCTGCCGGCGTTCGTCGCGGACCGCATCGCGTTCCTCGGCGACGCGGCCCACGCCATGACCCCGCACCTCGGCCAGGGCGCCTGCCAGGCCCTGGAGGACGCCGTCACACTGGCCGCGGCGCTGGCCGACGCGCCCACGGTCGCAGCGGCACTGGCCCGGTACGACGCCGAGCGCCGGCCCCGCGCACAGTCGGTCGCCCGCGCGGCCCGGCAGGCCGGCCGGATGGGCCAGCAGCTGTCCCGTCCCGCGGCCGTCGCCCTGCGCAACACGGCCCTGCGACTCGCCCCGTCCCGGGTGACGGTCCGGGCCATCCTGCGCCACGCCGACTGGACACCGCCGAACCTGGGGTGAGGCCTCCGCGCCGCAGGACACCAGGTCACACCGGGCCGTCGCCCGGCGGACAGCGGCCGGTCGGTGCCGTCAGCCGACGGTGGCGTCGGCGACGACCGCGTGGATGTCCGCCGTGGTCTGTGTGTCGGACTCGTCCGTGGTGACCCCGAGGAGGAAGGCGGTGCGTGCCCCGTCGACGGTCACCAGGGTCATCTCCAGACGGGCGAGGCCGTCCTGGCCGTTGCGGATCCGCAGGACGGCCGTGTGGGCGGGCCGGCCGTCCACCTCGGTCGGGTGCGACTCCTCCAGGGCGACCGGCCGGTCGGGGTAGAAGAACTCGGCGTTGGAGCGGGCTGCGCTCTCGGCCGCCCGGCGCAGCCCGTCGCGCGGTACGGCCTGCCCGGCCCGCCCGGCCAGTACGGTGCCGCCGCCCGAGGACGCCGCGCCGGACGTCCTGCTCATCGTCGAGGAGAAGGCGTCGATCAGGTCCTTGTCCTTGGCCGCGTCGTGCTTCCAGCCCTCCGGCACGGCGTAGGAGAGTCCGGCGCGCGTGTCGGTGACCCGGGGACGGCCCGCAAGCGGGTCGTTCTTCCCACCCTGGCTCCACCAGAGGGCGGCCACGGCGCACGCGGCGACGAGGACCAGCGCCACCGCGCCCACGAGCAGCCGACGGCGTGGCCGGGGCGGCGCGGGCTGCGGTGTGGACTGCGGCGCCCGGGCGGGGTACGGGAGCGGGGCGATCGGCGAGTGGTCGGGCGAGGGGCTTGTCATGCCCTCAGGCTTCATGATCTCCGCAGAGCAACGCCTGAGTCGTCGTACTCATCCGCCGTGCCTGGTTCGCCTACGTCTCCGGTGCCTCCCGCACCCCGAACACGGCGGGTCCCACCGTCAGGATCCCGTCGGTCAGCGGCCGGCAGCGCACTCCCCCGCCGCCGCGCAGCGCCCGCTGCGCTCCGGGCCCCAGCGTGGTGTCCATCCAGGCACAGGGCCGGGCAGCGCTGCGCACCTCCAGGTCCACGGGTCCGGTGCCGCAGTCGATGAACACCGTCGATCCGATGTACGCGTCGATGTCCACGCCGCGCAGCAGGACGTTACGACGTGTGCGCAGCAGGCCCGCCTCGCCCGGGCCCTGTTGCGGCAGCCGTTCCACGGCCATGAGGGTGACCGACGCGTTGCGGTGGGCGGGGTGGTTGAAGTACCGGTCCCCGACGATGCCCAGCCCCGCGCGGACTTCGGCGGTCTTCACCAGGTCGTCGGGCGGCAGCTCGGGCAGGCCGTCGCCCGGACGGCCCTCGAACCGGTGAGCGGGCGAGACCAGCAGCTGGACGATTTCCACAGGGGGCACGCTCCGAGCCTAATTCCTTGCTAGGCGCTGCCCGCCGTCCGGCCGCCGGCGAGGTCTGCCTTCAGCAGGAAACGGCCGCTCGCCCCGGCGGTCAGCAGGCCGGCCACCATGGCGACCAGGCTGAGGGCGGGTCCGGAGGTCCAGTCGACGTGCGGGGCGCGGGCCGACCGTACCGTGATCCCGGCGTAGCGGCCGACCGCAGGGGTGTGGCCACCGACGGTGAGCGCCGGTGGCAGAATCCTGCCCATCCGATGATCACCCCGGAGGACGCACGTGACCGTGGACCTGGCCGAGTTCGCCGAGCCGGACGCCGCACGCACGCCCGCTCCCGTGCCCGTCGACTGGGCGGCCGTGGAAAAGTGGCTGGGGAAGCGGCTACCCACCGACTACAAGCGGCTGGCCGACCGATACGGACCGATGGACTTCGGGGAGTTCCTCTGGATCCATGTGCCGTGCGTGCAGCCCGGCAGGTTCGACTACGGTGAGTGGCTGCAGGCCACGCAGCGCGAGGCCCGCATCGAGGCGCGTGAACTCCCGGCGGACGAGCGGCCGTTGCTGTACCCCGAACCGGACGGACTGCTCGCCTGGGGCTGCAGCCGGGGCTCCGACACGCTGTTCTGGGACACCTCGGTGTCCGACGACCCCGACGAGTGGACCGTGGTCGTCACCCACCAGGGGCCCGTGCCCGGCAGCGGACTGCTCCCCTGGCACCGGTACGACCTCACGCTCACCGAGTATCTCCGTCACACCGTCCGCGCCGGCTGGGAACTCCCCTCCCCACCGGGACCGTTGATGGGCCCCCTGCCCGGCACCTTCGCGCGCACCGCCTTCCTCGCCACCGCCGGACCGTGGACCCCGCCCGTCCCCGCCCCGCCCCGGCTCACCGAGGCGGAGCGCCACGTCGCCCTGGAGACCGGCACGGGACTGGACGCTCTGCGCCTGCTGACTCCGCCACCGGCCGAGGCACGGCTCGGCGACGGCACCTGGGAAGGGCTGTTCGAGCAGTTGGGCACGCGGTTGCCCGGGGAGTACGTGCGGCTGATGGAGACGTACGGCAGCGGCTGCTGGAGCGGTTGGCTGCGGTTCCCGGAGCCGCTGCGCACGACGGCACCGCGCTTCACCGCCTTCGTGGACGAGACGCTCGAGGCCTACGAGTCGCTGAAGTCCGGCCACCCGGAGTGGTATCCCCTCGCCACCTTTCCGGCGCCCGGCGGTTTCCTGCCTTTCGCCGACTCCATCGACGGCGACTACCTGGGCTGGCTCACCGAGGGCGACCGCCCCGACGACTGGCCGCTCGTCTTCTGGCCCCGGCACGCGGACCAGGGGCCGCCGCTGGAACAGGGCCTGATCGACACGCTGCTGGCCTGGCAGCGCGGGCGGCTCGGCACGGCCGGCCTGTGTGTCCTGGACGAGGACGACGACCCGGTCGAGTTCGCGGACTTCGAGACCTTCGACGAGGAGGAGGACGACTGAGCCCCGGCCGCCGGCGGGTCCTCCGCACCCGGCATCATGATCACCATGACTCCGATCACCGGCCTGGATCTGACCGGCTTCACCGAGCGTGAGCCCGGCGTGTGGACGGATGCGGCGGGACTCGTCCTGTCGGTCCACTTCTTTCCTCAAGTCCCGGATCTGCCCGCCCCGCTGCACGAGTTCGACCACCTGCGGACCGGGCTCGCGGCGGGCGTGGCACGGGCCGGCGGCGGGCTCATCGAGGCGGTGACCGGCACCGTGCACGGCGTCCCGGCGGTCCGTCAGCTGGTGAAGGTGCCCCGGCCGGGCGGGCCGCAGGGGCAGGTGTTCCTCGGCTCGTGGACCGTACCGAAGGGCGGCTGCAGCACCGTCCTGAAGGTGCAGGCCGCGGAGGGCGCGATGACCGGGATGCGCGAGGCCACGGTGATGGCCCAGGTGGGGCCCGAGGCCTACTTCCGTCCCCACCCGTACTCCGCCGGCGGTCGGTTCGGCGGACTGCCGTCTCACGTCGCCGACGACGAGCAGTGGGACACGCTCTTCCCCGACCACCCCCTCACCCGGGTGCGAGCCGCACTTCACCGCGTCACGCCGACGGTCACCCTCGACGAGCGCTTCCGGCAGCTGCCCCCGTTCGCGGGCCCCGTGCCGCCCTCGCGGCACGGGTAGCCCGCCCGGTGCGTCCCCCGTCCTCCAGGCCGGAGCGGATCGGTCGACTCCTCGGCCATGAAGGCACCTCCCGGCTCGCGCATGCGGTCGAACACTACGGCCTCCGCTCGGTGTCGAAGGCGACGAACCTCAGCTCCGAGGTGTAGCGCCGTCCCTCGTCGTCGGCGAGCCAGGTCTCTTCCGGGGTGGGCAGCATCTCGGTGATCGTGACGGTGCCGTCCGGGTCCTTGCGGGCGAGACGACGCAGGGCCTTGGCGAGGATGGTGACGTAGACGGGGCTGTCGAAGTCGACGTAGAACGGCCGGGATTCGGTCGGGGAGACGACGAACACGAAGCGGGGAAGGCCCAGTTCGGTGCGCCAGTGGCGAGCGCGGACGAAGCGGCGGGCCTCGTCCTTGTCGTCGGCGAACTCCGCCCGGGCGGCGGCCACCCGCCAGGTCTCCCGGGCGATCACCAGGCGGTCCACGCTCACCCGGGGCGAGTGGTCGTCCCTCTCCGGGAGAATCCGGAACAGGTCCATCGCCAAGGTCGTCAGGACGTGGGAGAAGACGTCCGTCGCAGGGAATGCCGAGCCGTCCGGGAGCCGGACGAGGAGTCCGCCGTCGCGCTCCTCCACGGTGGCGTCGGCACTGCGGACGGTGCGGGGCCTGGCCGGGTCCGCCGTGAAGTCGGCCAGTGCCACCTGATGATCCTCGGGCCGTACGAGGGTGTGGCGGATCCTGGCCGAGAGGCGGGAGCGGTGCTCCTTCGGGATCAGGGGCATGAGGCGCGGGCCGGGGTGGTCGCGGTCGGTGAGGCGGAGCAGTTCGTCCGGGTCGGGGTGCTGGTGGGTGAAGAGCGAGGCGCCCAACGTATTGGCGGCGACGTGGAGTTCACCGAGGACGAGGGTGAAGTCGCCGCGCGCGACCGACTCGGCGCCGTCGGCGGCCAGCATCACGTCCGGGCTGAGATAGCGGGCGGCCGTCCAGCCGCCGCTCGTCGTCCCGAACTCCTCCCCGACCCGGGCCTCGATGTCGGCCAGTCGTACGTCCACGCGGCGGGCCCCGGCCGGCACGGCGAGGACGCGCTGCCAGCGCTCGGCGAACTCCCGCTGGAGTTCGACGGCCGCGGTGCGCGCCGGGCCGTGTAGTACGGGCAGGCACGCGAACCAGAAGGACGCCAGGTCGACCGGACCCTCGGCGGCCAGCCGTGCGTACACCTGCTGCGCCTCGGCCGTCACCGTCTCGGCGAGGCGGGAGGTGAGCCAGCCGGCGCTGTCCATGAGGGGCCGCAGCGGGCGCAGGGCGTCGAGCACGGCCGGGCCGATGCGGACGGTGGCCGCCCGGCGTGTGTCGGAGTACACCAGCGCCCTGCACGGAGCGGTCGACGCGGACTTCTCGCGCACGGCGGGCGTGTCGGTCAGCTCCACGAACGTGCGCTCCAGGCCGGTCATGGCCTCGACCAGCTCGTCGACGTCCCGGGCCGCCGCGACGCGGGCGCGGCCCTCCTCCAGCCGGTCCAGGGCCGCGAGGCCCCGGCGGCGCGGCTCGGGTGCCCCGACGGACTCCAGCCAGGAGCGCAGGGCGCGGTCCGGATGGGTGTCGGCGGGCACCTCCAGCCGCCACACCACCCAGCGGCGGGCGACCAAGTCCTCCAGGACGGCGGGCACATCCGTGTCCGGCAGTTCGGCGGCGATGTGCCGGGCCGGGCGGGTGCCGTCGCAGCGGGCCAGGACGGCCGCGGCCTCGGCCGGCAGGGTCACCGGGCGCCGCCCCGGCACCCTGACCCGGCACTCGTCCCCATCCCCGTCCAGGGCGACGAAGGGCACGCGCCGGGGTGCGATCCACGCGCGCAGGGCGGGGTCGGCGTCCAGGGTCTTCGCCAGCGCGTCGATTCCCCAACTGGCCCAGTAGACGGTCGAGTCGGCGATCAGGCCGCGCCCGGTGTCGAGCGCGACGCCCGGTGCGCCCGGGTCCCAGCGGCCCCAGCCGACCGGGCCGAAGAAGCCGATGGTGTCGTTCTTCACGCAGAACCGCTGCCAGTAGTGGGCGACCAGCTCCTCCCGCTGCCTCGGCATGCTGCTACGGCTCTCGGCCGTCGGCGTCCAGCGCAGGAACGGTGCGATACCGGTGCGCAGCACGGTCGGGTTCTGCCAGGCGACCGCCTCCCGGAAGGCGGGGATGCGGGCGATGTTCTGCAGGACGTGGGCGGTCTCCACGGCGCCCTCGGCGAAGAGGTGGGCGAAGTCCGTCCAGCGGACACCGTCCAGGGCGTCACCGGCGGTGAACTTGTCGGCGGCCTCGGCCAGTCCGGGCGGGGCGAGGCGCAGCACACCGTCGGCGGGGAAGCCCGGTCCGCGCAGGGCGAACTGCTCCCACAGCCGCCAGCGGCCGAGGGACGGCACGAGGTCTTCGGTCATGGCAGGGCTCTCCTTGACGAACGCGGGTGGACTGTCCTGGCCTTCCTGGCCTTCCTGGCCTTCCTGGCCTTCCTGGCCTTCCTGGCCTTCCTGGCCTTCCTGGCCTTCCTGGCCGTGAGGGGTGCGACCCGGCGACCGCACCCCGGGGCCGTCAGGCGGCGCCGTAGTCCGTGTCCACGACCTCGGCAAGGTCGCGGGGCGTGGGGTAGGCGAAGACCAGGGAGACCGGGAGGTCCACGCCGAGTGCCTCCTGGAGCCGGCCGGTGATCTGGAAGGCGGTGAGCGAGTCGCCGCCCGCCTCGTAGAAGTCGGTGTCGGCGGTGAGGTCGGCGAGGGCCAGGACGTCCTGGAAGATGCCGACGAGCAGGTCGAGGGTGCTGGTGGCGGTGTTCGTGGTCATGACGTGTGCTCCTTCGGGTGAGGGTGGGTGAGGTGCAGGTCGTGCAGGCGGGCGGGCGTGTTGCCGCCGGAGACGACGGCCACGGCGCGTTCGCGGCGGCCGGCGCGCAGGGCACCGGCCAGGGCCACCGCCCCGCTGGGTTCGGCGTCGATGCCGTACCGGCGCAGCAGGGCCGCGGCGGCGAGGATCTCCGCGTCGCCGACGGCGATCAGGTCGTCGACGCGGTCTCGGATGATCGGATAGGGAACGGATCCGGGGCGCTGTCCGCGCAGCCCGTCCGCCACGGTGGCGCTGGGTGCCAGCTGGACCGGATGGCCCGCGGCCAGGGAACGGGCGTAGCGAGGGGTGGCCGCGGGCTCGACACCGACCACACGCACCGGGTGGCCGGCGGCGGCGAGGCAGACTCCCGCGAGGAGTCCGCCGCCGCCCGTCGGGACGTAGACCGTCCGGGTGTCGGGGGCGTCGGCGAGCACTTCCGCGCCGACCGTGCCCTGTCCGGCGACGACCAGCGGATGGTCGGAGGAGGGGACGAGGACGGCATCCTGCTCGCCGGCCAGGGCGCGGGCGCGTTCCTCCCGCTCGGCCACCCCGCCGCCCACCCGCACGGTCTGGGCACCCAGGGCCCGGATGGCGGCGGCCTTCGCGGGAGCCGCGCCCGCCGCCAGGACCACCGTCAGCCGGATGCCGAGCGTGCGGGCGAGCCTGGCCAGCGCGATGCCGTGGTTGCCGGAGGATCCGGTGACGACCCGGTCGGCGCCCAGCGCGAGAACGGCGTTGGCGGCGCCGCGCACCTTGAACGAGCCGGCGGGCTGGAGGTGTTCGGCCTTCAGCAGCAGACGCGGGCCGTCCACCGCCGTCGCCGGGCCGGGCAGCAAGGGGGTGCGGAGGACGTACGGGGCGATGCGCTCGGCGGCGGCACGCAGGTCGGCGGGGCCGAGGGGTGGAGTGGCCGGGCCGGAGGGCCCGGCGGGGAGGGCGGAGGGCCGGGCGGGGAGGGCGGAGGGCCGGGCGGGGAGGGCGGAGGGCCGGGCGGGGAGGGCGGAGGGCCGGGCGGGGAGGGCGGAACCCACCTCGGCCGATGCCGGGCGGCGGACGGCCTCCCCCTGGCGCAGGTCGGTGGCGGTCATCGGGCGCTCCCGACTCGCCCGGCGCTCCCGGCTCGCTCGGCTGTCCCGACTGGCCCCGCACTCCCCGCGTTCCCGGCACTCCCTGCATTTCCCGCTCTCCTGCCCCTCCCCGCGTCGGCAAGGAACCTGCGGTCCGCCTTACCGCCTCGTGTGGTGGGCAGCGTGTCGAGTCGTGCGAAGCGGCGGGGCATCAGGTGCGGCGGCAGCAGACGGGCGAGATGGGCGCGCAGCGCGGTGTCCGTGGTGCCGGTCAGCTCACCCGTGACATGGGCGAGGAGATACGCGCGGCCCCGGTCGTCGGAGTGGGGCGTGACCACGGCTCCGGTGACCGCCGGGTGGGCCAGCAGCGCGCCCTCGATCTCGGCCGGGTCGACGCGGTAGCCGCGTATCTTCACCTGCCGGTCGGTGCGGCCGGCGTAGTGCAGGCCCTCGGGTCCCCACCGACCCAGGTCGCCGGTGCGGTAGAGGCGGGCGCCGGGCGGACCGTAGGGGTCGGGCACGAAGCACTCCGCCGTCCGGCCCGGCCGCCCGCCGTAGCCACGGGCCAGGCCCGCTCCGCCGATGTACACCTCGCCCACCGCTCCGTCGGCAACGGGCGCCAGGCCCGCGTCCAGGATCCGGATCACGGCTCCGGCGCGGGGCGTACCCACCGGGTCGGCGGACGGGTCGGGCCGGGCGGGAACGGCGTACCGGGTGGTCGTCATCGTGCACTCGGTCGGGCCGTACTGGTTGACCAGCGTGCCGGGCACGAGGGAGCGGCCGCCCGCGGCGAGGAAGGGCCGCAGCGACTCCCCGCTGGACGCCACCAGGCCGACGCCCGCCAGCGGTTCGCCCGGCCCCTGCTGCCCCAGCAGATGGGACAGGAAGGAAGGGGTGGTGCTCAGCACGGCGGTGATGCCGTTCTCGCGGACGGTGCGGACGAACTCCTCGGGGCGCAGCAGCCGGGCCCGGTCCACGATCACCAGGCGGGCGCCGGCGAGCAGCGGGACGAAGGTGTCCCGGATCGAGGCGTCGTACCCGAGGGGTGCCGTCTGCAGGGCCACCGTGTCCTCGCCGAGGCCGAACGCGGAGGCCGTGTCGCGCAAGTAGGCGTCGAGACCTCGGTGTTCGACCAGGACGGCACTCGGCTCCCCGGTGCTGCCCGAGGTGTGGCTGACGTAGGCGAGGGCGCGGGGGTCGACGGGACCGGGCGGTGTGTGGTGCGGGGTCACCGGGTGCGGCTGGTCGAGGAGGACGGTCGGCATCCGCAGGCCCAGGGCGGGGGCCAGGCCGGAGGTGGTCAGCAGCAGGGTGGCGTCCGCGCTGCGGGTGAACGCGGCCAGCCGATCGCGTGGTTGACCCACGTCGAGCGTCAGGAAGGCCGCCCCGCAGCGCAGGACCGCTGCCATGGCCGCCACCGCCCGGGTGCCGTGCCCGACGGCCACGGCGCACACCGTTTCCGGGCCGACGCCGTGGGCCCGCAGGATCCGGGCCGTCTCCTCGATGTGCCGGGCGAGTCGGGCGTAGGGCACGTCACCGGACGGCGTGGTGAGCGCGATCCGCCGCGGGTGACGCCGGGCATGGGCGTCGATGTCGTCGGCTACGGTGCGCATCACGCCTCCCCGGTGCCGACGACGGTCTGGTCGACTGCCACGAACCGGAGTTCGGAGGTGTAGCGGCGGCCCTCGTCGTCGGTGAGCCAGGCCTGTTCCGGGGTGGGCAGCATCTCGCTGACCTTGAGCCGGGCCCCGGGGTCCTTGCGGGCGAGCCTGCGGGCCGCCTTGGCGAGGATGGTGACGTATACGGGGCTGTCGAAGTCGACGTAGAACGGGCGGGGTTCGGTCGGGGAGACGACGAAGACGAACCGGGGCAGGTCATGTCGGCGCTGCCAGTGGCGGGCGCGGACGAAGCGGGCGGCCTCCGCCTTCTCGTCGGCGAAGTCCACTCCGGCTACGGGGAGTTGCCAGGTCTCGCGGGCCATGGTCATGCGGTCGACGGTGATGCGCGGGGTGTGCTCGCCCTCCGGGCGCAGGGTGAAGCGGTCCATGACGCGCTGGGTGAGCGTGTTGGCGTACACGTCGAGGAGGTCGTACGCCGTGCCGTCGGGCAGGACGGCGGTGAGCCGGCCGGCCCGGTCCTCGACGGTGACGTCCGCGCCGAGCACGGTGCGGGGCCGGTGCGGGTCACCGGTCTGGTCGACGAGGGCGACGTAGTGGTCCTCGGGCCGGTCCAGGGCGGGGCGGCTGCGCGAGGACCACTTCAGGGGCAGTTCCTTCGGCAGCATGGGCAGCAGGCGCGGGCCGGGGAAGTCGCGGCTGGTCTCGGCGAGGAGCGCCTCCCGGTCGGGGTGCTGGTGGACGAACAGGGAGGCGCCCATCGTGTTCAGCGCGCAGTGCATCTCCCCCAGGACCAGTTCGGTGTCGCCGCGCGCGAGGGCCTCGTCGTCCTCGGCCATCACCAGGACGTCGGGGCTGATGTACCGGGCCAGCGACCAGCCGTCGCCCGGTTCGTCGAACTCCCGCCGCACCCGCTCGGCCAGCTCCGCCGTGGACAGCCGGACCCGGCGCGCCCCCGGCGGCAGATCGAGGATCCTCGCCCACTTGGCGCGCAGTTCGGCCTGAGCGGTGTCGATGAGGTCGCCGGCGTCCGGATGCGGGGAGGGCAGGGTGTGCAGCCACAGGGAACCGAGGTCCACGGGCGCGCCGTCGGCGTGCAGCCGGTCGTGGACGGTGCGCAGGCGGGTCCGGATGGCTTCGGCGAAGCGGTTGGTCATCCAGCGGGCGGCGGTCAGGCACAGCTGGAGCGGCTCCAGCTGGGCGAGGAGTCCGGCGCCGGCGGTGGCGGTCGCCGCCCGGCGGGCGTCGGAGTACACCAGCCCCCGGCAGGGCGCGGTGCGTTCGCCCTTGGCCCGCTGGGCCTCGCTGTCGGTGAGCGCGGCGAAGTCGGCTTCCAGGGCGCCGACCGCCGCGGTCAGCGCGGTGGCGTCGGCACCGGCGTCCCGTACGGCGTCCCGCCCCCGTTCCAGCACGGTGAGCTTGGCGAGCGCCCGGTCGCGGGCCGCCTCGTCGGGTACCCGCTCCAGGATGCGGCGCAGGGCGCGGTCGGGGTGGGTGGCGGCGGGGACCTCCAGCTTCCAGTGCACCCAGCGGCGGGAGACCAGTTCGCCCACGATCCGGGCCGCCTCACCCGGCTCGATGCCCAGGGCGCCGGCGATCGCGTCCGGGTGGCGGGTGCCGTCGCACAGTTCCAGCACGGCCAGCTCGGCGGCGCCGATCTGCTGGGCCGGCCGCCCCGGCACCCGCACCGCGCCGTCCGCGCCGCGCACGAAGGACACCCGGCGGGGCGGCATCCAGCGCATCAGGTCCCGGTCCTCGGCCAGCACCTTCGCAAGGGCGTCGATCGCCCAGCCGGAGAAGTACACCTCCGACGCGGCGAGGAAGCCCTGTCCGGGGTCGACGGCGACGGCCTGCGGGGTGGACAGGTCCCAGCGGCCCCAGCCGACCGGGCCGAAGAAGCCGATGGTGTCGTTCTTCACGCAGAACCTCTGCCAGTAGTGCGCGACCAGCTCCTCCCGCTGCCGCGGCATGCTGCTACGGCTCTCGGCCGTCGGCGTCCAGCGCAGGAACGGGGCGATACCGGTACGCAGGACGGCCGGGTTCTGCCAGGCCAGGGCCGTCTGGAAGCGCGGCTGGGCGGCGATCTCCTGCAGGTGGCGGGCGGTGCGTACGGCAGCCTCGGCGACGTCCTGGGCGAACGCCTGCCACTCGGTGCCGGACAGCTCCGTGTCGGGGCCGAACTTGTCGGCGGCCTCGGCCAGTCCGGGCGGGGCGAGGCGCAGGACGCCGTCGGCGGGGAAGCCCGGGCCTCGCAGCGCGAACTGTTCCCACAGCCGCCAGCCTCCGCCCGGCAGCAGGACAGGTGCGTGCTCGTCCGACATCGCGTGGCTCCTTCCGGAAAGGGGGTGCGCGGGAATCGCGTGGCTCGGCCGGGCGGCAGGCGCCGCCGGGGGTGTTCCGGGTACCGGGCTCCCCGCGACCGGTCAGCACCGTCCCGCGGTACGGCCACCCGCCACCAGAGAAGATCCGGCAGCAACGCGCGCCACCGGATCGGCGCGTTCGTCCCTGCCCGGGGTGCGCGGCCGCGGGCACGCTGACCTCGTCGGCCCCTGACCTGCGGCCGGCCCATCATCTGCGGGAGGTTCACCGTGACGCACGACAACCTGGCGACCGGTACGGGCGGCGAGGAGGCCGGGCCGGACAGCGACGACGTGTACCTCGTGGTGCGCAACGACGAGGAGCAGTACTCGATCTGGCGCGCGGACCGCGAACTGCCCGCGGGCTGGTACCCGGAGGGCCGGCGGGGCGGCCGGCAGGAGTGCCTGGACCACATCGACGTGATCTGGACGGACATGCGCCCGCTCAGCCTGCGCCGCCGGCTGGCCGGGGCTGATGTCTGAGCGCCTCCCGGGTCCGCTCCTGACCCGCCCCGCCAACGCCCCGCCGCCGGGCCGGCTCTGCCCCGCCGTGCTGGACCTGTCGGGTCTGCGGCGCCAGGCGTACGTGCCTCGGTCCCGGACGCTGGACGGGCCGTTGGAGCTGTACCAGGCTCAGGTCGGTGCCCTGGACGAACACGCGCTGCGCTGTGCGCAGGAGCTGCTGGACGCGGAGGAGCGGGCGCGTGCCCGCGCGTTCCGGCACGCCCGGGACCGGGACGCCTACGTGGTGGCGCACGCGGCGCTGCGCAATGTCCTGAGCGTGTTGCTGGGCATACGGGCCGATACGCTGCCGCTGGTGCGCGAACCGTGCGCGGGCTGCGGCGGACCGCACGGCCGGCCGGCGCTGCGGACGCCGGGGGTGCACTTCTCCCTGTCGCACAGCGGGGGTCTGGTGCTGGTGGCGCTGGCCGCCGCTCCGGTCGGCGTCGACGTGGAGGGGCTGGCCACGGCGCAGGCGGTGCTGAGCGCCCAGTCCGCGCTGCACGTGGCGGAGCGGGACGAGCTGGCCCTGCTGCCCGCGCACGAGCGTCCGGCGGCGTTCACCCGGGCCTGGGTCCGCAAGGAGGCCTATCTGAAGGGGCTGGGCACGGGCTTGGTGCGCGATCCCGCGCTGGACTACGTCGGTACCGGACCGCTGCCGGTCGCACCGGCGGCGGACTGGACCCTGCGGGACGTCCTCGTGCCGGCCGGGTACGCGGCCGCCGTGGCCCTGCGCAGTCCGTAGGAGAAGCTCACCGGAGGGGAGCAGTGGGGGCCGGTCCGACGACCGGCCCCCACTGGGCTGTTCGAGCGCGACACCCGAACCTCGTGATGTTCACCTCCACGATTCCTCCATGTCTGCCCCGGAGTCACCGCGATACGATCACGCACGTGACGGCACCCGAACCGACCATCCTCGCCACCTCGGGAGGGCACCGCGTCGGCGGGCGCACCCGGGTGCTCTTCGACGCCCTGGTCCACCACGCGGTCGATCTCTCCGGCGTGCACGGCAGGCGCCCGCGGATCCTGTACGTCGGCACGGCCACGGGGGACGCGGAACACGTCACGGCGCGGGTGTCCGAGGCGGCCCGGGTGGCGGGCTTCGACCTCACGCCGCTGCAGCTGTTCCCCATGCCGAACGTCGACGACGTCGAGGACACCGTCCTCGGCCATGACGTGGTCTGGGTGATGGGCGGCTCGGTGGCCAACCTGCTCGCCGTGTGGCGGGTGCACGGCCTGGACACCGTGATGCGCCGCGCCTGGCGTGCGGGCGTGGTGCTCGCCGGGGTGAGCGCGGGCTCCATCTGCTGGTTCCGGGGCGGCGCGACGGACTCCTACGGGCCCGAGCTGCGTCCGGTCACCGACGCCCTCGGCCTGCTGCCGTACGGCAACGGCGTGCACTACGACTCCGACGAGGGCCGGCGCCCGCTGATCCACCGCCTCGTCGCGGACGGCACCCTGCCGGCCTCCCACTGCACCGACGACGGGGTGGGGCTGGTCTACCGGGGAACCGAGCTGGTCGAGGCCGTGACGGAACTGCCGGGCAAGGGCGCCTATCTGGTCTCCCGGCAGGGCGATCGGGCGGTCGAGGAGCGCATCGAGCCGCGGCTGCTGCCGACGCCGTCGTTCTGAGGCGCCTTCGGGGCGTCGGCAGGCCGGCGGCACGGCATCAGATGAGGCCGTGGCGTACCGCGTGGGCCACCGCGTGGGCGCGGTTGCGGGCCTGGAGGCGGGACATGACCTCGTAGATGACGTTCTTGACGGTGTGTTCGGAGCAGGACAGCAGCCGGGCGATGTCCGCGTTGGCGTTCCCCTCGGCCATCAGGCGCAGCACGGAGGTCTGCCGGGCCGTCAGGGCGGGATTCGCCCCGGTCGGCGCCGGCGCGCCGGGCTGCGGACCGTTGGTGAGGACCTGGGACAGCACCGGGTAGGGGATGCTCCGGTACGGGTGGCCGGTGCTGCGGAGGGCTGCCGTCAGGGTGTCCTCGGTGAGGTCCGCGGCCCTGAGCACGACCGCTCCGGCGCGCAGGGCCAGCATCAGGCCCCTGCGCGTGACGTTGTCGCAGACGAGCAGCAGCGGTCCGGGGTCACGGACTCCCCGCAGCGCCTGCTCGGCATCGTCGGCGACGATCACCGTGGGGGCGGGGGAATCGGGGCCGGGCGTCTGGTGCAGGCCGGCGCGGCGGGCGAGGGTGCGGACGCGGTCCGCGTGGCGCGGCGACAGGACGCGCATGCGGAGCGCACCGCCGGTGGCGGGGGCGGTCAAGGCAGTCGTCACAGCAGGCCCGCCCTCAGTGCGTAGGCGACCGCGTGGGCGCGGTTGCGCAGCCGGAAGCGCTGGGTGATGTCGTGGACGACCGTGGTCACCGTGCGCGGGGAGTAGGCGAGGCGCTGGGCGATCTCCGCCGTCTCGTGGCCGTCGGCGACGAGTTGCAGGACCGAGCGCTCGCGCTCCGAAAGGGCGCTGCCCGCCCAGCCACCCGTGGCGTGCCGGGCCGAGCCCGGCCTGTCGAGGACCTGTTCGAGCAGATCGGGGGGCAGGGTGCAGTCGTCCCGGGCGGCGGCCAGCACCGCGTGGGCGAGGCGCGCGGAGTCGGCCTCCCGGCGCAGCAGCAGGCCGCGGGCGCCGGCGGCGAGGGCGTGCAGGGCGTCGCCGGAGGCGAGGGCGCCGGCCACCAGGACGACGGCCGGGCGGTTCGGGTGGGCGCGGGTCGTTCGCACCATGTCGAGTTCGGCGGGTCCGAGCCGGTCCACGGTCAGGACCGCGACCCGTGCGTCGCCGGGCTCGCACACGGCCAGCCCCGGGCACACGAGCAGGGAACTGCGGGTGCCGGCCTCCAGCACCGGGTCGAGGGCGACCACACCGACGGGTACGGGTGCTCCCATCTGCTCTCCTTGGAAGGTCGTCCGCCCGGTCGTCAGAACGGCGGGCGGTCTGGGGTACTGCACAACACCCTGCTGCGCCGGCCGGTACGGAGCATCGGTAGTAGTCCCCCACCTTTCCCGACCGGTGGGTGCCTGCCCCCGGCGGAAGGCGGGAGGGAGCCGGTCACGGCGGTGTCGAGCGAGTCCGGGGAGGTTGCGCGAAGGCCTGGTGGGGGTGCGGAGTGCGGGGACATGGGGGTCGCACGCCGTCCGAGGGGCGGGTGCGGGGGCCGTACCGGCGGGTGAGCCGGGTCGTCACGAGCCCGGGGCGAACTCGGCACCCGTACCTGGGGGTTACGCGGGCACCCGTGCCGGCCTGCGGTTTCTTCCGCCCGGGGTGGGGCCGTCCCCCAGTGGGGTGGGGGCCCCGGGAGAATATGGGGGTCACTTCCCCATGTGGGGGGCGTACCGGTTCTGCGACCTTCGTCTCGTGACTGAGACCGCCTGCCTCCCGACTCCCCGGAGCGCCGGCCTGCCGCTCGACTGGTGGGCCCCGGCGCTGTCCCTCGCGGAACGGCTCGCCGCCCCGGACCTTCCCGAGGCGCCGGCCGGGCCCGCCGCAGTCCGCGCCCCCTGGGCCGTCGGTGACGCGGAGGGCTTCGCCGCTCGGCTCGCCCACCTCGGAGTGGACGCGGGCACGGCGGCGGCGCTCGCGCTGGAGCCCGCCGAGCGGCTGGCGGCCCGTGCGGACAGGCCCCGTTGGGCGTGCTACGTCGAACAGTCCCTGGACGCGGCCGCCGAGGAGGCGGTGGAGGGGAGCACGGACGGCGGCGCGGGACCCGATGCCTTCGCCCCTGTCGTACGGCCGCTCGTCGCCCCGGCCGCCGCTCGGCTGGACAGCCTGCTGGAGGGGCTGCCGGAGGCCGAACGGGCGGTCTGGCGCGGCGCGTTCGAGGAGCGGCTGACGTACCAGCTGGTCCGGCAGGCCGCACGCACCCTGGTCCACGAGCTCACCGCGGCGCGGCGGGCCGGCCGGCTGGCCGGAGCCGGACCGCGCGAGCGGTTCACCTCGTTCCTCTCCCTGACCCGCACCCGGCAGGGTCTGGGCGGGCTGTTCGCCGCCTACCCGGTGCTGGCCCGGATGCTCGGGCAGACCGCGCTGGACGCGGCCGAGGCCGCCGTCGAACTCGTACGACGGTTCCGGGCCGACCGGGACGACCTGACCGCCGGTCTCCTCCACGGCCGGGTCCCCGGCGCGCTCACCCGCGCCGATCTCGGCCTGGGTGACGCGCACCAGGGCAACCGGGCGGTGGCGATCCTGTACTTCGCGAGCGGCGACCGGGTCGTGTACAAGCCCCGGCCGCTGGAGCAGCACGCTCTCCTGGACGACCTGGTGGCCTGGCTGAACGCCAGGGTGCCCGGGCTCGGACTGCGCAGCCCGCGCGGACTGCGCCGGGACGGCTACGGCTGGCTGGAGTTCGTGGAACACCGCTGGTGCCGGTCGGTGACCGAGACCGACGCCTTCTACCGGCGGCAGGGCGCGCTGCTGGCGCTGCTGTACGCGGTGGACGGCGCGGACATGCACTACGAGAACGTCATCGCCTGCGGCGACCAGCCGGTCCTGGTGGACGCCGAGACGCTGCTGCACACCGGGCTCGCGCAGGCCATGACGGCCGGTGCCGACCCGGCCGCGGACGCCCTGCACGCCTCCGTGCACCGCACCTGCCTGCTGCCCCACCTGCTGATCGGAGAGCACGGGGCGCTCGACATCTCCGCGCTCGGCCGGTCCACCGACGGCACCTACCCGAGCGAGGGGCTGCGCTGGGTGGACAGCGGCACGGACACCATGCGGGCCGTGCGCGCCCCGGTGCTCAGCCCGGCCGCGCAGAACCAGCCGCTGCCCGACGGTCGTCCGCTGGACGGCGCCGACCACCGGGCCGCCCTGCTGGAGGGCTTCCGCACCGGCTACGCGGCCATCGCCGCACACGGCCGTGAACTGGTCGGCGTCGATGGGCCGTTGGCCGCACGGGCGGACAGCCCGGCGCGCCTCATCGTCCGTTCGACCCGGCTGTACGCGACGCTGCTGGAGGAGTCCACCCATCCGTCGCTGCTCGGTGACGCACTGGCCCGGGAAGGTGTGTTCGCCGTCCTGTGGACCGAGTCCGAACAGGACGAGGCGCGCCGGCGGCTCGTCGAGCACGAGACGGCGGACCTCTGGCGCGGCGACGTACCCCTGTTCGCCCATCGGCCGTCCGGGACCGGGGTCCGGGCGGCCGATGGGACCTGGCTTCCCGGTCTGCTCCCGGTGGCGAGTCTGACCGCGGTCCGGGAGAAGATCGCCCGGATGGACGAGGTGGACTGCCACGACCAGGAGTGGATCGTGGCCGCCACGCTCGCGGCCCGCGGCGCCCATGCTCCGCAGGACCGGCCCAGGTCCGAGCTGACCGTGGCACCGGTGCCCGCGGTCGTGCCCGAGCCGTCCCGGCTGCTCGCCGCGGCCTGCGGGATCGCCGACGAGATCGCCGCCCGTGCGGTGCGTTCGGAAGGCCGGACCAACTGGCTGGGTCTGGAGCGGGTTTCGGGCCCGCACTGGGCGGTGCTGCCGATGGGCGCCGGACTGGCGCAGGGCTACTGCGGGGTCGCGCTGTTCCTGGCCCAGGCGGACGCGCTGGCCGGGGGCGGCAGGTACGCGCCGCTGGCGCGGGAGGCCGTGACGCCCCTGCCGGCTCTGCTGAAGGCGCTGGCCGCCGATCCCGAGTCGAGTGCGGCGGCCGGTCCCGGGGCGTACGACGGGCTCGGCGGCATCCTGTACGCCCTGGTGCGGCTGTCGGCCCTGCTGGACGGGAACCTGACGGACTGTCTGCCGGATGCACTGACCGCGCTGGGCCACGCCGTGGCGGCCTGCCCCGATCCGGGGCTGGCCGGCGGTACGGCCGGAGCGCTGGCCGCCGCGGTCGCGGTGCACGAGGCGACCGGGGCGACCGCCGCCCTGCGGCTGGCGGACGCGGTCGCGGACCGGCTGCTGGCCACGGCGGCCGACGCCGACGGGGTACCCGGATTCGCGGACGGCGGCGCGGGCGTCGGCTGGGCACTGCTGCGGTACGCGGCCCGCCGGCCCGGACGCGCCGCCGCGCACGCGGCCACCGCGCACGCCATGCTCCGTGCCGCGCTCCAGGAGGTCCCCGCCACGGCACAGGACCCGTGCTGGTGCTCCGGACTCGCCGGAGTGGCGGCCGCCGCCGTCGGACACGACGCGTCCTCGCTCCGGAACCGGCTGACGGAGACCGAGATGTACCCCGACCTGAGCCTCGGGCACGGCACCCTCGGCACGCTGGAGGCCCTGGCCGTGCTCGCCGAACGGGGTGACACGACCGCGGCCGGGACCCTCACCCGGCGCACCGGTCAGGTGCTCGCCCTCGTCGAGGCTCAGGGCCACCGATGTGCCACTCCCGACCACGTGCCCTCCCCCGGGCTGCTGACCGGACTGTCCGGCATCGGCTACGGCCTCCTCCGCCTGGCCCGCCCCGAGTCCGTCCCCTCCGCTCTGCTCCTGGGACATCCTGATCACCGACCGATCCACTGACCGACCCACGTACCTTCGCTCGACCGCTCGTCAGCACCATGGGCTTCCTCCGCCTCCCACCCCGTGCTCGCCCGCACGGGTCTTCCGAAGGGGATCACCGTCATGGACAAGCAGCTCACCACCACCACCGCCGACGCCGACGTCACCGAGGCCGCCGCCGTCGAGCAGGACGCGGCGGGCGGGATCGCCCTCAAGGGCCGCAACCGCGCCTGCGCCCGCGCCCGTGTGCTGGCCGGGATGGTGCTGACCAGCGGGATCGTCATCACGCTGAGCACCCTGGACACCTCGGTCTCCGCCCCGCGGTGACGCCTCGTCGGCAGTGACACCCAGCGGTGGGGGGGGGGGGGGGGGGGGGGGGGGGGGGGGGGGGGGGGGGGGGGGGGGGGGGGGGGGGGGGGGGGGGGGGGGGGGGGGGGGGGGGGACGTGCGTACTCCCCCTCCCCCCCCTCCCCTCCCCCCCCCCCCCCCCTCCCTCCCCCCCCCCCCCCCCCCCCCCCCCCCCCCCCCCCCCCCCCCCCCCCCCCCCCCCCCCCGCTTTCGCACGGGAACCGGAACGTGTGCGGGCGACATGCCACACGTCCCGAAATTCCGATTATCATCTGCGTTCATGCGTTCCCATGCGCCATCCTTGGTCGGGCGGGATTCCCAACTGGGCTTGCTTGAGCGTGCCTTGTCCGACGCCGGGCAGGGTCGCGGTGGTGTCGTCTTCCTGGTCGGCGAGGCCGGGGTCGGCAAGTCACGCCTGGCGGCAGAGGCCGTGGGCGGTGCTCTCGGGTCCGGGATGCGGGTGCTGCGCGGCCGCAGCAGCACGACGGGTCCGGCCGTGCCGTTCCGGCCGCTCACCGAGGCACTGATGTCGCTGTTCCGCAGCGGCGAGCCTCTCGACGACCTGGTCCTCGGTCCCTACCGCCCGGTCCTCGGGCAGCTGATTCCCGACTGGGACACCGGGGAGCGGGAGAGCAGCTCGATGGTGATCCTGGGCGAGGCGGTCCTGCGTCTGCTCATCGCCGCCGCCCGCGGCCAGGGCCAGCTCCTGCTGCTGGAGGACCTGCACGACGCCGACCCGGAGACGCTCGGCGTCCTCGAGTACCTGGTGGACAACCTGGAGTACACGCCGGTCCTGCTGCTGGCCACCGTGCGGACGGACTTCAGCGACGCCCTGGACCTGGCACAGTCGGCCCGCCGGCGCGGCGCCGCCAGCCTGGTCGAACTGCCGCCGCTGACCCGCCCCCAGGTGCACGACATGATCGCGGCCCAGCTCGGCGTGCCCGCCCCCGACGAGGTGCCCGCACCGGTCCTGCGGCGGCTGTGGGAGGACAGCGCGGGCAGCCCGTACCTGGTCGAGGAGCTGCTGCAGTCCATGATCGGGGCCGGCACGCTGGTGCAGGGCCCGGACGGCTGGCGGGCGGTCGGGGATCTACGCAGTGACGTTTCCTCCACGCTGGCCCGCGGCATCCTCCGCCGTATCGACCGGCTGGGCGCACAGGGCCTCACCCTGCTGTCGGCAGCCGCCGTCCTCGGCCGCCGCTTCCCGCTGACCGTGCTGCAGCGTATGACCGGCATCGACGACCGTGCCCTGCTCAGCCACCTGCACGCGGGCGTGGCCGCCCGGCTGGTGCTGCCCGACGAGCCCGCCCCGGACTGGTACTCCTTCCGCCACTCCCTCACCGTGGAGGCCCTGTTCACCCAGATGACGCCCGGTCAGCGGGCCGAGCTGGCCCGGCGGGGCGCCGAGGCGGTCGAGGAGCTGCACCCCGAACTCGCCGGTGACTGGTGCGCGTTGGCCGCGGGACTGCGCTGCGAGGCCGGTGACACCGCCGAGGCGGGGCGACTGTTCGCCGAGGCCGGCGGGCGGGCGCTGGCGGCGGGCGCGCTGGGCTCGGCGGTGACCCTGCTCAGCCGGGCCGAGGACCTGCTGGCGTCCGGCAGCGATCCGCAGGCCCGGGCCGGGGTGCTCGAACACCTGCTGCCGGCGCTCGCCGAGGCCGGTGATTTCGCCCGCGCCTTCGACCTGGCCGAGGACCTCCATGTGCTCGACGGCTCCGGACTGAGCGCGGCCCGGCTGGCGACCCTGCACACCCGGCTGGCCAAGGTCGCCCACACGGCCGGCCGTTGGAGCGACGGCAACCGGCAGATAACCCGGGCCCGGAAGGTGCTGGCGGCGGCCCCGGACGACGCGACCGCGGCGGCCGTCGACGTCACCGCCGCCTATCTCGCCCTGGACACGCCCGGTCCCGACCGCACCCAGCACGCCGAGAAGCTGGCCCGCTCGGCCGCCGACACCGCCGAGCGGTACGGACTGCCCGTCGTCGCCTGCCAGGCCCGGGAGCTGCTCGCCACCGTGGCCCGCGAACGGGACCCGGAGGAGTCACAGGCGATGCTGGAGCAGGCCCTCGCCACGGCCGAGCGGCACCGGCTGCCGTTGCAGCGCATGTACGCGGCGACCCGGATGGGCGGCAACGTCTGGCTGGCCGAGGGCGACACCTCGGGCCTGCTGGCGGCCCGGGCGGAGGCCCTGCGGCTCGGCTCGGTCAACATCGTGCACACGGTGGAGGGCATCCTCGTCCTCGACAGTGTGCTGCGCGGCAGCTACGACACCGCCCGCGAGGCCGCCGCCGAGTGCCTGGTGGTCGTGCGCCGGCTGCGGCTCGCCCCCGCGGTGCGCTACGTCCTCATGGCCCAGGCCACGCTGGAGGCGCACCTCGGCGACCGTACGGCGATGGAGGCGGCGCTGGCCGCGTTCGCCGAGTGGGACGGGTCCGGTTCACAGGAGGAGCCGCTCTGCTTCGGCCTGGCCCGCGCCTTCTGCGCGCTGATGGAGGAGAACCGCGAGCTGGGCCGGGCGGAGCTGCGCGAGGTGCTGGCCCTGGAGGCCGGCAACCCGTCCACCTACCACCTCAGCGGCACCCACGGCCTCGTCCTGCTGCTTGACCTGCTCGCCGGGGAAGCGGACCGGGCCCGGCACGAGGAGATCACCGCCACCGCGGTCGCCCGGATGCGCTGGAACCGTCAGTTCGTGATGCTCGCCGACGCCGTGCTGCTGGGCCGCGAGGGCGAGGGCGCTCGGGCCGCCGCCACGGTCGAGGCGGCGCTGGCGGTGGCGGAGGCGTATCCGACGGCCCAGCATCTCGGCCTGCGGCTGATCGCGGACGCGGCGCACCAGGACGGCTGGGGCGATCCGGTGGGGTGGCTGCGGCGCGCGGAGCACTACTTCCACGAACGGGACGTGGCAGCCGTCGCGGGCGCCTGCCGGGCCGCGCTGCGCCGGCTCGGCGCTCCCGTGCACCAGCACCGCTCGGGCACCAGCGGCATCCCCGAACACCTGCGCGCGCAGGGCGTCACCGTCCGCGAGTTCGAGGTCT
The DNA here is from genome assembly GCF_056434245.1 of Streptomyces sp. NPDC044064. Lineage (NCBI taxonomy): Bacteria > Bacillati > Actinomycetota > Actinomycetes > Kitasatosporales > Streptomycetaceae > Streptomyces > Streptomyces sp. NPDC044064. The sequence goes on from NZ_JBWKFN010000032.1 coordinate 117,513, forward strand.
TCCGGCTGCTCGCGGAGCGGCTCAGCAACAAGGACATCGCGGACCGCCTGTTCATCTCGCCGCGGACGGCCGAGAAGCACATCGCGAGCCTCATGACGAAGACGGGAGCGGTCAACCGCGCGGACCTGTGCGCCCGGTCGGCCGCGCTGCGAACCGTCTGACGCCGTCCGGCGTCCCTAGTTGTCGTCCAGCCTCTGTCCCGGTCCCGGGCGGATCACTCATCCCATGCGAGGACACATGCTCATACGTTCCGCCGTCACCGCCCTTTCGGGCGCGCTGGTCCTGTCCGCCCTCGCCGTGACGACGGCCGACGCCGACTCCGGCGAGGGGGACACCCACATCGTCAAGGTCGTCGTCAATGGCGGGAAGCCGGTCGTGGTCGGCGCCACCGGCTACAAGACCTTCACGCTGAGCATCACCGCAGCCGACAACTCGGGGATCATGGATGCCTTCGGATGGGTCTACCACGGCTCGTTCGACAACCCCGACGGCCATGCGGGTCCCGGCTCCGACACCCCGATGGCCTGCTCCCCCGACCCCGTCAGCGAGAGCACCTCCACCTGCACCACCGACATCACCATCGGCCCCCGTACGGCCCACGGGAACTCCACCGCCGGCACCTGGCACGTCTGGACCTCGGTGGACGCCAACGACAGCGACTACATCAACCTGGACAGCGCGGGCACCTTCCTGATGAAACGTTCCGCCCGGCTGACCGCCGACGCCTCCCCCGAGCCGGTGGCCGCGGGCAAGGCCCTCACCGTCAAGGGCGCGCTGACCCGGGCCAACTGGGACCGCGCAACCTACGACGGCTACGCGGGCCAGAAGGTGAAGCTGCAGTTCCGCAAGGCCGGAACGACCACCTACACCACGGTGAAGACCGTGACCAGCGGAACCGGCGGCGCCCTGAAGACCACGGCGACGGCCACCGCGGACGGCTACTGGCGCTGGAGCTTCGCGGGGACCGGCACGACGGGGTCGGCCAACGCCCCCGGTGACTACGTGAACGTCACCTGAGCCTCGGCCGGCCTCCGCCTCACCACCCGGGACACGGCCACGTCCGCCGGGTCAGGATGGCGCTCGTCACCTGACCCGGCACGAAGTCCTGGGCGTCGCACGGGGACGCGGCCGTGCGGTCGGCGCGGAAGGCGCTCGGGGTGCGGCCCGTCATCGCCTTGAACGTGCGGTCGAAGTGCGGCTGGTCGTGGTAGCCGGCCTGCGCGGCAGCGTCGGCCCAGCTCGCCCCGGACTCCTTCAGCCGCAGGGCCGCCTGCAGCCGCATCACCTGTGCCGCGCCCTTCGGGGTCAGCCCGGTCTGGGAGCGGAAGCGCCGTTCGAGGTGGCGACGGCTCCAGCCGGTCCGGGCGGCGAGTTCCTCCACCCGTACCCGCCCGTCCGTGTCCTGCAGGGCGCGCCAGGCCCAGGCCACCTCGGGGCTGGCGGCGGGGCCCGATTCCAGCGCGGCCCGCAGCACGCGGTCCAGCAGTGCGAACCGGCCGCGCCAGTCCGGGACTTCGGCCAGCCGGGCGGGGAGGCCGGACCAGGGTGCGCGGCAGAGGTCGTCCGGACGCACGCACCGCTGCGCCCACTCGGACATGGGCACCCCGAACAGCCGGTAGGCGGTGAGCGGCGTGAGCAGCACGGTCACCCCGTGGATGCCGCCGGTGTGCTCGCCGATCGCGGCGGTGGTCCGGACGCCGTTGGCGACGGAGGCGGCGCAGTACGAGCGGGCCGGGTCGGACGGGTCCAGCACGCGCAGGCTGTCGCCGAAGCCCAGCATCACCTTCACGACCCCGTCGGGTACCAGCAGTCTGCGCCGCGCTCCGATCGCGTCGAAGCGGAAGCCCCGATAGCCGAGTACCTGGTCGCGCAGGCCCGTCGCCGCCGGGCACGCGAGAAATTCGTGCATGAGCCGATCCCCCCTCGATCGACGCGGACACGGCAGCGAGCCTAGGGGTTTCGGGGGACGAGCGGGTCAATCGGCAAGGAGTTGGCCGATATCCGGCGTCAGGGACGCACGGGTCGCATTCGTACAAGCCGCGGTCCGGCCGCCCCGGCAACGCTGGCCCGGCACGGCCCAGCCGAGGACGGCGGCCGTACCGGGCGCCCACCGAGGGCAGCCCGGCGAACCGGAACTGATGAGAGAGGACGCCTGCATGCGTCTGCGAGGGATACGAAGGAAGGCCGGCCTGGTGGCCGCCATGGCGCTGGTGGGGGTCGGAGCGGCCGTCGCGCCGGCCTCGGCCACCGGCTGGAACGTCGACAGCTGGTCCGACCACTGCAACTACACCGGCGCGTACGGCTGTCTCTACTACAGCCCGAACGGCGCAGGGGGGATCTTCAAGGGCTACGGCTATTACTCCGACCTGTCCGGCTACAAGTTCAGCGACGGCCACGCCGTCCGCAACAACGCCGCCTCGATCGGGAGCTACACCACCAACTGCGGCGCCACGACGTGGGTGTACGCCAACTCCGGGGGCGACTACAACTGGGTGCACGCCGGCCGCGGGGGCAACCTGACGTCCGCCCTGCGCAATAACGAGAACTCCTTCGACGCCACCGCCAACTGCACCTGACGCGGATCGCGCGAGAACCGTGAACGGCTCGGCCGGACGGCTCAGACCGCCCGGCCGGGCCGTTCCCCTGGTGGACTCCGGCTCGACCTCGTTGGGAGACGGCTTGTGTTTTCCTCTTTCGCACGCGGGACTTCGGCCGCACTGCTGGTGCTGGCGTCCACGGCGGCATGTTCCCCGGGCGGCGGGACCGCGCAGGCCGGTGCACCGGTGGCCACCCCCACGCCGAAGAGCATGGCCGAGCTGCGTCTGCCGCTGGAGACCTATCTCCTCGACCACGAGCACGCGGGGAAGCTGGAGGTGCTGCTGCTCGGGCTGCGCGACGCCTGCCTCCGGGACAAGGGGTTCACTCCCCCGTCGACGCACGTCACCGGACAGCGGGCGGCGGCCGGGTACGTGCGGCTCTGGCGGTACTACGACACCCGGCGGTACGCGATCAGCGACCGGACCACGGCCCGCCGGTACGGCTATCACCTCCCGCCGTTCACCCGGGGAGCCGCCGCGCCCGTCTCCCTCGGTTCGCTGTCGAAACCGCTGCGGCAGGCGATGACGACCTGCGGTGAGCGAGCGGCCGAGGAACAGCAGGCCAAGGGGCTTTCGCCCGCGCAGGAGCGGAGCGGCCTCGCAACGGATCTCAAGGCCCGGGACTTCAGGGCCTCGCAGTCGGATCCGCGCGTGCTCGCGGTGTTCAGGAAGTGGTCGTCGTGCATGGGACGCAAGGGCCATCCGTACGCGACGCCCCTGGACGCGGCCTCGGACCGCCGGTGGAAACTGTCCGGGCGGCGCACCGCGGCGGCACTGCGCGCCGAGGTCAGCCCGCAGGAGGCCGGGACGGCGGCCGCCGAGGCCGACTGCGCGTACGAGACCAATGTGCTCGGTGTCTCCTTCGCGGTCGAGGCGGAGTACGAGAACAGGGACATCGGGAAGAACGCCGAGGCGCTGGACGGGCTGAAGGCGGACAACGAACGGGCGGCCCGGAACATCGATCGGCTGTGGGCTCGCGGTGAGTGAGGGCCCCCGCCCGACCTCCACCCACTGCGGCACCACGTCGAGGTGGACCTGGCCTAGCGCATCTCCCGCACCGCACGCGACCCGAGCACCGCCACACCGGTGGCGGCGAGCACGCAGGCCACCACCCCGAACAGGGCGAGTGTGCCGACGCGGGCCAGCGCGCCGCACACGATGAGCGACAGGGGGGCGGCCGCGTAGCCGAGGACCATGTCGACGGAGACGACCCGGCTCAGCACGTTCTGCGGGATGTTGCGCTGGATCCAGCTCAGCCCGAACACGCCCTGGAATCCGATGGCGAAGCCCATGGCGAGGACGGTCGCCACGACGGCCGGCGTGCTGTGCACCAGCCCGAGCACGGCCATCCCGGCCCCGAGCCAGCCCGCGAGAGCGGCCACCAGCAGGCCGACCCTGGGCCGGCCGCCGAGCGCGCCGCCGGCCAGGGTGCCGAGCATCGCGCCCCCGGCGAGGGAGCCGTTGAGCACGCCCAGTGTGGCCGAGCCGCCGCGCAGCACCTGGTCGGCGAGAGTGGCGAAGCCGACCGTGAAGGGCCCGGCGTAACAGAAGTTGACGGCGGTGTCGAGGACGACGACGGTGCGCAGCCGGGGGTCGCGCAGGGTGTAGGTCACGCCCTCGCGGATGCGGGCGCCCAGGGACTTGGGCGCCTCGGCGGCCTTACCGTTCTCCGGGCCGGCCGTGCGCGGCCGGGTGCGGATGCTCGCGACGCACCAGCCGCACAGGGCGAAGCAGACGGCGTCGACGAGGAAGGCGACCGGAGCCCGGGTCAGGGCGATGACCACACCGCCGACGGCCGGGCCGACGACGGCGGCCGTCCGGGATCCGGCGCCCAGCAGCGCGTTGGCCGGAGTGAGGAGCTGTTCGTCGACCACGGACGGCAGGATGGACACGCGGGCGGGCTGGAAGAAGGCGTCGACGGCGCCGAAGGCGGCGGCCGCCGCGCACAGCATCCACACCGTCAGATGGCCGGTGAGCCCGGCCAGTCCGACGCCCGCCATCAGTGCGGCACGGGTCCAGCTGGAGGCGAACATCAGCGTGCGGGTGGACCAGGAGTCGCTGAGGGTGCCGCCGACCAGGGTGAGCAGGGCGCGGGGTACGGCCTGGAAGGCGAGGACGTAGCCGAGGGTGAGGGTGGAGCCGGTCAGGCCGAGGGTGATCCAGGAGAAGGCGACGACGCTGAAGCCGTCGCCGAGCAGGGACAACGACTGCCCCAGCCACAGGAGTTGGAAGGGGCGATGCCGGGCGGGTGCCCACAGCCGCGGTCCGGCGCCTGCGAGGGTGGTGGCCATGGTGGAGCCTTTCGTGGTCGGCGGGGCGGGGGGGGGGGGGGGGGGGGGGGGGGGGGGGGGGGGGGGGGGGGGGGGGGGGGGGGGGGGGGGGGGGGGGGGGGGGGGGGGGGGGGGGGGGG
>NZ_JBWKFN010000033.1:0-61948 GCF_056434245.1 Streptomyces sp. NPDC044064
ACCCCCCCATACCCCCACCCCCCCCCCCCCCCCCCCCCCCCCCCCCCCCCCCACCCCCCTCCCCCCCCCCCCCCCCCCCTCTCCCCCCCCCCCCCCCCCCCCGGGCCTGTCGGGTGAGGTCACGGCTTGAGGAACCCGGCCCCGCTCAGAACCTTCTGGCCCTCGGCGGACTGGACCAGCTCGATGAACGCCTTGGCAGCGGCGGCGTTGCCGGCGTTCTTCAGCAGGGCGATCGGGTAGTCGTTGATGGCGTTGGCGGACTCGGGGAACTCCACGCCCTCCACCTTGTCACCCGCGGCCTTCACATCGGTCTTGTAGACGACGGCCGCGTCGGCCTCCTTCAGCTCGACCTTCGTCAGGGCGGCCTTCACGTCCTGCTCGTAGGAGGCCGGGGTGAGCTTCAGCTTGCTGGCGTCCAGGGCCTTCTGCGCGGCGGCGCCGCACGGCACGGTCTTGTCGCACAGGACGACCTTCAGGCCGGACTTGGTGAGGTCCTTCAGGGAGGCCACCTTGTCGGGGTTGCCCGGCAGGGTGGCGATCTCCAGCTGGTTGCGGACGAAGGTGGCCGGGGTGCCGACCGCGTCCTGCTTGTCCGTCACGATCGCCATGGTCTTGGGGCTGGCGGCGGCGAAGACATCCGCCGGGGCGCCGCTGGTGATGCTCGCGGCGAGGGTGTCGCTGCCGCCGAAGTTGAAGCTGACGGTAGTGCCGGGGTGGGCCTTCTCGAACTCCTTGCCCAGGGTCGTGAAGCTCTCCTTGAGGGAGGCGGCCGCGAACACGGTGATCTTCCCGGAGAGTTTCGGGGAGGCGGAGGACGACGAGTCCGACGCCTTCGACTTGGGCGACGAGTCGTCGGACGAGGAGGAGCAGGCGCTCAGTGCCATCAGGGCGGCGGCTCCCGCACCGGCCAGCTGCAGCGTCCGGGTCCGGCGCACGGAACGGGTCATCACGGATCTACTCCTCGGGTTCTGTGGAACAACGGTCGCGCCCTGGCACGGCCGGACAATCGGCCGTGCGGCGATGATACTGCCGCATCTGCCAGGTGTAAGTCTCTTGTCACATCGCATGAGCTGCGAAGTTGTGACTTGGGGCTGGCATGTGCGTTTGTACGGTGCTCGGCCGGGGGTACGGTTCTGCGGGAGGTGGTCGCGGTGAAGCTCGCGGAACTCGCCCTGACCGGCGATCTCGTACGACAGGCCCGGCTGATCGTGCCGGACCTGCTCGGCTGGCCGCAGCACGTGGCGGACGTCAGCTTCGAGTGCGCCACCAGCGGCATCCAGCACCACCGGTTCGCCGGTCCGCGCCTGTACGACGTGCTGGCCGACGCCGGACCCGGCTTCGACCCGGTTCGGCGCAAGGACCGGCTGCGCTTCCTCATCGCCGTCACCGGCACCGACGGCCACCACGCGCTGCTGTCCTGGGCCGAGATCGACCCCGACTTCGCCCACGCCCCCGTGCTGCTCGCCGTCACCATCGACGGCACCCCGCTGGACGCGGCCGGCCCCCAGCTGGTGCTGCCGCAGGACCGCTGCGGGGCCCGGCACATCAGCGGGATCACGGCGATCCGGGTGGACGGGGGCTATGGCTTCGACGCTCCAGTGCCAGCCACACCCGGTCGCGCGTCAGCGGCAGCTCCGTGAACCGCTCGCCGGTCGCGTCCCGTACGGCGTTGGCCAGGGCGGGGGCGACCGGGTTGAACGGGCTCTCGCTCATCGACTTGGCGCCGAGCGGCCCGATGGCGTCGGCCGTCTCCATGAAGTGCACCTCGGTGCGCGGGACATCGGCGTACTGGGGGAGCCGGTAGCGGCGGAAGGCGGCCGTGTCCACCGCGCCCCGCCCGTCCAGCCGTACCTGCTCGAAGAGCGTGGCGCCGAGCGCCTGGGCGACCCCGCCCTCGACCTGCCCCCGGCACTGCATCGGGTTCATCACCTTGCCCGCGTCGGCCGCGTGCACACTGCGCAGGACGCGGATCTCCCCGGTGCCGGGGTCGACCGCGACCCGGAACCAGTGCGCATTGAAGGCGACCGAGCGCGGGGTGCCGCCGAAGTGTCCGTCGGCGGCGAGGTCCAGGCCGACCGCGCGGGCGGCGGCGTACACCTCCTTCAGCAGGAGCCGCCCGCCCGGGTGCAGCACCGCCTCCTCTCCCAGCCGGCAGTGGTCGCGGACCGCGCCGAGGTGGGCCGCGGCGAAGTCGAGCAACTGGTCGGCCAGGGCGCGGGAGGCACGCAGGGTGGCCTTGCCGGCGACGACGGTGCCGGTGGAGGCGAAGGCTCCCGTGTCGTGCCGTACGACGTCCGTGTCGGACTGGCGGACGGTGATCCGGTCTACGGTGGTGGCGAGTTCGCCGGCCGCGATCTGCCGGTGCACGGTCGTCGTGCCGTTGCCGAACTCGGCGGTGCCGACGGCCAGGTCGAAGGTCCCGTCGGGCAGCAGGGTGGCCCTGGCGTCGGCGATGTGGCCGCCGGGCGGCCCCGTCGCGATCATCGCGAGAGCCGCCCCCTCGCCGAGCAGCCAGCCGTCCGGGACGGGTTCGGCGAGCGGTTCGGCCCGGGCCCGGCGCACGATCGACAGGCACTGGTCGAGCCCGTAGCTCGCGATGTGCAGGTCCTCCTCGTGCCCGCCGGGCGTGAGCATGGGCTCGTCGGGGCCGATGATGTTGCGTGCCTTGAACTCCAGCGGGTCCAGGCCGAGGCGGCGGGCCAGTTCGTCCAGGGCGGACTCCACCGCGAACAGCACCTGGCCCAGGCCGTAGCCGCGGAAGGCGCCCGCCGGGACGGTGTGCGTGTACACCGAGAACGCGTCGACCTTCTTGTGCGGGGCGCGGTAGACCGCCATGGACTCACCGACGCTGTGGAACATCACGGCCGGGCCGTGGTTGCCGTACGCACCCGTGTTCGCGACCACCCGAAGCTGGAGGGCGGTGAGGGTGCCGTCGCGCCGGGCGCCCGCCTTGAGGTGGATGGTGAAGGGGTGGCGGGTGGTGGCGCCGTAGAACTGCTCGGCACGGGTGTACTCCAGCTTCACCGGGCGGCGCAGCTTCAGCACGGCCAGCGCCACGACGTCCTCGACCAGCATCTCCTGCTTGCCGCCGAAACCTCCGCCCACCCGTCCGGCGACCACCCGGACCTGCTCCAGGGGCAGGTCGTAGAGGGCGCACAGGGCGCGGCGGGTGAGGAACGGGGTCTGGGAGCTGGTGCGTACGGTCAGCCGGCCGTCCTCGTCGATCCAGGCGACGGCTCCGTGCGTCTCCAGGCTTGCGTGCTGGACCCGCTGGGTGCGGAAGGTCTCCTCGTAGACGACGTCCGCCGCTGCGAAACCGGCCCCGACGTCGCCGATCTCGCCGTGTGCCTCGCCGACGACGTTGGCCTGCGGGCGGGCGATCCGGGCGGTCGCCGCGTCCTTGTCGTGGACCACCGGAGCCCCCGGCCGCATGGCCTCCTCGGGGTCGAGGACGGCGGGCAGCACCTCGTACGTCACCTCGATCCGGCGGCAGCCCTCCTCGGCGGCGGCCTCGCCGTCGGCGACCACGGCCGCCACGCGCTGGCCGATGTAGCGGACCCTGTCGTCCAGGACCCGGGTGTCGTCCGGGTCCTCCTCCGGATGCTCGTGGCGGGCGGTGGAGAAGTGCCGTTCCGGGGCGTCCTGGTGGGTGAACACGGCCTGGACACCGGGGACGCGCAGGGCGGCGGAGGTGTCGATCGCGACGATGCGGGCGTGCGCGTGCGGGGAGCGCAGCAGCTTCATGTGCAGCAGGCCGGGCACGTCGAGGTCGAAGGTGTAGCGGGCGGTGCCGGTGACGACCTGGGGTCCGGCCGGGGCGGGCAGGCTGCGGCCGACGGACTCCCCGGGCGCCGGCTCCTCGGTGTTCTTGACCCCGCGTACGGCGTCCTCGATGGCCCGGTACCCGGTGCAGCGGCACAGGTTGCCCTTGAACGCCCGGGGGAGATCGGTGAGTTGCTCCTCGTCCAGGGCGGCCGTGGTCATCAGGAAGCCGGCCGTGCAGAAGCCGCACTGGAAGCCCTGGGCGTCGAGGAACTTCTGCTGGACGGAGTGGAGTTCGCCGTCCGGGGAGGCGAGGCCCTCGACGGTGGTGACGGTGCGGCCGTCGGCGCGGAAGGCCGGATAGAGGCAGCTGTGCACGGGCTCGCCGTCGACGTGGACGGTACAGGCGCCGCAGTCGCCCGCGTCGCAGCCCTTCTTCACACCGAACCAGCCACGTTCGCGCAGGTAGGTGCGCAGACACTGCCCCTGGCGTGGCTCCTCCTCGTGGTGCCTGCCGTTGACCTCGATCCTCATCGCCGCTCCTCCTCGACCAGCTCCCGGCGGATCTCCTCCGCCAGCCGGAACGTCATGTGCCGCCGCCACTCGGGCAGCCCGTGGATGTCGTCGAACCACTCGCCGTCGGCGACCTGCGCGTCGATCGCCGCCCGCAGCTCCCCGGCCGTCGGCGGCAGCGGGAACCACAGCCGCACCGGGCGGACCGTGGCCGCGGTGACGGTCACCGCGACGGAGTGGTCGAGCGGGTCGAGCGTGCCGATGACCAGGACGCCGGAGCGCCCCAGGCCGTACAGGGACGCCTGCCGGAACGCGGTGCGGCAGGCGAGGGCCCGGGCGGGCAGGGTGACCGAGCGCAGGAGTTCGCCCTCGGCGAGGTTCTTGCGGCCCGCCCCGGTGACGAAGTCGGCGACCCGGACCCGGCGACGCGCGCCGTCCTGGGCCATGAGCAGGCACTCCCCGTCCAGAGCCGCAGTGAGGGAGATCACCGGGCCGGCGGGCAGGGCGTTGCACAGGTTGCCGCCGACCGTGGCCATGTTCCAGATCTTGAACGAGGCGAGGAACGCCCGGCAGCACTGCTCGAACAGGGGCGCCGCGGGCGCGAGCAACGTCCGTGCGTGGCGGGAGAGCTGGGCGATGGTGCAGGTGGCGGCGATCTCCAGCGAGCCGTCCGGGTGCTGCCGCACGGGCGTCCAGCCCATGCGGCTCAGGTCCACCAGGCGCCGCAGGTGCGGCTGGGGTTCGGAGAACAGATACGTCCCGCCGCCGAGCCAGGCGTCACCCGGCCGCCAGGGCGCGGGCCGCCGGGCGTCGCGTATGTCGGCCACCGTGTTCAGGTCCATGGCCGGAAGTGAACCAACGCGGCCGGGCCGGAACGACTGGTGCACGACACGGAAACTCCGACGCCCCCAGCGCCGGTACTGGAGGATCAACCAAGAAGCATTCCCCTCCCCTGACCTTGCATTTACGATGTTTCCTCTCGCACTTACCTGGTGGATGCGAGAGGTAGGGGCGTTCCGTCCAGCGTCCGGAGGCCGTACGAGGAGCCAGCACATGCGCGTCGAACACCTCCTGGGGGACGCCTCCCTCGGGCTGCGCCTGCTGTGGGCGGAGGACGTCCTGCTGAGGCGCGAAATAAGCGGTGTGACCGTCACGGACCTGGAGGACCCGGCCCGGTTCGTGCGGCCCGGGGAGGTCGTGCTCAGCGGGCTGGTGTGGTGGTCGCCGGACGGCGGTCCGGTCAAGGCGGACCGTTTCGTCTCGGCGCTGAAGGGCGCGGGGGCCACGGCGCTGCTCGCGGGGGAGGAGACGCACGGGAGCGTGCCGGACGAGCTGGTCGCGGCGTGCGTACGGCACGGGGTCCCGGTGGCGGGGGTGCCGGCGCACATCATGTTCCGGTCGATCACCGACACGGTGTACCTGCGGCAGTGGGGGGAGTTGAGCCGCCGGCACGCGCTGCGTCATCCCGCCCTGCCGGAGAGCGCGCGGGTGCGGCTGAGCCGGCTCCTCGCCCAGGAGGCCGGTCCGGAGGACGTTCTCGGCGCCGCCTTCGCCCACCTCGACCCCGTCACCGCCTACGTGTTCACGCCCTCGGGGCGGACGGTCGCGGCCACGGCGGGGGCGCCGGGCGTCGCGGCGCGGGAGGCGGTCGCGCTCGTGGCGGAGGGCACCGGGGTGACCGTGTCCGTCGAGGCCGACAGCGCCTCTCCCTATGGCCGCTGGCTGCTCTACCTGCCCGACCCCGACAGCGCGCCACCGCGCATGCTGCAGGAGACCGCGGCGGCCCTGAGCCACTGTCAGGAGGCCGCGGTCCGGCGCCGGTCGGCCGAGCGGCGGGCCGCGGACGACCTGGGGGCCCTCCTCGCGGCACCGGCGCCGGAAGCAGGGGCGGTGGAAGCGGCGCTACGGCGGTGCGGCGTGCCTGGGGCGGGGCTGTACCGGGTGGTGGTCGCGGACGCGGGGGCGCGGCGGCCGGCGGTGCCGGAGGGGGCGCTGGCGGAGGTGGCCCGGCATGTCCGGGCGCAGGCCGCGCGGGGCGTGGCGGAGGTCGTGCGGGGCGCGGCGGGGGGTGCGCAGAAGGCGGGGCGAGGCGGGAAGCGGGCCGGGCGTGGCGGAGGCGACGTCGGTGTGGGGGCGGACGCCGCCGGGCGGGAAGCGGTGGGCGCCGGAGGCGATGCCGTGCGGGGGGCGTCGAGGGCCGGGGACGCCTCGCACGGGGCGGTCAGGGCCGAAGGCGGCGAGCGGGGGGCGATCGGGGTCGAGGGTGCCGTGCACGGGGCCGCGGATGCCGTGGCGGGAGCTTCGGCCGCCTCGGCGGGAGCCTCGGCCGTGGGGCGGCTGCCCGACGGGTGTGCCTTCGCGGTCCTGCCCGGTGCCTGCGACGACGGTGTCCTGGGCGAGGTCTGGTCGCTGGTCGCCGGCTGTGCGCCCGAAGTGGCCCTGCACGGCGGCACCGGGGCGCCCGCGGACGGTCCCGAAGGGCTGGGCGGGGCGCTGGCGCAGGCCCGGTACGCCCTCACCTCGGCCCGGACCACCGCGCCCGACGCCTCCCTCCTCGCCGACGCGACTGCCCTCACCAGCCTCGACGCCCTGCTCACCGGTGTGCCGGCCGAGGTGCGCGCCGCCTACAGCCGTACGGTCCTCGGTCCGCTGCTGGAGTCCGACCGCACCGCCACCGCCGTACTGCTGAGCACGCTGGAGACGTTCCTCGCCTGCGACGGGTCCTGGGCGCGTACGGCCAAGGCGCTGCATCTGCACGTCAACACCGTGCACTACCGGATCCAGCGCATCGAGCACTTCACCGGACGGGACCTGTCCCTGCTGAGCGACCGGCTCGACCTGTGGGCGGCGCTGCTCTGCCGGTGAGGGGGCTGCGGGGGCTTCTCCGGAGGCGGTGTCGAAGACGCCCCGGAGGCGTTCTCAGACGCGGTCGATGTGCACGTTCGTGGACTTCACGCGCGCGGTGGCCTCCATGCCGACCTCCAGGCCCAGTTCCTCCACGGCCTCCCGGGTCAGCAGGGAGACCAGGCGGTGCGGGCCCGCCTGGATCTCCACCTGGGCCGCGACGTCGCCGAGCTTGATGGCGGTGACGATGCCCGGGAAGGCGTTGCGGACCGAGGTGTAGGAGGCGTCCTCCTCACCGCTGCCCGCCCGGGCCAGCTCGACCGAGAACGCGGCGAGATCCTTGCCGTCGATGAGCCGGCGCCCGGCCTCGTCGCGATGAGTGGCCACCCGGCCGGCGTCGGCCCAGCGACGGGCGGTGTCGGGGCTCACGCCGAGCAGCCGTGCGGCCTGGCCGATCGTGTAGGACTGCATGCCGGTCACGATAGGGCCATGACGAGGCAACCGTGGACGTGGGGTTGGCCGTTGGGTATAACGCGATATAGCGTTAGTGCGTGACGGTGGGTCCCCTGTGGGGGCGTCTGAATCGGGGTGAGGGTATGTCGGCCGAACTGGTGCCCACGGATGTGCCGTCCGGGTTGCGGGCCTCGCACGCGGACCGGGACCGCGTGGTGGACGCCCTGACGGCTGCCGCGGGGGACGGCAGGCTGACCGCCGAGGAACACGACGAGCGGGTGGGGGCGGCCCTGTCGGCGCGCACGCTCGGGGAGCTGGCGGAGCTGACGGGCGACCTGCCGGACGTGCCCGGGGCGACGCCGGTCAAGGATGTCGTCCGCATCGAGCAGCAGTTCTCGTCGGCCACGCGCGGCGACGGATGGTCGGTGCCGCGCCGGATGGAGATCCACTCGGAGTGGGGCGATGTGACCGTCGACCTCACCCGGGCGGAGATCACTCACGACACCCTCCGCATCGACCTGGACCTGCGCGGCGGCACCCTGCGACTGATCACCCGGCCCGGCGTGGTCGTGGACACGGACTCCCTGGTGATCGACTACGGCAAGGCCAGGGTGCGGCCGGCCGGGCAGCCCGGGACGCCGGTCGTGCTGCGCGTGGAGATACACGGGCGGCTGAGCATGGGCCGGCTGGAGGCGCGGCCGCCGCGGCGGCTGTTCGGCAGGAAGACGGCGACGGCCTGAGGCGCGTGCCGTCTTCCCGGTCCGGTACGACTGTCGGCCCGGTGACCTGAGGAGCCCGACGTGACCGCGGGTGTGCCTCAGCCGGTGTGGACGCGCGGGCGGCGGGCGCGGTCCGGCTCCGCCTCGCGCAGCACCTCGCGGGTGACCGGGGCGACCTCGCCCTGCCCGAAGAGGAAGAAGCGCAGGAAGTTGGCGAACGGGTTGCCCTCGGTCCACTCGAAGTAGATGTGCGGGGTGCAGCCGGTGGCGTCGCGGACGTGGAGGAGGAGCGCGGCGAGGGCGTTGGGGATGGAGGAGGACTCCACGGTCAGGACGCGGTAGCGGTTGTGCAGGACCTCGCCGCGTACGGTCAGGCCCGCCTCGAACTCGGAGGGGTCGGTCACCGTGACCTCGACGAAGACGAAGTCCTCCTGCTCGGGCATCTCGTTGTCGGCCCGGATCTGCTCGACCTTGTCGCGGTACTCGGCCTTGTCGCGCACGTCGGGCTCGTTGGCGATGAACCGTATCTTGCGACTGGCCATGTCACGGATGAATCGTTCCGCCATGTCGTCCAGTTCGACATGCGTGACGCGCAGCTCGAAGGCGCGGGCCAGCCGGGACGCCAGCGAGACCAGGATGATGCCGACGATGAAGCAGGCACCGATCTTCACACCGTCCGGGCGCTCGATGACGTTCGCGACGGTCACGTAGAGCAGGACCGCCGAGACGACCGCGAAGCCGACGGTCCACCCGCGCTGAGCGGCCCGGTGGGAGGCGATGGTCACCGCGATCGCCGCCGAGGACATCAGCACCAGGACGCCAGTGGCGTACGCGCCGCCCTGCGCGTCTACGTTGGCGTCGAAGATCCAGGTCACCAGGAAGGCGACCAGCGTGAAGACGATCACCATCGGGCGCACGGCGCGCGCCCAGTGCGGCGCCATGCCGTACCGAGGCAGGTAGCGCGGCATCAGGTTGAGCAGCCCGGCCATGGCGGAGGCGCCGGCGAACCACAGGATGGCGATGGTCGAGACGTCGTAGACCGTGCCGAAGGCGTTGCCCAGGTACTCGTGCGCGAGGTAGGCCAGTGCGCGGCCGTTGGCCTGACCGCCGGACTTGAACTCGTCCGCCGGGATGAGCACCGTCGTGATGAAGCTCGTGGCGATCAGGAACACGCTCATGATCAGCGCGGCTGCCGTCAGCAGCTTCTTGGTGTCCCGGATACGGCCCGTCGGCTTGTCCTCGCTGTCGTCCGGGTCACCCTGGACGTGCGGCATGACGGCGACGCCGGTCTCGAAGCCGGACAGGCCCAGGGCGAGCTTCGGGAAGACCAGGAGGGATACGCCGATCATGGCGAAGATGTTGCCGTGCTCGGTGGTCAGGGCGCTGGTCCAGTCGGTGACCACATGCTCGGCGGTGAAGACGTGCCACAGGCCGACGACCACGACCACGGCGTTGAGTCCGAGGTAGACAGCCACCAGGGCGACGGCAACGCCGATCGCCTCCAGGAAGCCCTTGAGGAACACGGCGCCGAGCAGGGCGACCAGCAGCAGGGTGATGATCATCTGCTGGCCGTGCAGTGTGCTCGTCAGGTGCGGATTCTCGATCAGGTGAGTGGAGGCGTCTGCGGCCGACAGGGTGATGGTGATCAGGAAGTCCGTGGCGGCGAAGCCCAGCAGCGTCAGGACGAACAGCTTGCCCTTCCAGAAGGACAGCAGCCGCTCCAGCATCGCGATCGAGCCTTCGCCGTGCGGGCTCTCCTCCGCCACCCGGCGGTACACCGGAAGGGCGCCCGCCAGGGTGACGACGACGAGGACGAGCGTGGCGATCGGAGAGAGCAGACCGGCCGCGAGGGCCGCGATGCCCGGCTGGTAGCCGAGGGTGGAGAAGTAGTCGACACCGGTCAGGCACATCACGCGCCACCAGCGCTGGCCCTTGTGCGCGGGCTCCGGCTGGGCTTCGGGGCGGGCGTGCCCCTTGCCCATGTCGGACAGCCCCTCCAGCATCCAGGTGCGCAAGCGACTGGGAGGAGGGTGCTCGGTCGTGGCCATCGGCGTGCTCCAGGTGTGCGGCTCAGCTGATTCCGGCCATCACGCGGACGGCGGCACCAGCGTATGCAGAGAGTGACGCCTGGGCCCACGGATCCAGGGCCGGGCGGCGTCAATCTTGCGTTAAGAAAGACCCGACGGAAGGAGGTGACACATCAAGAAGCGGAGGCCCGCAGGCCCACGGCACGCGTTGGACCGTACAGGGGAGGGGCGGCCGCGAACTCCGGGTCGGACACCCAGCGTCATCTCGTACGACACCTCCATGCTGCCCCGCGGACAGCTGAAGTGCAGCCGCAGCGAGCGTATCCGTGATGGGCTGACACCCCTTGAAGCGCCTGCTACTCCAGGCCCGACGCCCTGAACACCCGCAGTGCCGTCTCCCGGTCGATGCGTTCCGCCAGCTGGTGCAGGGCCGTCGTGCCGGAGCGGAGGGTGCCGGAGGTCTCCGAGGCGCGGGCCGCCTCCGTCAGGCGGAGCCAGAGGTCGGGATTGCGCAGGAGCACCTCGGGGTCGATCTCGACGCGGGCGCCGAGGGTGTCGCGCAGGACCAGGCGCTTCGCGACGCCGTCCAGCGGGCGTACCGCGACCAGCCGGTCGGTGTGGACCCGTCGGGTGCGCAGCAGGCGGCGGGAGGCCAGCCAGCCCTCGCCGGCCGAGACGCGGGCGGGGAGGAGGACGAGGAAGAGGAGCAGGGCCAGGTAGATCCACAGGGCCGAGCGCCACCAGGTGAGGGTGCCTGCCGCCAGGTCGACGAGCAGCAGCATGCCGAGCAGCACGGTCGCACAGCGGGCCGAGCCGAAGAGGTCCGAGGTGTACTGGCGGTCGTACGCGACGGGACCGGTGCCGTACGGGTGCGGTGCCGTCACCTCGGGGCGGGTGTCGCGATGCTCCATGGGTTTGACGGTAGAGAGGGGCGGGCCTGGTGGGACCCGGCCGTGCCGTTCATTGATGGGACCCTGACGCCAGGGCAGCGTGTTTTGACGCGCCTGTTGACGCTCACAGCGCCTCACAGACCCCGGGTGTCCATGCGCAGATGCCAGGCGTTGCGGCGGTGGACGGAGACCAGGTCGGACTCCAGCGGCGACGGCGGTACGGCGAGGACCGGGCAGTCGGCGTGTGCGAGGCAGTGCCGGGAGACGCGGCTCGAGAAGGCGCGCTGCAGGCCGCGCCGGCCGGCGCCCACGACGAGCAGGTCGTCGTCGCGGTCGGCGGTCGACACCAGTGCCCTGCCCGGAGTGCCACGGACGATCACGGCATGCATCGGCACCCCCGGCCCGTCCTCCCCGAAGATCTCCTCGAGCACCGAGGCCAGCCGTTGCCTGGCCAGCCGCTGCCACTCCTCGACCAGCAGACCGGCGGCGGGGGAGCGGCGCGCGGCGGGATCGCCACCGGGCGGCTCCCAGGCCAGCACCGGCCAGAGCTCCGCACCCAGTCGCCGGGCCAGCGCCGCGGCCCGGCGCAGGGCCGTCACGCTGCCCAGGGAACCGCTCACCCCGACCACCACACGGGCGGCCGCCGAGGCGTCGTAACCGGACATGACTCCACCGTTTCTCACGCATGCCCGCGGGCGACCCCCGCGGGTGGGCCCGCGAACAGGGCTTCTCTTCCATCCCACTCCCGTACGGGCGATTCGACCAGCCGGCGGGAGCAATTCCTGGCAGGTTCCTGACGGCCCCGGCCCGTCCCGTGTCCGTGCCCGTCAGCAACCCGTCAGTGTCGGCCCGTTCGCCGTCAGCATCGCGTCATGAGGGATCGGATCACCGGCCCGGCCGGGCATAGCGTCGAGGCAGCCCCGGTCCGCCTCCCCGCGTCCGGGGCGCTCAAGGCCACCACGCCCCTTCCAGGAGGCAACCCATGCCCGAACTCGTCTGCGGCGACGACCCGGAGCCTTCCGAACGCACCCCGGCCGGACCCCTGTTCGTCCCCGTCCGGCCGGGACCCGCCGGGTGCACTGCCCGCCTGTTCCGCACCCCCCTCGGCGGCCGGACGGCCGTCGCCTTCACCTGCGCCCGCCGCCTGGGTGACACACTGGGCCCCGACCAGCCATGGATCCGCCTCGCCGAGCCCGCGCTGCGCGCCCTGACCGCGCCGCTCGGTGTCACCACCCTCACCGTGGACCCCACGCTCTCGGCCCCGGCCCCCGGCCCCGCCGTCCGGTCGATTCCGCTCCCCGCCTTCCGGATCACCGAGGGGAGCACCCGATGACCACCCTGCACGAAGCAGCCGTCCCCACCACCCTCGCCGGTCCGTCCGTCTGGCCCGCCTCGGCCGCCGAGTCCCGCCCCGGCGACCTGGCCGTCGGCGGAGTCCCGCTCGCCGAGATCGCGGACCGGTTCGGCACCCCCGTCTACGTGCTCGACGAGGGCGAGGTGCGCGAGCGCTGCCGTACCTACCGGCAGGCCTTCCCCGAGGCCGAAGTCCTCTACGCGGCCAAGGCGTTCCTGTGCCGTGCCATGGTCCGCTGGACCGACGAGGAGGGCCTGGGCCTGGACGTCTGCTCGGCCGGTGAGCTGGAGCTGGCAGTCACCGCCGGATTCCCGCCCGAGCGGATCGTGCTGCACGGCAACGCCAAGTCGCCGCGCGACCTGGAGCTGGCGCTGCGCCTGGGCGTGGGCCGGATCGTGATCGACAGCCCCGCGGAGATCGCCCGGCTGGCCGCCATTCTCGGATCCGACGGCCGGCAGCAGGTGCTGGTCCGTGTGGTGCCCGGGATCGCCGCCGGCGGGCACGAGAAGATCCGCACCGGCACCGAGGACCAGCAGTTCGGCCTCTCCCTCTCCGACGGCCACGCCCAGCACGCCATCGCCCGCATCCTCGACCAGCCGCAGCTGCGACTCGTCGGACTGCACTGCCACTTGGGCTCGCAGATCACCAGCGTGAAGCCGTACGTCACCGCCGTGCGCCGTATGGTCGGCCTGCTGGCGCGGCTGCGCGACCAGCACGGTCTCGTCCTGCCCGAACTCGACCTCGGCGGCGGGCACGGCATCGCCCACCGCCCCGGCGAACCGGCCCTCGACCCGGCCGTGCTGGCCCGCCGGGTCCGTGCCGAACTCGCTGCGTCCTGCGCGGCGGCCGGCCTGCCGGTGCCCCGTCTGATCATCGAACCCGGCCGGGCGATCGCCGGCCCGGCGGGCATCGCCGTTTACCACGTCCTCGCCGTCAAACGCACCGGCGACCACACCTTCGTGGCCGTCGACGGCGGCATGAGCGACAACCCGCGGCCCGCCCTGTACGGCGCCCGCTACGCACCCCGTCTGATCGGGCGGCCCGCCACGGCGCCCCTGGCCCCGGTGACCGTCGTCGGCCGGCACTGCGAGGCAGGTGACGTCCTCGCCGAGGCCGAACTCCCGGCCGACGTACGTCCCGGCGACCTGCTCGCCGTACCCGCGGCCGGCGCCTACCAGCTGTCCATGGCCTCCGCCTACAACCTGGTCGGCCGCCCGCCCGTGGTCGCCGTGCACTCGGGCCGGGCCCGCCTGCTGGTCCGCCGTGAGTCGCTCGCCGACCTGCACAGCCGCGACGTGGGCGTCTGACATCACCACGTCCGGCATCGGACGCCACCGCGTCCGCCGGCACTGTGCCGCGCACCGGACTCCCGGGCGGGCCGGCCTTCCCTCCCTCGCCGGCCGGCCCGCCCGGGCCTCGAGCCGCTCCGTCCGACTGAGCCCCACCGCCGGGTGCGAGTGGGGTTCGCCGCCCGCTTCGAAACTTTCGATCGACTGTCCCGCTGTTCCGCAGCCGGGACCCGGTGCGCTGCGCCGGTCCCTGGTCGCCGACCGCATCCGGCACCGCGACCTGCCGCACGACATCTTGACGCTCCCGACGTGCCTTCCCGGAGTCGCGGCATCTGCCTCGTCTTCGCCCTCGCCCACCAGCGGTTCGTGCTCCGCCGCGACCTCGAAGGGGCCACCACGACGATGAGGGGAGCCGGGCGAGCCGGAGCAGGCGGCCACCCTCGACGGCTGCAGCTCCTTCGGGTTCTTCCGGCGGGTCCGGCTGCCCATGGCGAGGCCCGCGCTCGGCACCGTCTCCGCGCCTTCTGCTCGGTCGCCGAGCGCCGGCTCGTCGGCGGGCTCACCGCCGGCGCCACCAAGGGATGATCGGCTGCCCGGCCGGCCCCCCCCGAAGGCGCTAGCGCGCGGTCACGGACCGTAGTCGCCCCCGGACGCACGTCGGGGCCGGTGCGCACCGTGAGCGTGCGGCCGGCCCCTTGGGGTCACCGGGCGGTGCGGCGGACCGCCCGGGGTGCTGCTCAGGCTGCGGTCATCACCCGTTCCGCACCGAGCGGGCGGTGCGGGGCGATGACGCGGCCGTCGGGCAGCAGCTCACCGGTGTCCTCGAAGAGCAGTACGCCGTTGCACAGCAGGCTCCATCCCTGCTCCGGGTGGTGCGCCACGAGGCGGGCGGACTCCCGGTCGGCGGACTCGGCTTGTGGACACGGCGGCTGGTGCTGGCACATGGGTGGGATCTCTCGCTCGGTCGTGGTCATGTTCGCCCCCCGTGGTGATAGTCGGTCGGAACCCAGTGTTGCCCTCTGGGCGTCATTCCGCAGGGATTTCGCGGCACCGCTTCTCACAGGTTCATGACGCGTCACCCACGCGGACGGTTCATTCCAACTGCACTGTCCCTTTGGGTGGTTCCGGGTGGCCGGATAGGACTAGTCCGGACGCGAGGGCGCCTTTTCCGGCTCGTCGGAGCGGGTAATTGCTCGTACGAGCGCATTCTATTCCCGTGGGGCACCGCGGTCCCGGAAAAGTATTCGCATCCCGGTAAAAACAGTCGTACCCCGCTCCCCTTCCGGGCAGCGGGGTACGCGGGCGTCGTTCAGGCGGGTGAGCCGAGCAGCGGGACGGGAGTCGCCCGATGGGTCAGCACCGGCAGCAACTCGGAGACCCGGTAGGGCCGGTGGGCCGAGATGCCGGGCGGTGCCGGGGCCAGCGGTATCAGCAGGTCGGCGGCGGCCGGATGGCCCTCCGCGGGCTCGGCGGCGACCTCGCCGTGCAGCCACAGGGTGAGCATGTACAGGCCGGGCACGGACAGTAGACGCGGCTGGTACGGCTGCGGCAGCGCCTCCGCCTGCTGCAGCGCCCGCTCGGTCGAGACGATGTAGGGGCCCTCGAAGAAGTGCGAGAAGGCCCAGCCGTCCGGGGTGAGCATGGTGTCGGCCGCGGCCACCGCGCGGTCGCCGCACCGTATGAGGAAGCGCCATCCGGCCAGCCGGGTCGCGGACAGGCCCTGCGCGGTGATCCTGTCCAACACGTGCACGGGAAGAGGCAGTTCGGGCGTCGCGGGGCCCTGCGCGGCGCGCAGGGAGGGAGTTCGGGCCTCACGGACCGCGGTGGGGGAACCGAGGGCCGTGAGGACGGAGCGCAGGGCGGGCGCGGGTGCAAGGGGCACATGCAGCGGCATGGTGGGTCGCCTCTCGTTCGACAGGCGCGGCGGCGCGAGGGAGGGTGGGGCGGACGGCGCTGTCTGCTCACGGGTGGCCTGAGAGGTGGGGCCCGGATCGGTGAACGAGGGTGCGGCTGAGGCCTGCCGCCCGTCACTTCGGCGGCAGGAACACGACGGGAACCGGGACCGCGGGCACCAACCTTAGGCCTTGTTCGCAAGGTTATACGACACGTGTTCAGACGATGTTTCGTCTACCGGATTCCGGTTGACCCGGCAAGGGGTCATTCAGCCGATGAATCGCGTAAATCATCCCGATTTCCGGCCCGGCATCGCGCCGCTGACCTCGTAATACACCACGATCGCGGTCGGCCGAATGTCGTCGGCGTTTTTCACGAGGCGGTCTGGGAACCCGAAGATGCGTACTGCGGCATGCCCCGTGAATGTGCCGCGGGGAACATTCGACAGAGTAGCGGGTGCCGGGCCCGCACGGGACGTTATCGATCGCTTCGGCTGGGCATCATCCCACCTGACCCGGGACCCCGGCGGCCGGATCTGCGGCCCGCCCATCCGAGGAGGGACACTTCGATGGGGGAGAAGGTCGTGGCAGGGCAGTTCGACCTGTCCGATCGCCAGCGCTACCGCGAAAAGCTCCAAAAGTGTCTGGCGGGACTGGAGCGGCTGCTGGTCGAGAAGCGGTTCGACCGCCCCAAGAACCTCATGGGTGTGGAGATCGAATTGAATCTGGCCGGCCCCGACGGCATGCCGAAAATGCTGAACGGGCAGGTGCTGGAGCGCATCGCGAGTCGCGATTTCCAAACAGAACTCGCCAGGTTCAACCTGGAGGTGAACATAGCCCCACACCGGTTGGGCGGCCGGGTATTCGACCGGCTCGCCGAGGAACTCCGCACCTCCCTGGCGTACGCCGACCGGAAGGCCGGCGAGGTGGACGCCGGGATCGTGATGATCGGCATTCTGCCCACGCTCGAGCCCGACGACGTGGTCTCCGCCAACCTCTCCGAGGCGGATCGGTACACCCTGCTCAACGATCAGATCGTGGCCGCCCGGGGCGAGGACTTCGTCCTCGACATCGAGGGGGTCGAGCATCTGACCCGCACCTCCAGGTCCATCGCCCCGGAGGCCGCCTGCACCTCCGTCCAGCTGCACCTCCAGGTCACCCCGGCCCGCTTCGCCGATGTGTGGAACGCGGCGCAGGTGGCGTCGGCCGCGCAGATCGCCGTCGGTGCCAACTCGCCCTTCCTGTTCGGGCACGAGCTGTGGCGCGAGTCCCGGGTGCCGCTGTTCCTGCAGGCCACCGACACCCGCCCGCCGGAGCTCCAGGCCCAGGGGGTGCGGCCGCGCATCTGGTTCGGTGAGCGCTGGATCTCCTCCGCGTACGACCTCTTCGAGGAGAACCTGCGCTTCTTCCCGCCCCTGCTGCCGATCTGTGACGCGGAGGAGCCGCTGGAGGTCCTGGACGCCGGCGGCGTACCCCGGCTCGCCGAACTCGTCCTGCACAACGGCACGATCTACCGCTGGAACCGGCCCGTCTACGACATCGCGAACGGCGTGCCGCACCTGCGCGTGGAGAACCGGGTGCTGCCGGCCGGGCCGACTGTCACCGACGTGATCGCCAACGCGGCCTTCTACTACGGCCTGGTGCGCGCCCTCGCCGAGGAGTCCAGGCCGTTGTGGACCCGGCTCCCCTTCGAGGTGGCCGAGGCCAACTTCGACGCGGCGTGCCGCTACGGCATCGACGCGCGCTTCGTATGGCCGCGCCGGGGACGCTACGGCGGCACCGGCGAGGTCGACGCGGTCACCCTGGTGCGTGACGAGCTGCTGCCGCTGGCCTCGGCGGGCCTGGACGCATGGGGCCTGGAGGCCGCCGACCGGGACTTCTACCTGGGCGTCATCGAGGAGCGGTGCCGGCGCCGGGTCAACGGGGCCTCCTGGCAGGCGGCCACTTTCCACCGGGCCCTGGAACAGGGACGCGGCCGCGAGGCGGCCCTCGCCGCGACGACCCGGCGCTATGCCGAGCTGATGCAGGCGGGGGAGCCGGTGCACACCTGGCCCGTCGGTCTGCCCGATCCGGTGCCGCTCGGCTGAGGGCGGCCGGTCCACCGGGAAAGCCCTGCCCGGGCACGCACTCCACAGGCCGATCCGGCATGCTGTGACCTCGCATGACCGGACCGAAGGCAGGAGTGCACGTGGAGGCTGACCCGGTGGCCGAGGCGTATCCGCGGGAGCGGTTCCCGCGGCGGATCCTCCGCGACGAGACACTCCTCGTCCTGGGGCTCTCGCTGGGCGCGAGCGGGGTGTCCGCGCTGATCAGCTTCGTCGGGTCGGTCACCAAGCCGGGCGGGCTCAAGGAGCAGGCGGCCACCCTCAACGCCTCGGCCGCGCCCGGCCGCCCCTGGCTCGACCTCGCCTGGCAGCTCTTCGGCATCGCCAGCGCGCTCGTTCCCGTGGCCCTGGTCGCCCACCTGCTGCTGCGGGAGGGCGAGAGCATGCGGACGCTGGGCTTCGACCGCACCCGCCCCTGGCCCGACCTCGGCCGGGGCGCGGGTGTCGCGGCCGTGATCGGAAGCACCGGCATCGCCTTCTACCTGGCCGCCCGCGGTCTCGGCTTCAACCTCACGGTGGTGCCCGAGGCGCTGCCCGACGTGTGGTGGAAGTACCCGGTGCTGATCCTGTCCGCACTGCAGAACGCGATCCTCGAAGAGGTCATCGTCGTCGGCTATCTGCTGCGCAGACTGGGGCAGTTGGGCTGGACCCCGGGCACCGCACTGGTGGCCAGCGCGGTCCTGCGCGGCTCCTACCACCTTTACCAGGGCATCGGCGGCTTCATCGGCAACATGGTGATGGGCGTGGTCTTCGTCTGGCTCTACCGCCGCTGGGGCCGGGTCGGCCCGCTGGTCGTCGCGCACTCCCTGCTCGACATCGGTGCCTTCGTCGGCTACGCCCTGCTCGCGGGCAAGGTGGGCTGGCTGCCCACGGCCTAGGGACCGTCCGGCTTCCCGCCTGCCCCCGCAGGCGGACGACGGGAATGGCCGGACAGGCCCTGGGACCCGAGCAGTTCGCCCTCGATCACCGTGACCGCGCTGCCGGTGAGCAGGGTGCGGTCGCCGCGCAGTTGGGTACGGACCAGGCCGGTGCGGCGGGAGGCCTGCAGACCGGTGAGGTCGTCCCGGCCGAGGCGGGCGGACCAGTGCGGGGCGAGCGAGGTGTGCGCGCTGCCGGTGACCGGGTCCTCGTCGATGCCGAGGTTCGGGAAGAAGCAGCGGGACACGTAGTCGTAGCCGAGGGACGGGTCGTCGGCGAGCGCGGTGGCGATGATGCCGCGCGAGGAGTGGGCCGCGAGGGCCTTGAGGTCCGGTGCGAGTCCGCGGACCGTACGCTCGTCGGCCAGCTCCACCAGCAGGTCGCCGACGTCGGGGCCGGTGTCGTGGGCACCGGCCGGTTCGGCGCCCAGCGCCCTGGCGAGCGCGGCCGGGACCTCGACCG
This sequence comes from Streptomyces sp. NPDC044064, assembly GCF_056434245.1. Lineage (NCBI taxonomy): Bacteria > Bacillati > Actinomycetota > Actinomycetes > Kitasatosporales > Streptomycetaceae > Streptomyces > Streptomyces sp. NPDC044064. The sequence goes on from NZ_JBWKFN010000033.1 coordinate 19,229, forward strand.
GAGTGAGCGGGGCGGTCGGGAAGTCCAGGGTGATCGAGCCGTCCGCACCGGGTGTGGCGATGAGCACCCCGCTGCGGGTGGCGAACCGCACCGGTCCCTCGTGGGCGCGGGTGGTGTACAGGACATGGGCGGTGGCGAGCGTGGCGTGCCCGCACATCGCGACCTCGGTGACGGGCGTGAACCAGCGCAGCGCCCAGTCCGCGGGGCCGCCCTCGGGCAGCCGGTGCGCGAACGCCGTCTCGGCGTGGTTGACCTCCAGGGCGACCTTCCGGAGCCAGTCGTCGTCCGGGAAGACGTCGTCCAGGATCAGGACTCCGGCCGGGTTGCCGGCGAAGGGGCGGTCGGTGAAGGCGTCGACGATTCGGATGCGCATGGCCCTGACGCTAGGGGCGCGGGAAGCCGCGGGGCCAAGGCCAATTCACGAGCCCTGGACCGACTTCGCGCCGGCGGCACGGCCGGCCTTGGCCCACGGGGCGAGCTGGGCGACGCCGAACGCCACCTCCACGACCAGGAACGGCCACAGCACCGGCGGACCGCCGTGCGCCAGTGCGTACGCCTGCCACAGGGCGAACAGCGTGCGCGCGACTCCGTCCAGCAGCCCGTGCAGCGGCAGCGGTCGTACGATCCGCAGGACGGACCAGACCACCACGACCGAGCCCATCAGGTTGGCGTACAGGATCTGCATCGGGTCGAGCGCCGGGAAGGCACCCAGTCCGGCCGCGTCACCCGCTCCCGCCAGCAGGTCGTGCACCAGCGCGTACGTCCACGGCGTGGCGAAGCCGGCGGTGACGAGCAGGTCGTACCAGCCGCTGGCCCGCACGAGGCGGAGGTAGGCGGGGCGGTGGGGTACGGGGAACGGGATCACGGAGAACTCCTCGGGCGGGTCCGTCTCTGACGCGGCTCACGCTAAACAGCGGAGTACGCTCCAAGGTCAAGTCCGGGGAGCGGCGGGGGAGCCATGCGCATCGGAGAACTGGCCGCACAGGCGGGCCTGTCCAAGGACACCGTTCGGTTCTACGAGCGGATCGGGCTGATCGAGGGCCGCCGCCTGTCCAACGGCTACCGCGACTTCCCGCCCGAGACGGTGACCTGGCTGCACTACGTCCGCACCGCACAGACCCTCGGCTTCACGCTCGCGGAGATCGCCCGGCACGGCGCGGACCTGCGCGACGCCCCGGACAGCGCCGAGGCGTTGTCCGCGCTCCTCGCCGACAAGATCCGCATCATCGACACCCGCATGTCCGAACTCGCGGCCCTGCGAGCCGATCTCACCTCCCGCGTCGGCACGGGCTGCCCACTGCGGCCGGCCGGCGCGGACGCCTGAGCCCACCGGGACGATCCGGGGGCCATCTGACCCGTCTCAACGAAGTTGACGAGTCTCAGCGAAGTTCGACCGCAGGCGGATCCGCCTCAGCGGCGCAGCGTTCGCCGGGCCAAGGCGAGGGTGACCTCGATGTCGTCGCTCCACGAGCAGACCTCCAACCATGAGAGGTAGCCGGCCTGAGCGAAGGCCAGGACTTCGCCGGGGCAGTCGCCGTTCTCGGTGTGGATCAGGGCCTCGGCGGCCACCACCGTGCTCGGTCCAGACGGTGCCGGCTGAACCGAGGCCGTGTCGAGGTCGAAGTAGGTCGTGCCGCACCCGCACGTACAGCGCCCTTGCACCCGGAGGTGCGGCACCTGGGCGCGGAGCGCCAGGTGAACCGGATCGTCGTCGTCGAAGAGGGCGTCGAGCACCTCGGCCACGTCGGGAGGAAGGTGCTCAGTCATGTCCGCACCGTACCTGACCTGCGACGTCAAAGTCTGACGAGACGAATTCCAAACGGCCGAACTCCAATGAGACCCGTGAAACGTCGTTGAGACGGGTCACCCTCCCCGGGAAGGGGCTTGTCACGCCATCAGTACCGATATATCGTTGAGGCATCGCGTAAGGAACGCGATCGATACGTGACTGATCAACGATGGAATGGAGTGATCGCGATGCGTACCCACGGATTCGAGCGTGGACATCGTCAGGACGGCCCGGGCCGGCGCGACCGGGGCGGGCTCGGTGGATTCGAAGGGCGCCGGGGTGCCTTCGGCCCCTTCGGTCCGGGTGGTCCCGGGTTCGGGCCCGGCTTCGGGCCGGGGCCCTGGGGGCCGCGAGGGCGAGGCGGCCCGAGGGGGAGGGCGCGGCGCGGTGACGTGCGCGCCTCGATCCTGGCCCTGCTCAAGGACCGGCCCATGCACGGCTACGAGATGATCCAGGAGATCGCCGAGCGCAGCGGCGGTGCGTGGAAGCCCAGCCCCGGCTCGGTCTACCCCACCCTCCAGCTGCTGGAGGACGAGGGTCTGATCGCCAGCGAGAGCGAGGGTGGCAAGAAGCTCTTCGCCCTGACCGAGAGCGGCCGCGCCGCAGCCGGCGAAGGTCCGGAGGCTCCCTGGGAGGAGGCCTCGCGCGGGGTCGACTTCGAGGCGCTCGGCGAGATCCGGCAGGCCGGCGTCGGTCTGATGCAGGCCTTCGGGCAGGTCTGGAACACCGGCACCAAGGAGCAGCGCGAGAAGGCGCTGGCCGTCGTCAACGACGCCCGCAAGAAGCTGTACCTCATCCTCGCCGACGAGGACTGAGGACTGAGGACTGCCGGTGGACGGCGCCCCGTGGAGAGTCCGCGGGGCGCCGTCCCGTTTCCGGGACCGGGCTCAGGTCACCACCAGTCCGCCGAGCTTGCGCAGTGACTCGTTCAGGGCGGCCGTCGCCGAGTCCTTGAGCTTGCCCGCCATCAGCGACACCGCGGCGCCGGTGAACTCGCCGTCGATACGGACCGTCGTGGCGTCGCCGTCGGGGGTGAGCGTGTAGCGGGTGGCCACGGTGACGGCCATCGGGCCCTTGCCGCGGATGGCGAACACCCGCGCCGGCTCGAGCTCCTCGATGGTCCAGTCGACCTCCGCCGGGAAGCCCATCAGCTTCATGTTCTCCTGGAACGTCCCGCCCACCGCCAGCGTCTCGGGCCCGCCCTTGGGGAAGCTGGTGTGGGTCGCGTTCCACTCGCCGTACGCCGGCCAGTCGGTGAGCTGGGTCCACACCTTCTCGGCCGGTGCCTGGATGCGTGCCTCGGCGCTGACTTCGGCCATGCGACCACCCCTTCGTTTCGGGCTTCGGTGTCGCGGAACGTAGCCTTGCGCCCTCGAACATTCAATACTGATGAACCGTCAGGAATTGTGTTCCCCGGGGACGCGGATCGCCGTACGTGCCGTAGCACCGCACGCGCGGTATCACCACCGCGTCGGCCAGGAGTGGCCTGATCTCCTCCGTAAGGATGAGATTCCGGCCGGTGACGTCCACTCCCTGCGGGACGCGGAAATGGTTCCCCTCGCGGATGACCCGGCCCGCTGATGCTGATGGGGTAGAGGGTGTGCAACACCGTATGACCCGTCAATCCGCCCACGGCCAGGGCGGCCTGCCCATGGACGACGACGCCGGGCTCAGCGCCGAGCTGGCGGCGGTGGTCGCCGGTGCCCGTCGCAGGGCCCTGCGGGACGGGGACCGGCAGATCGACACCGCCCATCTGCTCCACTCCCTCCTGGAGTCCGACCCCGAAGTGCGCGTCGCCGTCGGCGACGCCCCGCAACTCGCCCGGCTGCTCGGCTACCTCGTGCAGCGCAGCATCGGCTACGGGCTGCGCTGGCAGAGCGGTGTGGAGGACTCCGGCGCGATCGAGGTCGTACCGACCCCCGCCCGCGAACCCAAGGATTCCGGGAGCTGGTCGCCCGTCGCGGCCGCCGCCATGGCGGACGCCCGCCGGCGCGCCCGGCAGCGCGGCGAGACCCGCGCGGGCGGCACCGACCTGCTGGCCGCGCTGGTGGTGGACCCGGAGTCCCGGGCCGTCGCGGTCCTGGAGCGCGCCGGCATCCCCGCGCGTGACCTGCGGGCCCGGATCGAGACCCGCGCGGGGGAGTGCGCCGGCGAGGGCGAGGCGGCCTGCTGAGCCGTCGCACCGGCGCCCGGCCGGCCCCCGAGAAGTCCATCCCCTGAGACAGGTGTCAACGGGGATGACGCTCATGTCAGCGCCTGTCATCATGTGCCGGTGCATACGTCTGAGAGCAGTCAGGGCAGCGGCGGCAAGGGTGTCGGGCTCGGTCTCGCGCTCGCATCGGCGCTGACCTTCGGCGGAGCCGGGCCGGCCGCCAAGCCGCTGATCGAGGCGGGACTCGACCCGCTCCACGTCGTGTGGCTGCGGGTCGCGGGTGCGGCCCTGGTGATGCTGCCGTTCGCCGTGCGGCACCGCGCCCTGGTGCGCCACCGCCCCGCGCTGCTCGCCGGTTTCGGCCTGCTCGCCGTGGCCGGCGCCCAGGCCTGCTACTTCGCCGCGCTCTCCCGCATACCCGTCGGAGTGGCGCTGCTCATCGAGTACCTCGCCCCCGCGCTCGTGCTCGGCTGGGTGCGGTTCGTGCAGCGACGGCCGGTGTCGCGCGCCGCCGCGCTCGGCGTGGTCCTCGCGGCGGGCGGTCTCGCCTGTGTGGTGGAGGTGTGGGCGGGGCTGAGCCTCGACGCGCTCGGTCTGCTGCTCGCGCTCGGCGCCGCCTGCTGCCAGGTCGGCTACTTCGTCCTGTCCGACCAGGGCACCGAGGCGGGCGACCGGGCGCCGAACCCGTTCGGCGTCATCGCGTACGGCCTGCTCGTGGGCGCCGCCGTGCTGACCGTCCTGGCCCGCCCCTGGGGCATGGACTGGTCGGTGCTGGCCGGCTCCGCGGACATGAACGGCACCGCCGTTCCGGCCTTCGTCCTGCTCGGCTGGATCGTCCTGGTCGCCACGGTCGTCGCTTACATCACCGGGGTGCTGTCCGTGCGGAGGCTGTCCCCGCAGGTCGCGGGTGTCGTCGCCTGCCTGGAGGCGGTCGTCGCGACCGTCCTGGCCTGGGTGCTGCTCGGCGAGCACCTGTCGGCGCCGCAGATCGCCGGCGGTGCCGTCGTCCTCCTCGGTGCGTTCATCGCCCAGTCGTCCACGCCGGCCAAGACCTCCGGCGAGCCGGTGGCCCAGGGCGGCGCGGAGCGGGAACTGTCCACCCCGGGTGCGGCTGTCTAGCGTGCCGGTCGTGAACGCAATCGCCCTTCCGCCCCCGGCCGCCTGAGGCGGGCCGGCAGGAAGAGGGCGCCAGGCATCCGGTGCCGGGTGGAACGGTGCGCCACGGAGCCGAGGTCCGCGCGCCCCGCCGCGGTGACCGGCACCCTCCCGGTGCCCGGCGCGGTCGCCGGCCCGGTGTTCGCCGAGGCCCGCGACCGTCGTGCGCCGGTCCCCGTGCAACCCCCGCTCAGAGCCCGGCCACGTACTCCGGGACGTCGATGCCGGGCGCCAGGTCGGCGTTGTCGAGGGGCGTGCCGTAGCCCTTGCGGAGCGGGACGACCCCGGCCCAGTGCGGCAGGCCCACGTCCTCGGGCTCGTCGTTCGCGCCGCCGGTGCGGATCTTGGCGGAGACCTCGTCCAGGTCGAGGCGGATGACCGCGGTGGCGGCCAGCTCCTTCCTGTTCGCGGGCCGGGAGTCGGCGGCCCGGCCCGGCACGACCTGGTCCACCAGCGCGTCCAGGGCCAGCCGCCGTTCCTCGGGGTCGGTGACCTCGTGCGCGATGCCGTGCACCACCACGGAGCGGTAGTTGATCGAGTGGTGGAAGGCGGAGCGGGCCAGCACCAGCCCGTCGACATGGGTGACCGTCAGACACACCGCGAGACCCGGGTCCGCCTCGCCCGTCATCCGCAGCGGGCGCGAACCGGTGGACCCGTGCACGTAGAGCCGCTCGCCGACCCGGCCGTACAGCGTCGGCAGCACCACCGGGGCACCGTCGCGGACGAAGCCGAGGTGGCAGACGTAGCCCTCGTCGAGTATCGCGTGCACCACGTCCTTGTCGTACGACGCCTTCTGCGCGGACCGCGTCGGCACGGTGCGGTCGGTCGGGGTGTACGCGACGGGCTTCGGCGGAGTCTCCTGGGTCCCCTGCATGGCGTTCTCCATTGCACTAGTGCATAATTGCTTTTGTGCTAGGAGAGTATCCGATTCAGGGGCACGGCGCAGCAGAGATTGCGGCCAGTGTCGAGCGCGCGGTCGGCACCGGTGAGCTGGAACCGGGCCAACCACTGCCTCCCATGCGGGACTTGGCGACCAGGCTCGGGGTGAACCCGAACACGGTCGCGGCCGCCTATCGCACCCTGCGCGAGCGCGGGGTGATCGAGACCGCGGGCCGCCGGGGCAGCAGGGTCCGGCCGAAGCCGGCGACGACGGGCCGCGAGAAGATCCGGGTGGCCGTACCCGAGGGCGTGCGGGACGTGGCCGACGGCAACCCGGACCCCGCGCTGCTGCCCCACCTCGCCCGGGCGTTCGCGGCGGCCGCCGCGCAGGGCGACCGGGAACCCGTGCTGTACGGGCACGACCCGGTGGAGCCGGAACTGGCGCGTCTCGCCCGTGCCGCCCTGGACGCCGACGGAGTGCCCGACGGCCCCATCGGTGTGGCCTCCGGATCCCTGGACGCGGTCGAGCGGGTCCTCGCCGCGCACCTCAAGCCGGGCGACCGGGTGGCGGTGGAGGACCCCGGCTGGGGCAGGGTGCTGGACCTGGTCCCGGCGCTCGGACTGCGCACGGTGTCCGTCGGCGTCGACGACGAAGGGCCGCGCCCCGAGGACGTCAGGCGGGCGCTGGAGTCCGGGGCGCGCGCCCTGATCGTCACGGACCGGGCGCAGAACCCGACCGGCGCCGCACTGACCGCCACGCGCGCGCGTGCGCTTCGTTCGGTGCTCCGGGAGCACCCCGAGACCCTGCTGATCGAGGACGACCACGGCCACGGCATCGTCGACGTGCCCCTGTCCCCGCTCGCCGGGGTCACCCGCCACTGGGTCCTCGTCCGCTCCGTCGCCAAGGCCTGGGGCCCGGATCTGCGCCTGGCCGTGTTCACCGGGGACGCGGTCACCGTCGACCGGGTGCAGGGGCGGCAGCGGCTGGGCGCCGGGTGGGTGAGCCTGCTCGTCCAGCGGGCCGTCGTGCGGCTGTGGAACGACGGCGCGGTGGACATGCGCGAGGTGGCGGCCTCGTACGGCGGCCGCCGGGACGCCCTGGTCGAGGCCCTGACCGAACGCGGCGTGCCGGCGCACGGCCGCAGCGGCATGAACGTCTGGGTCCCGGTCCCCGACGAGACGGGCGTCGTGGCCCGCCTGCTCCACGCGGGCTGGGCGGTCTCCCCGGGCGCGCGCTTCCGCCTGAACGCGCCGCCGGGGATCCGTATCACGATCTCGACGCTGACGGCGGAGGAGACCGGTGGGCTGGCGGATGCGGTGGCGGCGGCGGTGGGCCCGGCACCGGCCAGGACCTATGTGTAGGGGCAGCCGGACACCCCAGGGCCGCGGGGCCGTACCGGTATGCGGCCGCGCGGCGTGGGCGCGACGAGCCGCGGCGCACCCGCACCCCGGAAGCGCCCCGCCCCGTCAGGCCTTCCGCTTCACCTGGGTGAGCGCGGCCCCCGCAAGCACGATCACCGCCCCCACCGGCGTGGTCCAGCGGAGCGACTCCCCGAGGATCGCCACTCCCGCGGCCGTGGCGATGACCGGGATGAAGTACGTGACCATCTGGGCCGTGGTCGGCCCGACCTCCGCGACCAGCCCGTACTGAATGAGAACCGCCAGCCCCGTGCCCAAGGCCCCCAGCGTGGCGATCGCCAGCAGCGGAACGAAGGAGAAGTGCGTCGGAAGGCTGGTGAACAGAGGCGTCACAACGGCCAGTTGAACGGTCGCCAGCAGCAGCTGCGCCCCCGTCATCGCCAGATGCGAGTTCCCCGTCCCCACCAGGGTCCGCCGCACATAGATCCACCCGATGGGATAGCTCAGCGAGGCCGACAGGGCCATGGCGGTACCCGTGGCGTCGAGCCCGTGGAACCCCTGCCACGCACCGAGCACCGTCAGCACCCCCAGGAAGCCCAGGCCGAGGCCGGCGAAGCGAACCCGCGTGGGGCGGTCCTCCGACAGCGCGACGAGGGACAGCGCCATGCCCCACAGCGGCGAGGTGGCGTTGCAGATGCCCGCCAGGGTGGAGGGGATGGTCAGCTCCGAGTAGGCGAAGAGCGAGAACGGCAGCGCGTTCAGGAAGAACGCGGCGACAGCCATGTGCGCCCAGACCCGCGCCCCCCGCGGCAGCCGCTCCCGCTTGACGGCCATCGTCGCCGCCAGTACCGCCGTACCGAAGACCAGTCGGCCCAGGGTGACCTGGAACGGCGCGTAGCCCTCCGTGCCCACCTTGATCAACAGGAAGCTGAAGCCCCAGATCAGCGAGAGGGCGCCGAAGCGCAGCCGCCAGTCGAGGCGGGGGCGGGGGCGGGGGCGGGCAGGGGCGGGGGACTGCGTTCCGGGTGCGGTGACCGTGCTCATGGCATCAACGATGCTGGAGGCAACCTCGTAGCACAATCGAGATTTCCCACTCAGTATCTCTTAGGATTGCTTACATGTTGAACCTGGAGCGCCTGCGGACCCTGGATGCCCTGGCCCGGCACGGCTCGGTCAGTGCCGCCGCCGAGGCGCTGCACGTCACCACGTCCGCGGTCTCGCAGCAGCTGGGCAAGCTGGAGCGGGAGGTCGGCCAGCAGCTGCTGGCCAAGAACGGGCGGGGCGTGCGGCTCACGGACGCGGGACGGCTGCTGTCCGAGCACGCGGCCCGCATCCTCTCGCAGGTCGAGCTGGCCCAGTCCGATCTGGAGGCGCACCGCGGCCAGGTCGTCGGCGAACTGCGCCTCTCGGCGTTCCCGACCGCCGCCCGCGGCCTCTTCCCGACCGCGCTCGGTGCCCTGCGCGCCCAGCACCCGGGGCTTCGGGTGCGCTCCAGCGAACTGGAGCCGGAGCAGGGCATCGCCGGGGTCGTGCGTGGCGACCTCGATCTCGCGGTCGTCCTCGACTGGTACAACAAGCCGATGCCCGTGCCGGACGGCCTCGTCAAGGCTCCGCTGCTGGACGACGCGGCCGACGTCGCCCTGCCGGTCGGGCACCGGCTCGCGGGCCGGGACGAGGTGGACCTCGCCGAGTTCGCGGAGGACGAGTGGATCACCTGGGGCGAGGGCGAGTTCTGCCACGAGTGGCTGATGTTCACGCTGCGCTCGAAGGGCATCGAGCCGATCGTCGGCCACCGGGCCGGCGAGACCCACACCCAACTCGGCCTGGTCGCCGCCGGGCTGGGCGTGTGCATCGCACCGCTGCTGGGCCGTCACCCGGTGCCGCCGGGCATCGTCATGGTCCCGCTCCAGCAGCGCGTGCGCAGGCACGTGTACGTCGTCTGGCGCGCGGACGCCGACCGCCGACCGTCGATCCGGGCGGCGGTCGAGGCCCTGCGGGTGTCGGCACGGCAGCTCGACTGAGCGCGGCGCAACGAAGGGTGCTTCATGCGCCGGCTTCCGACCGGTGTACCGGGGCGACCCTAGGCGCCCAGCTTCCGGAAGTCCCAGGACACGATCTTCTCCGGGGTCAGCCGCGCCCAGGCGTGCCGGCCGTCGTGCGGCATCTCGTCCAGGCCGAAGTTCTTGCGGGCGAACAGCGTCTCCGCCGTGTCGAGTTCGGCGCGCAGCTCGCCGGTCCGCGGCACCTCGCCGACGAACTCCACCCGCCCGGACAGCTCGACGCCGCGCAACTGGTCGTACTCCTCGCCCGAGTCGACCACGACCGCCACCCGCGGATCGCGGCACAGCTGGGCCCAACGCCGGCTGCGCACCACCGAGTACAGCCACAGCGAGGTGCCGTCCCAGGCGAACCAGAGCGCGCTGACATGCGGCGCGCCGTCCGCCGAGACGGTGGCGACCCGGCAGGTGCGCTGGCTGGTCAGGAACTCGTCCAGCTCACCGGGCGTCATCATGATCTTCCGGCCCCGGCGCTGCTGAGTGACGGTCATACGGCCCCCTCTTCTCCCACGTCGTGCCAGAGGATTTCCGAGTGCTGTTGATCCTCTGACATCACGTCAGAAAAGGGAATGGGTCGACTTCCGCTGTTGCCCCGTTGTGGTTACTCTCACCGCCCCGCACCTCGGCGAACGGAGGCGCCATGCCGTCGTACGAAGAGCTCGGCGAACTGCTCGATCCCGCGAGCACGGTCCTGCTGACCGTGGAGTGCCAGCAGGGGGTGGTCGGCCCGGACAGCGCGCTGCCCGAACTCGCCCGCGAGGCCCGCGCCTCCGGCGCCCTGCACAACGTGGCCCGGCTGGTCGCCACCGCGCACCAGAGCGGGGTCCAGGTGATCCACGCCCTCGCCGAACGTCGCCCGGACGGCCGTGGCGCGAACCGCAACGCCCGGCTCTTCCGTGCCGCCGAACGGCTCCCGGTCCAGCAGCTGACCGGCACCGCAGCGGTGCGGGTCGCGCCCCCGATCGAGGTCACCGAGGAGGACTTCGTCGTGCGACGGCTGCACGGCCTGTCCCCGGTCCAGGGCACCGAGGTCGACGCACTGCTGCGCAACCTCGGTTGCCGCACCCTGGTCGTCAGCGGCGTCTCGGCCAACGTGGCCGTGCCCAACGCGGTGTTCGACGCGGTCAACCGCGGCTACACCGCAGTCGTCCCGGCCGACGCCATCGCGGGTGTGCCCGCCGACTACACCCCCGCGATGATCCGCAACACCCTCGCCCTGGTCGCCACGGTCACGTCCACGGACGAGGTGCTCGGCTGCTTCGAACGGCCGCGCCGGCGGCCGTGACGCGGCTCAGGCCAGCTTGATCTCGTCGCCGGAGACGGTGATCTTCGCGGCGGGCAGCGGCTGGGTCGCGGGCCCCTGCTTCACGCTGCCGTCCTCGGCGGAGAAGTGGCTGTTGTGGCACGGGCAGACGATCACGCCGTTGGCCACACTGCTCACCGCGCAGCCCTGGTGGGTGCACTTCGACGAGAACGCCTTGTAGCTGCCCGCCGCGGGCTGGGTGACCACCACGCCCTGGTCCTTGAAGATCTTGCCGCCGCCCTCCGGGATGTCCGTGGTCTTGGCGAGGGCCGTGCCGCCGGCCGAACCGCCAGAGGCCGAGGAACCGGTGTCCTGCGAGGCCCCGGTGGATCCGGTGGAGCCGGCGGCCCCGGTCGTGCCGGCCGAACCGGCCCCGGTGTTGACGGTGTCGGACGAATTGTCGCCCGAACCGCAGGCGGTCAGCGCGGCGGCGAGCCCGGCCGCTCCCGCCGCCGCCATGACGCTACGACGGGCCGGTCCCGATTCGGGCTTGAGCGATGCGCTGGTCATGTGGGCGTCCCTTCCGCGGAGCTTTTCGTGATCCGTCCAGGGGTACGGCCCCCGGGCACCACCTGTTCAGACGGCACCCAGATCCTTGCCCGCAGGGCATGAGGCGGCCGTAAGACACAGCTGTCGACGAGCTGTCGGCGGGGCGGCGGCTCCCGCGCCAGTAACCTGGGGCGATGCTCAAGGAAGTCACCGTGACCCGCTACATCACGCCGCTGCGTGAGGGCGGCTCCTTGCCGGGGCTCGTCGAGGCCGACGACTTCGGGACGTACGTCATGAAGTTCACCGGCGCCGGACAGGGCCGCAAGACACTGGTCGCCGAGGTCGTCTGCGGCGAACTCGCCCGCCGGCTCGGATTCCGGATGCCCCGCCTCGTCACCATCGAGCTGGACTCCGTCCTGGGTCTCGGCGAGCCCGAGCAGCAGGTGCAGGAGCTGCTCCGGTCCAGCGGCGGCACCAACCTCGGCATGGACTTCCTCTCCGGCGCCCTCGGCTACGACCCGCTCGCCTTCCCGGTGAGCCCCGAGGAGGCCGGGCGGATCGTCTGGTTCGACGCGCTGATCAACAACGTGGACCGCTCCTGGCGCAACCCGAACCTGCTCGTGCACCGCGGCGAGCTGTGGCTCATCGACCACGGCGCCACGATGATCTGGCACCACAACTGGCCCTCCGTCGAGGCCTCGGCCGCCCGCCCCTACGACGCCTCCGACCACGCCCTCGCCCGGTTCGCCCCGGACGTGACCGCCGCGGCGGCGGAGCTGGCCCCCAAGGTCACCGAGGACCTCCTGGCCGAGGTCACCGCCGAGATCCCCGACGCCTGGCTGGCCGGCGAGCCCGGTTTCGACACCCCGGACGACCTGCGGCGGGCCTACGCGCGCCCCCTGCTCGCCCGGGCGGCCGTCGTCGCCGAGCGCATCACCGGTATCGAGGAGGGCAAGTGAGCGAGACCCGCATCCACATGGCCGGCCATGTGGTCGAGCGCCACATCACCCGGGCGGGCCAGGGCGGCGACCGGGACGTGTTCGAGTACGCCCTGCTGCGGGTAGTCCCCCGCGTCGAGCGCGGGGAGTGCATCAACGCGGGCGTGGTCGTCTACTGCCGCGCCCAGGCCTACGTCGGCGCCCGCATCCATCTGGACGAGGCCCGGCTGCTCGCCCTCGACCCCGACGCCGACGTGGCCGGGGTGCGGGCCGCGCTCGCCGCGATCGAGCGTCACTGCGCGGGCGGCGAGGCGGCCGGACAGGCGGCCGGGGACGACGCGGGCCGCCGCTACCGCTGGCTGATCGCGCCCCGCTCCACGGTCGTCCAGCCCGGACCCGTGCACACCGGACTGACCACCGACCCGGCGGCCGAAACCGAGCGTCTGCTGGATCTCCTGGTGAGGTAATGGATCACACCACCCGGTGTCCCGTTGACACCGGGTGCCAGGACTTCTAGCGTCACGTGTGCTGAAGGTACTAAGCGGTCGCTCACCGCACCACACGGGCTCCCTCAAGGGCCAGACAGGTTCTCTCAAGGGCGAGGAGAAGCAGCAATGTCCACCACTGAACAGCGGGTCGCGATCGTCACCGGCGCGGCGCGCGGTATCGGCGCCGCAACCGCGGTACGACTGGCCGCCGAGGGTCGCGCGGTCGCCGTGATCGACCTGGACGAGGCCGCCTGCAAGGACACGGTCGAGAAGATCACCGCGGCCGGCGGCAAGGCCATCGCGGTCGGCGCGGACGTCTCCGACGAGGCGCAGGTCGAGGCCGCCGTCGCCCGGGTCGCGGCGGAGCTGGGCGCGCCGACGATCCTGGTCAACAACGCGGGTGTGCTGCGCGACAACCTGCTGTTCAAGATGAGCGTCTCCGACTGGGACACCGTCCTGAACGTCCACCTGCGCGGTTCGTTCCTGATGACCAAGGCCGTCCAGAAGCACATGGTCGACGCGGGCTTCGGCCGGGTCGTCAACCTGTCCTCCTCCTCGGCGCTCGGCAACCGCGGCCAGGCGAACTACTCGGCCGCCAAGGCGGGTCTGCAGGGCTTCACCAAGACCCTCGCCATCGAGCTGGGCAAGTTCGGGATCACCGCCAACGCCGTCGCCCCCGGCTTCATCGCCACCGAGATGACCAAGGCCACCGCCGACCGTGTCGGCATGGGCTTCGACGACTTCAAGAAGGCCGCCGCCACCCAGATCCCGGTGCAGCGCGTCGGCGAGCCCGAGGACATCGCCAACGCCATCGCCTTCTTCACCGGCGAGGCCGCAGGCTTCGTCTCCGGCCAGGTCCTGTACGTGGCCGGCGGACCGCTCGACTAGGGAACTCGGGACACAGGGGTACACGGACATGACTGAAATCCCGGAGCTTTCCGGCAAGGTCGCGCTGGTCACCGGCGCGAGCCGCGGCATCGGCTACGGCGTCGCCGAGGCGCTGGTCGCCCGCGGTGACCGCGTCTGCATCACCGGCCGCAACGAGGACGCCCTGAAGGAGGCCGTCGAGCAGCTCGGCGCCGAGCGGGTCATCGCCGTCGCCGGCAAGGCCCACGACCTCGCCCACCAGGCCGAGGCCGTCGAACGCACCATGGAGGCCTTCGGCCGCGTCGACTTCCTGGTCAACAACGCGGGCACCAACCCGGTCTTCGGGCCCATCGCCGACCTGGACCTGGACGTGGCCCGCAAGGTGTTCGAGACCAACGTGATCTCGGCGCTCGGCTTCGCCCAGAAGACCTGGCACGCCTGGCAGAAGGACAACGGCGGTGCGATCGTCAACATCGCCTCGATCGCGGGCCTCGCGCCCTCGCCGTTCATCGGTGCCTACGGCGTCAGCAAGGCCGCGATGATCAACCTGACCCAGCAGCTGGCGCACGAGTTCGCGCCGAAGGTGCGGGTCAACGCGATCGCCCCGGCCGTCGTGAAGACCAAGTTCGCCCAGGCCCTGTACGAGGGCCGGGAGGCGGAGGCGGCCGCCGCCTACCCGCTCGCCCGGCTCGGCGTGCCCGCCGACATCGGCGGGGCGGCCGCGTTCCTGACCTCGACCCAGTCCGACTGGGTCACCGGCCAGACGCTCGTCGTGGACGGCGGCATCTTCCTCAACGCCGGCGTGGGCGCCTGACCTGCTCCGTCCGGTTGTCTCGTTCGGGCGCCGTTTCCCAGCGGAACGGCGCCCGAAACACGTCAAACGGTACGCACAGCGCAATGACAACGTCGTCATAGCACAATCGATCAAGAACGCCGGCCACCGGGGTGGTTCAGACCCCCGGACGCTGCGGTATGGTCTGCCGACCCTTGGTATGGCAGATCGAGGAGCGTGCGCGTGTTCAACCGGAACCGATTCCTGCGGAGAGTCGCGGCGATCGCGTCCATATCCCTGGTGGCCGGCTGCAGTCTGTTGTCCAACGGTGATTCCGACAGCAAGGGCCCCATCGTCGTGGGCACCACCAGTGCGCCCAGCACGCTCGACCCGGCCGCTGCCTGGGACGGCTCCTGGGAGCTGTACCGGAACATCTTCCAGACGCTTCTCGCCTATCCGAACGGCGCCACGACTCCCCAGCCCGACGCCGCCGAGAGCTGCTCCTTCACCGACTCCAGCAGCCGCACCTACCGCTGCAAGCTGCGCGAGGGCATGAAGTTCGCCGACGGAGACACGCTGGACGCCAAGGCCGTCAAGCACTCCATCGACCGCATCCGGACCATCAACGCCCCCGGCGGCCCCGCCGGACTCCTCGGCAGCCTGGACAGCGTGGAGACGGCCGGCGACCGAGAGGTGGTCTTCCACCTCAACCAGTCCGACGCCACCTTCCCGTTCGTGCTGGCCACCCCGGCCATGTCGATCGTCGACCCCGACGACTACCCCGCGAACTCCCTGCGCAAGGACAACAAGGTCTACGGCTCCGGGCCGTACGAGCTGCAGTCCTACGAGGAGGGCAAGGAGGCCGTCCTGGTCCGCAACGACCACTACGACGGCTTCGCCGACCGCCAGAACGACGCGGTGACCATCCGCTACTTCCAGGACTCGGCCACCATGGTCAAGGCCCTGCACGACAAGCAGATCGACGTCACCTACCGCGGTCTGGCCGCCGACGACATCATCTCCATGCAGCGGCACGGCAACACCGACCTCCAGCTGGTCGACGGCGCCGGCACGGACATCAGCTACCTGGTGTTCAACCCCAAGGACCCGTGGGCCAAGCAGCCCGCCGTCCGCAAGGCCGTCGCCCAGGTCGTCGACCGGGGCGCCATCGCGCACAAGGTCTACAAGGACACCGTGGACCCGCTGTACTCCATGGTTCCCAAGGGCCTCACCGGCCACAGCACGGCCTTCTTCGACGACTTCGGCGACCCGAGCGTCTCCAAGGCCCGCAAGATCCTCCAGACCGCGGGCATCACCCAGCGCGTCCCGCTCACCCTCTGGTACACCACGGACCGCTACGGCTCCGAGACGGCCCTGATGTTCCAGGAGCTCAAGCGGCAGCTGGACGGCTCCGGCCTGTTCTCGATCACCCTCAAGAGCCGTCCCTGGAAGACCTACGTGGTCGGCTACCAGAAGGGCGAGTACCCGGTGTTCGGCCGCGGCTGGTTCCCGGACTTCCCCGACGCGGACAACTTCATCGCGCCGTTCGTCGGCGAGAAGAACGCCCTCGGTACGCCCTACGACTCCAAGCAGATCACCTCGGTGCTGCTGCCCCGCTCACGCGCCCAGAGCGACCGCGCCAAGGTGGTCAAGGACCTCAAGCAGGCCCAGCAGATCATGGTGGACGACGCCCGGCTGATCCCGCTGTGGCAGGGGCGGCAGTACGTGGCGGCCACCGACGACATGTCCGGCGGCGAGCGCGCCCTCGACCCGTCGACGATCATGATGATGTGGGAGCTGCACCGCAAGACCAGCTGGTGAATCCGGCTCACGGCACCGGTTGTCAGTGGTCGCCTGTAGGTTCTTGAGCCGGCAAGTGACCGCACATCGTGAGGACGTTGACGTGACCGACATCGCCATGCTGCCCGAGTCCTGGCGCGGGGTTCTGGGCGACGAGCTGCAGCAGCCCTACTTCAAGGAGCTGACGGAGTTCGTCGAGGAGGAGCGGGCGAAGGGTCCCGTCTACCCGCCGCGCGAGGAGGTCTTCGCCGCGCTGGAGGCGACGCCGTACGAGAAGGTCAAGGTCCTGGTCCTCGGCCAGGACCCGTACCACGGCGAGGGCCAGGGCCACGGACTGTGCTTCTCCGTCCGCCCGGGGGTGAAGACCCCGCCCTCCCTCCGGAACATCTACAAGGAGATGCGGGAGGAGCTGGGTCTGCCCGTCCCGGACAACGGCTATCTGATGCCGTGGGCCGAGCAGGGTGTGCTGCTGCTCAACGCGGTGCTCACCGTCCGGGCCGGCGAGGCCAACTCGCACAAGGGCAAGGGCTGGGAGAAGTTCACCGACGCCGTCATCCGCGCGGTCGCCTCCCGGCCCGACCCGGCGGTCTTCGTGCTGTGGGGCAACTACGCGCAGAAGAAGCTCCCGCTGATCGACGAGACCCGGCACGTCGTGGTCAAGGGCGCGCACCCCTCGCCGCTGTCCGCGAAGAAGTTCTTCGGCTCCCGCCCGTTCACGCAGATCAACGAGGCGATCGCCGCGCAGGGCCACGAGGCGATCGACTGGACCGTCCCGAACCTGGGCTGACCCGCCCCGCGGGCGGCCCCGTGTCGCACGGGGCCGCCTGCCCGGGATTGCCGTCCCCGCCGGTTAGCGTCGGGACGGACAGCTGACCGCACAGCCGGCCAGAAAGCCGACGACGGCCCCGGAGGACGTGGTGGCGGAGCGACAGGAGCAGGCGGCGCCTGATGCCGTGCTGACGCGGATCGGACAGGTCGTGATGCTGCACCACGGCGGCGACCGCGAGGAGGCCCGGCACCGCTTCCTCGAGCTGTGGGCGGAGATCGGCGAGGACGGCGCCCCGCTGCACCGCTGTACCCTGGCCCACTACCTGGCCGACACCCAGGACGACCCCTGCGACGAACTGGCCTGGGATCTCAGGGCGTTGTCGGCCGCTGAGGAGCTGGCGGACGGCCGCGGCACCGGTGATCCGCTGAGCGTCCGCGCCTTCTTCCCCTCGCTCCACCTCAACCTGGCCGCCGACTACGTCAAGCTGGGCCGAGCCGAGGCCGCCCGCAGTCATCTGCGCCGGGCCCGCCGCGCCGCCGGCTCCCTGACCGACGACGGCTACGGCAACGGCGTACGGGCGGAGATCAGCCGCCTGGAGCTGCGCCTGGGGGAGGACGACTCCCCGGGCGGCGACTCGTGGGGCCCACCGCGACAGCGGCCCACTCCCTAGCCGTATGCCGCCACGGCCGGGGTCAACGGCCGTACGCCTGATCGCAGATCGCCGCCTCGGGGCTGTCCCCGTGCCAGCCGCCGTACCGCCTGCCGAGGGCGCACACGTCCGGGGCCTTCGGGACCGGCTGTGACACGTCCGGCACGTCGACGCGCGGCTCCTGGGGGTGGTCCGGGCGCGGGTGCGGCCGGGGGTGTGCGGGCGGGGCCGACGGGCGGTGGGTGACCGGCGGTGCGGCCGGCGCCCGGTGCGGGGCGGCGGTCGCACGCGCGGGGCGCGGGTGCTTGGACGGTCCGGCCATCTCCAGTGCCTCCCGCGCCGGTGCCTGCACCACCCGTGGCTCGGCACTGCCGTCCGGCCGGGGCGCGGACGGCAGCGAGGGCGCGGTGTCGGGCCAAGGCGCCGGTGTCGCCGGACCCGGTACCGTCACACAGCCGGAGAGGGCCGAGACGGCCACGGTGACCAGGAGCGCTGCGGTGGTCGTCGTTCGATGCACCCGGGCAACTCTGGTGGGTCGGCCGCCGGATTGGCACCGCGCACCGGAGATTGCGCCCCCCGCACGGGTGATCTCGTTCCCCGTACGGAGGGTTTCGGGGCGCCGGGGGTGACGTTCAGTCGCCGGTGGCACCGTCGATCAGCTCGCGGACGAGGTCGGCGTGGCCGTTGTGCCGGGCGTACTCCTCGATCATGTGTGTGTAGATCCACCGGAGGTTGAACGGCTCATCGGTGAACCGGCTCCTGCCCCGGGAGAGATCGTCGAGCGCGAAGCCGGCCGCGTTGCGCCGGGCCGTCTCGATCTCCGCCTGCCAGGTGCCGTACGCCTCCTTCCAGGTGTCCGCCTCGGTGAGGTGGAACTCGCCGTCCCGGTCCTCCTCGGTGAAGTAGATCGGCCCCGGGTCGTCTCCCACCAGGACCTTGCGGAACCAGCCCCGCTCCACCTCGGCCATGTGCCGCACCAGGCCCATCAGGGACAGCTCGGACGGTGGCACGGACGCGGTCCGCAGCTGCTCGTCGGTCAGGCCCTCGCACTTCAGGGCCAGCGTCCGGCGGTGATAGTCCAACCAGCCCTCCAGCATGGCGCGTTCACCGGCGTTCTGGGCGGGCTCCTGGCGTTCCGTCGTCATGTCCCCATCCTCGCAACATCACGCCGGGTGCCACCAGGGGGTTTTCAGGTGCCCAGCATCCCGGTCAGCAGCTCCCGCAGTCCCTTGCGGACCTCCTCGAGGCCCGGCACCTCGGCGCTGAAGGAACCGGCCGCGCACGAGAACATCAGCCCGTCCGCCCAGGCGATCACCGACAGCACATGCCGGGCCGGGTCGGTCGAGCCGACGGCGGTGAGCAGCGCGGCCAGCTGCTCCTTGAAGACGGCGCCGGTCGCGTCGTAGTAGGCGCGCAGCTCGGGGCGGCGGGAGGCCTCCAGGGCCAGTTCGTAGCGGGCGATCAGCAGCTCGCGGCCCCCGGTCAGGGAGCGGTGGATCGCCAGGGCCAAGCCCTCGGCCAGCGCGTCGGGCCCGCCCCGCGGGTCCGGCACCCCCTCCAGTGCGAGCAGCCGCGCCTCCCGCTCGGCATGCCGCCGCACCGCGAGTTCCAGCAGCGCCTGCCGGGTGCGCGCCACGTTCGAGGTCGAGCCCTGCGGCAGCCCGGCCGCCTCGTCCACCGCCCGGTGCGTCAGCCCGCGCATCCCGCGCTCGGCGAGCAGGGCGAGGGCGGCGTCGGCCACGAGATCGGCGCGGGACACGCTCGGGGTGCGTACGGACATGTACCGACCCTACCCGCCTCACTACGGCTGTAGTAAAGTCACTCACACTACAGCTGTAGTCCCAGGAGGAGTCATGGCACAGTCGGCCCGCGCGATCGTCGTCGGCGGCGGAATCGGAGGCCTCACCGCGGCCGCGGCCCTGCACCGGCGGGGCTGGGAGGTCACCGTCCTGGAGCGAGCCGGCTCGCTGGAGCCGGTGGGAGCGGCCATCTCGCTCGCCCCGAACGCCCTGCGCGCCCTCGACGTCATCGGCATCGGCGACGAGATCCGCGACCTGGCCGCCTGGCAGGGAGACGGAGGCCTGCGCACCCCGGGCGGGCGGTGGCTGTCCCGCTCCGGCGCCGATGCCGCCGCCGCCCGCTTCGGCGGCCCGCTCGTCCTGCTGCCCCGCGCCACCCTCGTCGACCGCCTCGCCGCACTGCTCCCGCCCGGTGCCGTCCGTACGGCGGCCGACGCGACCCTCGCCGACCCGGGGGACAGGACCGGCCCGGCCCGGGTGGCCGTGGCCGTGGCCGGTGAGGAGCTGGAGGCCGACCTGGTGGTCGGCGCGGACGGCATCAACTCCAATGTCCGGAAAGCGCTGTTCCCCGCCCACCCGGGGCCGGTGTACGCGGGGTTCACCACCTGGCGGATGCTGATCCCGGTGCCCGGCGTCGAGTTCGCCTCGCACGAGACCTGGGGCCGGGGCCGCATCTGGGGCACCCACCCGCTCAAGGACGGCCGGGTCTACGCCTACGCGGCCGCCACGACCCCGGCCGGGCAGCGGGCTCCCGACGACGAACAGGCCGAACTGCTGCGCCGGTTCGGGAACTGGCACGACCCGATCCCGGCCGTGATCGCCGCCGCCCGGCCCGAGGACGTGCTGCGCCACGACGTCCACCACATCGCCCGGCCCCTGCCCGCCCACCACCTGGGCCGGGTCGCGCTGCTCGGCGACGCGGCCCACGCCATGCCGCCGAGCCTCGGCCAGGGCGGCAATCAGGCCGTCGAGGACGCCGTCGTGCTCGCCCTCGCCCAGTCCCGGCTTCCCTCCGGCGGGGGGACCCGCGTCGCCGACGACCTCGCCGCGTACACCGCCGCCCGGCTGCCGCGTACGACCGCGATCGCCCGGCAGGCGGTCAAGGTGGCCCGCTTCAGCATGGCCGGGAGCCGGGCCGTCGTCGCCGTACGCGACACCGCGATCGCCGCTCTCTCGAAGGCCGGTCCCGCCCTGTTCCTGCGGAGCTTCGACGGCATCGCCGACTGGCGGCCGCCGTATGCTTCCGAGGAGGCACACGCGGACAAGCGGTAGGGGAGTGCACGTGAAGGTCGGCTGCATCGGTCTCGGGGACATCGCGCAGAAGGCGTACCTGCCGGTGCTGGGCACCCAGCCGGAGATCGACCTTCACCTGCAGACCCGCACGCCCGGCACCCTCACCCGGGTCGCGGACTCGCTCCGCCTGCCCGGGGACCGGCGGCACGCGACCCTGGACTCCCTGCTGGAGGCGGGCCTCGACGCGGCCTTCGTGCACGCGCCCACCGTCGCCCACCCGGAGATCGTCACCCGGCTGCTCGAAGCGGGCGTGCCCACCTACGTGGACAAGCCCCTCGCCTACCGACTCGCCGACTCCGAACGGCTGGTGGCCCTCGCCGAGGAGCGCGGCGTCTCGCTCTTCGTCGGCTTCAACCGGCGCTACGCCCCCGCCTACGCGCAGTGCCAGGACCACCCGCGCGAGCTCATCCTCATGCAGAAGAACCGGATCGGGCTGCCCGAGGAACCGCGCTCGATGATCCTGGACGACTTCATCCACGTCGTCGACACCCTGCGGTTCCTGGTGCCCGGCCCGGTCGACGACGTCACCGTCCGCGCCCGCACCGAGGCCGGGCTGCTCCACCACGTCGTGCTCCAGCTCGCCGGGGACGGCTTCACCGCGCTCGGCGTGATGAACCGCCTCAGCGGCTCGGCCGAGGAGATCCTGGAGGTCTCCGGGCAGGACACCAAGCGCCAGGTGCTCAACCTCGCCGAGGTCGTCGACCACAAGGGACAGCCGACGGTGCGCCGGCGTGGCGACTGGGTGCCGGTGGCCCGCCAGCGAGGCATCGAGCAGGCGGTCCTCGCCTTCCTGGAGGCGGTCCGCGCGGGCAAGGTGCTCAGTGCCCGTGACGCACTGGCGACCCATGAGCTGTGCGAGCGGGTCGTACGAGCGGTTCTCGGCCCGACCGGCGCTGCCTGAGCGCCCGCACGCCTTCGGTGCCGCACAGCGCGGCCAGCACCAGCAGCGCGCCGTGCACCGGCCAGTCGCCGTAGCGGACGTACGGCGTGACGCCGTGCGCGAGCGGCACCTCGTACACGCGGACGGTGCTCGCGCCGGTGCCGAGCCACGGGCCGAGGGGCTGCCCGCTCGGGCCGTAGACGGCGGAGACGCCGGTCAGGGTGGCGTGCACCATCGGGCGGCCGGTCTCGGCGGCGCGCAGCGCGGCCAGCGAGGCGTGCTGTTCCGGAGCCCAGCTGTGCTGGAAGGTCGAGGTCGCGGACTGGCCGAGGAGGACGTCCGCACCGTCCTGAGCGAGATTGCGGCTCATGTCCGGGAACGCGGTCTCGAAGCAGATCATCGGGCCGATGCGCAGCCCGTGCCCGACGTCCATCACGACCTGTTCGGTGCCGCGCCGCCGGTCCTCGCCCGCCGCCTTGCCGACGGAGGTGGCCCAGCCGAGCAGGGAGCGGGCCGGGACGTACTCCCCGAAGGGGACGAGGCGCATCTTGTCGTACCGGGCGCCGGTCGGGCCGTCCGGGCCGATGAGCACCGAACTCTTGTAGATGCCGGGCCGGTCAGAACGGCGCGCGTCCACGTTGACCAGGATGTCCGCACCGGTCTGCCGGGACAGCGCCGCGATCCGCCGCGCCAGGTCGGGCCGGCGGCCCAGATCGAAGCCGACGCTGCTCTCGCCCCAGACGATCAGGTCGACGTGCTGCCCGGCCAACTGCCGGGTCAGCTGTTCCTCGTGGTCGAAGCGCCGGTCGCCGCCGTCCATGACGCCGGGCTGTACGACGGCGATCCGGACGCGTCCGTCGACGTCCGGGCGGGGTGCCCACGCCCAGGCCGCCGAGGTGGCGGCGGCGGTGGCGACGAGCGAGGCGAGGGCGGGTATCCGGAACGCGCGCACGGCCACCAGCATGGCGACCGCGACGTTGACGGCCACCACCAGGAAGCTGAGCAGCCAGACCCCGCCCACCGACGCCAGCCGCAGCGCCGGGCCCACCTGCCACTGGCTGGACCCGAGCATGCCCCAGGGCCCGCCGAGGCCCTGCCAGGAGCGGACCAGCTCCACCGCCAGCCACGCCGACGGAAGCACCAGCAGCGCGGCCACGCCCCGCCCCGGTGACGGTGTCCCGCCCAGGAACCGGCGGACGAGCCAGCCCCAGGGCGCCCACAGCAGACTCAGCAGCCCGGCTATCAGGAACAGGAACACGTGCAGGCTGGGCAGCAGCCAGTGGTGCACGGCCAGCATCAACCCGAAGCCGCCGAACCAGCCGTCGTACGCCGCCCGCCGTCCGGTCGGTGCCGAGCGCACCAGCAGGATCCAGGGGACGAGAGCGACGTACGCGAACCACCACAGCGAGGGCGCCGGGAACGCGAACACGGGCAGAGCACCCGCGAGAGCGGCGGCGACGGAGCGCCGCCAGGGGGAGGTCAGCCAGCGGTCGAACGTCCTCATACGGAGTCTCCCTACCAAGGGCTGCCTCCAGTGTGCGCGCCGGAAGCGATCTCCGACAGAGGGCGTCGAGGCGGCTCGGCGGCTCACTCGGGCAGGGCCGCCGGGCTGCGCTCGGGCATCCGGCGCCACTTCTCGTGCACGACGACCTCGCGCAGCCGCCAGCCCTCCCGGGTGCGCAGCAGCCCGAAGTCGTACCGGCCGCCGCACACCAGGTCCGGCGCGCCCGAGTCGCCGTCGCCGGCGAAGCGCATCGGGTTGACGTAGTCGGCGCGCACCCGGGCGGTGTCCCCGGTGTCGTGCTCCAGGATCCCGAACCGCAGGCGCCGGTTGACGATCAGATGCTGTCGCATCGCGAACAGGTCCAGGCTCTCGGCGAGCCACCCGGCCACCCGGCCGGCCTCGCCCTCGATGCCGCCGGCGGAACGGTAGTCGGCCCGCCCGTCCGGCGTGAACAGCCCTCGGTACGCCGCCCAGTCACCGTCGTCCACCGCCGCCGCGTACTCGGTGACCAACTCGTCCACGGCCAGCCGGTCCATCACGGTAGCGAGCTCCACACGCTGCGTCATCGGCACAGTGTTGGACACCGGGCGCCAGGTGCCAAGAGGCTCGCCGAATATTCGGTGGTGCGGGGGAGACCGGACGACCGAACCTGTCCTCGTGAACGATCAGTCAGTCGAACAAGCAGTTGAACCAGAGCCGAAGTTCCGGATCCGGGCCCGCCACACGGATTACACGGTCACCGTCTACCAGGCGTACCGCCCGGAGATCGGCGGCCCCGCGGCCCGCACCGGCCGCTTCCCGGCCTCCTGGAAGCGGGATCGGATGACCTGGGTCATCAAGCCGCGTTGACAGACTCCTGTGCGTCGCAGACCGCAGCCGCAGACAGGTGGTGCGCGCGACGATCCACCCGTGCTCGCGGATAGGCCAGCCCCTGTGCAGACCGTTCAGATCGAGCACGGATCGAGCCAACCTTCGTGGCTGTGACTTGGACAGTCAGGCACATGGGCATGTTTCCCTGCTGAGCAACGGGGGTGGGGGAACAATGGCACGCAAAAAGTCGCTGACGTCACAGTTGGTCCAGGCCTACCGGGATGCGCAAAAGGCCAAGGAAGCCGAAGCCAAGCGCCAACAGCAGCTAGCGGAGCGGGCGGCACGCGCGGCCGAGCAGGAGCGGAAACGACGGGAGCGGGAACGCGCGCGTCAGGAGCGAGAGCAGGCTCAGGAGTGGACCCAAGCGCAGAAGGCCGCAGAGCGTGAGCGCTTGGCACAAGCGCGAGCCGCTGAGCAAGTTGAGCGTGGCTTGGCCAAGCGAGAAGCAGAGCGAGCCCGGCAGGCTGAGGCGAAGAAGAAGGAGGCACAGCGGCAAGCAGCTGCCCAGGAGCGCCTTGCCAAGCAGCAGGCCGCCCAGGAGATGCGGGCCGAGGCCGAGCAGCGAACGGCAGACCTAAAACAGAGGGTCGCGGAGCTGAACTCCGTTCTGTCGTTCCCGCACGCACCGTCGCTCGCGCTGCGTAAACACGTAGAAGCCGCTTTGCTTCAGGGTGACCCCGAGGCACTCACCGGCGCGGTAGAGGCTGCGTTGACCGAGGCTGCGTACCCTGCGGGCCTGCGCGACTCGTGGCGATGCGCGTTCGTCCCAGAGACACGAGAACTGCTCTTGGAGGTGGATCTCCCGGGACAGTCGGTCGTGCCCACCGCTGCTTCGTACCGGTACAAGGCGTCAACTCCACCAGCAGTGGCTGTCCAGCCGCGCAAAGAGGCCGAGATCAAGCAGATGTATCGGTTGCTGATCGCTCGCCTGGCTCTACGCGCCATCAATGAAGTGCTCACGCTGACCCCGGCAGCCTTGGTCGACATGGTCGCTTTCAACGGTCATGTAAACGCGAAGAATCGCGCCACCGGCAAGGCAATCCGCCCTTGCCTCATCAGCGTTCGGGCGACCAGGGAGACCGTGAACGACCTAGTTCTGGATGAGCCTGAGCTCGACCCGGTCGAATGCTTGCGGCACCTCAACGCTGTCGTCTCTCAGCATCCCTACGATCTCGAACCCGTCCGGCCCGTCATCGCCTTCGACCTGACGAAGTACAAGTGGGGGCCGGACATAGACGTCGTCTCCGGACTCGACCACCGCCCCGACCTCATGGAACTCGACCCGATCGCATTTGAGCACCTCGTTCGACGGCTGTTCGAGGCCATCGGCCTCAAGGCTTGGGTGACTCAGGCTTCCCGCGACGACGGCATTGACGCCGTCGCCACCAACGAGGACCCCATCGTGGGCGGGCTGTGCATCATCCAGGCGAAGCGCACCCGCAATGCCGTACCAGCCGATACGGTGCGCGCTCTGGCCGGCGTCATGCACGACAAAGCCGCAGCGAAGGGGATCATCGTCACCACTGCGTGGTTCGGGAAAGCCAGCAAAGATTTCGCCTACCGCACCGGCCGCATGGAGCTCATCGATGGCCGCGGGCTCAAAGCTCTCCTCCTGGAGCACCTAGGGATCGATGCCCTCATCAGCCTGCCCAAGACCCCGCCCGGATGGGAGACCCGTGGCCAACGCTGACCGCTGAGCCGGAGTGCTCTGGGCTGCTGCCCGATTGAAGACCCAAATCGTCTGTGAGCGAGGCTTGACGTGGACCATCAAGCAGCGTTCACAAACCTCTGCCGCCTTGTGACCCGTGGGTGATGCCAGCCGTTGTGCCGGACAGCCGGTCAGGGACACAGGTGGGCCAGTAGCTCTTCGCCGGCGGGGTATCCCTGCTCCTGGGGGAGCAGTCGGGCAGCTGAGTCGAGTTGGCCGTCCTTGACGAGGCCGTGGATCTCGTGGGCGAGCGGGGTCACGTCGCTGATGGACACGATCCACTCGTCCGCGTAACGCGACGATGCCTCACCCGAGAGCCCCAGTTGCAGCGAGCGGTACGGCAGGGGACGCAGGTGCAGATCGCGTTCGGGATCCCACTGCACACGGGCCGGTGCGCGCTTGAGGTCACGCTGCCAGGTGCCACGATCGGGATGCAGTCCGCGGACGTAGTGCGACAGGCAGGCATGGCGCAGCGCCCAGTCGAAGCCGTCGCGAGTGATCTCGACGGCGAGGACAGTCTCCTGCCCCTCCTTCGTGCCCCAGCCGGAGCGGTACATCATCCACATGAAACTGGGTTTGATCCACGTCATGCGGTCAGGCTTCCACGCGGCGGGGAAGCGACCCTTGCGGGCGGCGGGTCCGCCGATCTCCGGGCGGTACGCCTGGTAGACGGTGATCGTGGACGCCGTCTGAAGCGCGCGGATCCTGCGGAGCGGTTCTTCCATGGCATACAGCGTGGGCTCGGCCAACTCAGATGACCACCGAATTTTGACCCGCTGCTAGATCCGCCGGAGCACGCCAGTCGCAAGTGGCGGGCAGTCGCCCGTGCGAGCCAAGTCGCGTCCGGCGCATGGAGCGACATCTCGCAATGCCGCACGCGAGGCGGCGGATGTCAGAGAGCCGACGATCGCAGGGTCCCTGCCGCGATCCTTTTCGTTGCCACGTTCGCGGCGCTGGCGTCAGCACGCCCGAGCCTTTCTGATCCACGGCTGGGACTCCAGCGGCATCCGAACTCATTCCAACCATCTCTGCAGGTCAAATGGCTGAGGTGTACCCAAGGCTGCCCTGGGCGGCAGTGCCCAAACGGCCGGCTTCCGCAGCCTCGATTCCACAGGGGTAGCCCCGTCTCGAAAGGTCTGTGAGCGCGGCTTGACATGAGTCATCATGCCGCGTTCATAGACCGCATCAGTGGTGCTGGACTCGTCCGAGTTGATGGCTTACCGGGTTCTGCCGGGGCGTGTCTGCCTCGGTCAATGGGGAGCGGCGGACCTGCTCGGAAAGCAGCAGGTAGTAGCCGCAAGCGCGGCCGTCGACGTCAGGGGTTGGTCCAGGCCGCTGCGGGGCGTCGTGCGGGGCGCTTCGCTGATCGGCGCAAGGCGCAAGCGGTACGGCGACCGTACGCCGAAAAGCCACGGCCGAGCAGGTGGCCAGCGACCTCTTGCCCGGCTTGGAAGAGAGACTCGACGCGTTCGACCGCGGCCTGCTGTGCGGCCGGCCTGCCGGTCAATGGAACGATCTTAGCTAGAACAGATGTGCCCACCTAGAGCTGAACCGCAGCACTTAGCCCATTTACAGGAAAGATGCTTCTTTCCTGCCATACAGTGCTGTACACATCAGCGACTGGAGAGGGGGCGCCATGGACGTGGCAGCTCTGTCCGCGGAGATCACGCCGTACGTCACCGCCGCCGTAGCCGCCTACGGCACAGCCGTAGTCACGCGTGCACAAGAAGCCTCCGCCGACGGCACGGTGAGCCTCGGTCAACGCATTCTCGCCCGTCTCCTCGGCTGCACCACCGAAGGTGAAGAAGGGGTAGAGGACGCCGTGCGCGACCTCGCCGAGGATCCAGAAGACCCCGATCTTCAAGCTAGCCTGCGCGTCCAGGTCCGCAAGGTCCTCACTCAAGACGGAGTGCTAGCCGCTGAACTGGCGGCACTCGTCCTACAGGCAACTCCAAACATCAATGCCTTTGGCCCCAAATCGGCAGTCGCGCAGAGCAACTCTGGCGTCATGAATACCGGAAATCACGTCACCATTCAACGATGACCCCTCGGGAACGCCCTCGTTCACCACTTGCTAATATCAAAGCATCAGGGTCGCGTTCGGCGGCGGTCAATCAGAATTCAGGTGTTATCAACACCGGTGATCACGTCCGGATCTGGTTCAATGACTTCAGTCGCATCCTAAAGTACCTATTGTGGACTTCCGTCGTGTTGGTGACGTCTTTTCTGGCGATTTATGCGTGGCTCTCGATGGAGCGCGAAGATTACATCAACAAGGCCGATGCTTTGTGCGCACGCTACCAAGCCAGCCTCCCGAAAGACCCTCCCAATAGAGACATGTACTTGTACGCCAATCAACTTGACGCTTCTCGTCTCACTTGGGAGATGCAACTTTCCGAACTGAAGGCAATGCCAATGCCGTGGGGTGATGGGTCTGAGCTGCGGGAAATATGGGCACTCATGGATAATTGGCTGTCTGATAGATCGCTGGCCGTCAACGCTATGCGAAGGGGAGACAGCGGGTCCGCAAATAGGTCTATAGCTGATGCTAAGCGCTATGGCAATGAGGCCATTAGGAGGGCCCGTGCGTACGGGTTTGAAGTATGCCCAGGATCGTACTCCGGCTAATCCATAGCCGGAGGTGCCAGCACTGGCCCTCGGGCGTCACGTTTTTCGCTACAGCACGTTTTGCCGAGCCCAGTAATCGGCGTGAAGAGTATGGGAACTCTGGTAACGCCGGACGAGCCGCTCAAAATGCACCCCTTCATGTGGGGAAGCTTGAGTTCGTCGATTCAGTATGTATGGCTCAATGGCATTCCAGACCCGCGGTGGAGAGCGGTGAAAGCAGGCCAGAACTAGGTCGAAGGACAGCAATTTCTGCTCGACCAATACACCTAGCATTTCAAGTTGATCGTGGAGTTGCCAGAAAGAATGGAAGTCTTCCTCGCACATGCGCGTCGGATCAAAATCATCGGGCGAACCAAACTCGCCGCTTATGAGGCGGTGCCGGAAACGCCGTGACGCTGGCGAATGAAATTTATCTTGGAAAGAGATGAGGAGCTGAACATGCCGAGAAAGACGGGCTTCCTTGATCTACGAGTAAGCGAAGAACGAAGCGGCGATCACGACTACGGTTCCGATCGCAGCACTCATAGCGCCGACAGCTGTCCAAACATCCCCCATCTCTGCAGTACAGCACCACATCAGGCCCTTGGGTAGGTGGCCTATGGGATCGTTTTGCTGTGTTGATCTAGTTCAGGCCAGAAAGGTCTGTGAACACGGCTTGACCTGGATCAAGCCGTCGTTCCTGTGGATGATGTACCGCTGCGGCTGGGGGACCAAGGAGGGCCAGGAGACGGTCCTCGCCGTAGAGATCGCCCGCGACGGCTTCGAGTGGGCCCTGCGCAACTCCTGCCTGTCGCACTACGTCTCCGGCCTGCACGAGAACCAGGCGGCCTGGAAACGGGAGTTGAGGCGGTCACCGGCCCGCGTCCAGTGGGACCCGGAGCGGGACCTGCACCTCAACGCGCTGCCGCACCGCTCGCTGCAGCTCGGCCTCGCGGGCGCGGCGGCCGCCCGGTACGCGGACGAGTGGATCGTAGGGATCGAGGACGTGACACCGCTGGCGGCGGAGATCCACGCGCTGGTGCGGGCCGGCGACCTCGACCGGGCGGCGGAGCTGCTGCCGCAGGAGCGGCCGTACGCCGTGACCGACGAGGTGCTCGCGCATCTGCGTGCGTAGCGTCGCGGATCGGGCACCGGCTCCGGACTCCGGCCTCAGGCCGCCTCGATGATCTCTCCGCGGATGGCCGCCGCCCACTCGACCACCAACAGCTCGTACTCCGCGCGCTCCTGGGCCGACAGGGTGCCGCCCGCACGCAGCCACAGCGCCCGGATCTGCTCGTTCACCTCGGCAGCAGACCGCACGGAACCAGGGGTCAGTGAATCGGGGGACATGCGGACAAGCGTAGGGGCAAGCACTGACACTGCGCTACCGCGTCGCTACTCAGAACGTATGGGCTTGGTCACCGGCCGGCACGTCCGCGTTCGCGGTCGCGGCAGCCCAGAAGGCATATGCCTCGACGGGCCGCCGACCGGAAGAAGTCGTGGGTGGCGGTGAACTGCCCCTCCGGGCAAGCCCGTTCGTCCTCCTCGCGGGCACTGGATCCGCAGGCCATGGCCACTTCGGGGGAGCGGGAGGGCAGGTCGGAGGGGGCTCGTTCAGGCCCGTCCCGTCCAGGGTGTGGGAGATGTCCGAAACGGCGGTGGACGCACCGGAGTCGGGGTGGACCGTCAGGTCCGTCAGCTTGCCGATTCCGCCGCGTGGGGGCTCAGGACGCCCACGCTCACCAGCGCGATGATGACGATGCCGAGGGCGATGCGGTACCAGACGAAGGGCATGAAGCTCTTGTTGGAGATCCACTTCATGAACCAGGCGATCACCGCGTATCCCGACGCGAACGCGATCACCGTCGCGAACAGGGTCGGGCCCCAGTCGACATCGCCGCTGCCCACCGAGTCCTTCACCTCGAACAGTCCGGACGCCAGCACCGCCGGGATGGCCAGCAGGAAGGAGTAACGGGCGGCCGCCTCGCGCCTGTAGCCCATGAACAGGCCGCCGCTGATGGTCGCTCCGGAGCGGGAGACGCCGGGGATGAGGGCACATGCCTGGCAGAGACCGAAGATCAGGCCGTCCTTGACGCCGAGGTTCTCCAGCGTCTTGCGCTGCTTGGGCGCGCGGTGCCGCCCCCCGGTCTCGTCACGGGCCGCCAGGCGGTCGGCGATGCCGATCACCACGCCGACGACGATGAGCATCGTCGCGGTGATCCGCAGATCGCGGAACGGACCCTCGATCTGGTCCTTGAGCGTCACGCCGAGCACACCGATCGGGATCGAGCCGACGATCACCAGCCAGCCCATCTGTGCATCGTGGTTGTGCCGCATCGCCTTGTCGGACAGTGAACGGAACCAGGCCGAGATGATCCGCCCGATGTCCTTGCGGAAGTAGATCAGTACCGCCGCCTCCGTACCGATCTGGGTGATCGCGGTGAAGGCCGCCCCGGGGTCCTTCCAGCCCGAGAAGGCCGCGGTCAGCCGCAGATGCGCGCTGGAGGAGACGGGCAGGAACTCGGTCAGCCCCTGGACGAGTCCGAGGACGAGGGATTCAAACCAAGACATGAAGGTGCGACGTCCAAGCGCTGATGGGATACGTGGTGATCATGTGACGAGTGCAGCGTATCGGGCTTCCCGGCCCGCCCGGGAACAGGGGTTCGGGCCGGCCCGCGGTGGGCGGCGGGACACGAAGGTCCAAGGGCGGCACGGGGTGTTGACCGGCCCCGGCGCCTCCGCTTACGTTGCAGCGCAGGAGAAAGCGCTTGCTGCACTCGCCGCACCGCGCCCGCCGCCGTCCCCGGAGGAGTGCTGAACCCGCCCATGCCTCGCTCGACATCCCCCTTCTCCGGCCGGCGCATCCGGGCCGCCGTCGTCGGCACCGGCGCCATCGGGCGCGGATCGCATCTGCCCGCACTCGCCCGGCTCGCCGAGGAGGGCGAGACGGAGGTCGTGGCCGCCGTCGACATCGACAAGGACGCCGTCGAGGCGTTCTGCGCCGAGGCCGGGATCCCGCACGCCTACACCGACCTCGACCTGATGCTCGCCGAGCAGCGGCCCGACCTGGTCACCATCGGCACCCCGCCCACGCTGCACCGCGCGCAGACGGTGTCCGCGCTGCGCGCCGGGGCCTGGGTGTGGTGCGAGAAGCCCCCGGTGCCCTCGCTCGCCGACTTCGACGCGATCGAGGCGGAGGAGGACACCGACGGCGGGCCGTACGCGTCGATCGTCTTCCAGCACCGCTTCGGCTCCGGGGCCAGGCATGTGCGGCAGCTCCTCGCCGAACGGACGATGGGGCGCCCGCTGGTGGCCCACTGTCAGACCACCTGGTACCGGGACAGCGCCTACTACGCCGTGCCCTGGCGGGGGCGCTGGCAGACCGAGGGCGGCGGCCCGGCCATGGGGCACGGCATCCACCAGATGGATCTGCTGCTCGACCTGCTCGGGCCGTGGAGCGAGGTACGGGCCATGGCCGGCCGGCTGGTGCACGACGTGGAGACCGAGGACGTCTCCACCGCACTCGTCCGCTTCGAGAACGGTGCGCTGGCGACCGTCGTCAACAGTGTGCTCAGCCCCGACGAGGTCAGCCGTATCCGCGTCGACTGCGAACGCGCCACCGTCGAACTGACCCACCTCTACGGGCACGCCAACGCCGACTGGCGGATCACCCCGGCTCCCGGCGTACCGTCCGAACAGGTCGCCGCCTGGCGCGACTTCGGGCCCGACGTGCCCAGTTCGCACCTCGCGCAGCTGCGGGAGCTGGTCGTGAGCATGCGCGCGGGGGAGCGGCCGCGCAGCAGCGGGGCGGACGGGCGCACCAGCCTGGAGCTGATCACCGCCCTGTACAAGTCGGCGTTCAGCGACACGACCGTACGCCGCGGCGAGCTCGGCCCCGGCGACCCGTACTACACGGCCCTGCACGGCGACGCGTCCGGCTGGGCGCCCGAGGAGGCCGAGGAGGTCCCGGCATGAGCGGCGGCCTGCGCCTCGTGCACGCCCACGGCGACCGGATCACCCTGACGGAACCGCTCACCGGCGTCGAGCTGTTCGCCTACGTCTACCGCCGGGAGGCTGCCTGGGAGGCGCCGAAGCCGTACCTCCACCCGGTGCGCACCCTGGCGGGCGACGTCGTCACCGACTACCGGCCCAACGACCACCGCTGGCACAAGGGCCTGTCGCTGACCGCCTCGCATCTGTCCGGGGCGAACCTGTGGGGCGGCAACACTTACGTCCATGGGGAGGGTTATCTCGAACTCCCCGAGCGGATCGGCTCGATGGCGCACGTCGGTTTCGACGAGATCGCCGCGGACGAGGACCGGGCCGTCATCGCCGAGCGGCTGACCTGGCACCCGCACGGCGGCGAGCTGTGGGCCGAGGAGGTCCGCCGCGTCGAGGTGCACGACGTCGACCCGGCCTGCGGCACCTGGGCGCTGACCTGGTCGTCCGCGGTGACCAACCGCCGCGACGAGCCCCTCCGCTTCGGCAGTCCGACCACCGCCGGGCGCGAGATGGCCGGCTACACCGGCCTGTTCTGGCGCGGTCCGCGCGCCTTCCGCGGCGGCCGGATCGTCGGCCCCGGAGGGGAGGGCCCGGAACTGATGGGTACGCAGGGCCCCTGGCTGGCCCTGTCCGGCGAGCACGACGGCACCGACGGGCACGCCACCGTCGTCTTTGCGCACGCCCCGGAGAACGATCACTCGGGCGCCGGGGGAACCCACCCCGCCCACTGGTTCGTCCGCAACGACCCCTTCGCGGCCATCGCCCCGTCCTGGGCCTTCCACGAGGAGTTCGAGCTGGCCCCCGCCGACACCCTCACCCGCCGCTACCGCGTCGTCGTCGCCGGCGGTGCCTGGGGGCGGGAGGAGATCGCCGAGTACCTGGAGGCG
This sequence comes from Streptomyces sp. NPDC044064, assembly GCF_056434245.1. Classification (NCBI taxonomy): domain Bacteria; kingdom Bacillati; phylum Actinomycetota; class Actinomycetes; order Kitasatosporales; family Streptomycetaceae; genus Streptomyces; species Streptomyces sp. NPDC044064. Next base: position 52,245 of record NZ_JBWKFN010000033.1, read on the forward strand.
CACCCGTGGTGAGCGGGTACGGCGGGCTGCCCGGCGGGGTCGCCGTGTCACGCCTGTGTGTCTACGACTGGCCCGCCGCCGACGGCCTGCACGGCGGAACGCCCCATCTGCACCTGGCCTGTTCGGAGGGGTACGTGGTCACCGGCGGCACGGGTGCCGTCCAGACGCTGACGGCGTCCGGGTACCGGGTCACGCCCCTGGAGGCGGGCACGGTCGCCTGGTTCACGCCGGGCACCGTCCACCGGCTGGTCAACGACGGCGACCTGCGCATCACCGTCCTGATGCAGAACAGCGGCCTGCCGGAGGCCGGTGACGCGGTGCTCACCCTGCCCCCGCCGTACCTGACCGACCCGGACACGTACGCCGTCGCGACCGTGATCCCGGCCGACGCGCCCGAGGAGGAGCGGGAGCGGCTCGCCCGCGCCCGCCGGGACCTGGCCCTGGAGGGGTACCGCGCCCTGCGTGCGGCCACCGGACCCGAGTCCCTGGCCGCCTTCCACCGGGCCGCCGCGGCCCTCGTGCGGCCTCGGCTGGCCGAGTGGCGCGAGCGGTGGCGGCACGGGGCACTCGCGGCCGCCGAGATCACCGGGGACCACCTGGCCCGCCTCGGACGCGGCGACGTATCCCACCTCGCCGAAGCCGCCGTACGGGCCGAACGGCCCTCGGAGGTGGGGAAGTTCGGGATGTGCGGACGGCTGGACGTGTATCCCTCGTAGGCGCTGCCGCAGGGGCGGGACAGAATGTGTCCCGCCCCTCGATCATCAGTCGTCAGAGCGCAGTCCGCTCCACGGGGATCCACAGCTCCGCGTCCGCCTGTGCGGCGTCCTGCGACAGCCGGGTCCGCAGGATCTCCGGTCCCGGCCGGCTCCGGTAGGGGTTGGACGGGAACCACTGCGTGAACACGTCCCGCCAGAGGTGCTGGAGCGCCTGGGGGAACGGCCCGGAACTCTCGAAGACGGCCCACGTCCCGGCCGGCACGGTCAGCGCATCCATGTCCCGGGGCGCGGCGGCGCCGGTCACCGCCCCGTGGTAGTAGTCGAGTTCGGTCCCCTCCGCGCGACTCGGGTCGAGGTCGTCGCTCACCCCCACGATCCCCTGCGGCTCCTGATCGGACAGGCGCTGAATGCGCTGCAGCGTCTCCTGCCCGATGCTCCGGATGAGGTCGGCGATGGCCGGGTTCACCCCCTCGTGCACGAGCGGAACGCGCGCCTTCCTGCCGACCACACGGAACTCGTCCTTCTCCACGATCCGGTATCGCATGCTGCTGCTCCCTTCGACGGTGAGACGGAAGGACAGCCGTGGCTGGGACTGCAGACTCGCACCGGACCGTCTTGCCTCGCCGGGACCGACGCCGTGCACCGTGCGGAACGCACGCGCGAACGCCTCCCCCGACGTGTAGCCGTACCGCACCGCGATCTCCAGCAGCGTCCGGTCCCCGGCCGGCACCTCGGCGCCGGCGACCGTGAGCCGCCTGCGCCGGATGTACTCCGACAGCGGCATCCCGGCCAGCGCGGAGAACAGCCGCCGCAGGTGGTACTCCGAAGTCACCGCGATCCGTGCGAGGTCGGCCCCCTCGATCCGCCGGTCGAGGTGGCCCTCGATGTGCTCCATGGCCTGGTTCAGTCGCTCCAGCACCCCGGCCTCCTTCCCTTTCGATCACTCACGTTAGGAAGGACTCGCCCTGCCGGACCCGACATCCTGTGCCCGATCAGGTCGGGTGCGAGGAGCGGCCGACGGCCCGGGCGGCCGTCGGGCCGGTGATCGTCCAGCCCGGAGCCTGCGGGTGGGCCGTCAGGTCCTCGTGGTGGACGGGCTCGCCGCAGGCCCGGCAGGTGACCTGGGGGACCAGTTCGCTGCCGCAGCTGTGCTCGATGACCATGGGGAGGTCGGCTCCCTGGCGCAGGTGGCGGTCGCCCCACTCCTTGAGGGTCATCAGGACCGGCTCCAGCTCCAGCCCGGCCGGTGTGGGCCGGTACTCGAAGCGCTGCGGGCGCTCGCTGTAGGCGCGCTTGGTGAGGATCCCCGCGTCCACGAGCCGGCGCAGGCGGGTGGCCAGGATGTCGCGCGGGGCGCCGATGTTGCGCACGAGCTGGTCGAAGCGGCCGTTGCCCAGGCACACCTCGCGCAGGACGAGCAGGGAGTACTTCTCGCCGACCACGGCGAGGGCGTCGGCGATGGAGCAGGGGCGCGGGTCTTTCGTGGCGGCCATGATGGTCAGTCTAGAGGAGGGTTTGATTTTCCAACTCGGCGAGCTATCGTGAGTTTGGATTTCCTACTCACTGGTAGCTCCCTACGGGTAGCCAGGCGGCCAAGGAGGCCCGCACCATGCGAGACGCAGTGATCGTCGAAGCCGTACGCACCCCCATCGGCAAGGGCAAGCCGAACGGCTCCCTCGCCCACGTCCACCCCGTGCAGCTCCTCGCGCACACCCTGCGCACCCTGGTCGAGCGCTCCGGCGTCGACCCGGCGCTGATCGACGACGTCATCGGCGGCACCGTCGACCAGGTCGGCGAGCAGGCCATGAACACCACCCGGTACGCCGTCCTCGCCGCCGGATTTCCGGAGACGGTCCCGGCGACCACCGTGGACCGGCAGTGCGGCTCCTCCCAGCAGGCCGTGCACTTCGCCGCGCAGGGCGTCCTCTCGGGCGCCTACGACCTCGTCGTCGCCTGCGGCGTCGAGTCGATGAGCCGCGTGCCGATGTGGTCCAACGTGCCGGCCGGCCAGGACCCCTTCGGCCCGGGCGTGGCCGAGCGCTATCCGGAGGGCCTGGTACCGCAGGGCATCAGCGCCGAACTCATCGCCGCCAAGTGGTCCCTCACGCGCGCGCGGATGGACGAGTTCGCGGTCTCCTCCCACCACAAGGCCGCCGCCGCGTGGGAGGCCGGCCTGTTCGACGCCGAGGTCGCGCCGCTGGAGGGCGTCACCCGCGACGAATGCGTACGGCCCGGCAGCACCCCGGAGATCCTCGGCGGCCTCAAGCCCGCCTACTACGACCCCGGCTTCGCCGAGCGTTTCCCGCAGATCGAGTGGAACGTCACCGCGGGCAACGCGAGCCCCGTCAACGACGGCGCCTCCGCAGTGCTGATCACCTCCAGCGAGACCGCGGCCCGTCTCGGCCTGCGCCCGCTCGCCCGCCTGCACAGCTTCGCCGTCACCGGCTCCGACCCGCTGCTGATGCTCACCGGTGTCATCCCGGCGACGGAGAAGGTGCTGCGCCGGGCCTCGCTGAGCCTGGCCGACATCGACCTGTTCGAGATCAACGAGGCCTTCTCCAGCGTGGTCCTCTCCTGGCAGCAGGAGACCGGCGCCGACCTCGCCAAGGTCAACGTGCACGGCGGCGCCATCGCCCTCGGCCACCCGCTGGGCGCCAGTGGCACCCGTCTGACCACCACCCTGGTCCACGCCATGCGCGAGCGCGGTGCGCGCTACGCCCTGCAGACCATGTGCGAGGCGGGCGGGCTCGCCAACGCGATGATCCTGGAAGGCGTCTGAAGGATCATCGGCGATCAACAGCCGATCACTGCTCGCGCAGGTGGTGGCGCTTGCGCCAGGCCACCACCGTGCCCGCGAGCGCCGGCAGGGCGATGGAGGCCATCGCGATCAGGAAGGCGGGCGAGGTCGGCGCCGAGGCGCGGGCGCCGGCGACCGCGTAGGCGGCCGTGTTCGGAATCGAGCCGAGCGCCGTGGCCAGCAGGAACGGCAGCCAGCCCATCCGGGAGACCGCGGCACAGTAGTTGGCCGCCCAGAACGGCACGCCCGGGAAGAGCCGGGCCGCCAGCATGGAACGGAACCCGTGCCGGCTGAGCTGCCCGTCGGCCGCCTTCAGCCAGCGGCCGCGCAGCAACGGCCGCAGCGCGTCCTGCCCCAGCACCCGGCCGAGCCCGAAGGCGACGCCGGCGCCGAGCACCGTGCCGGCCAGCGCCGTGGTCAGCCCGACCTGGGAGCCGAACAGCGCGCCCGCCCCCAGGTTCAGCAGGGGGCGCGGCACGAACGCCACCGTGCACAGCCCGTACGCCACCGCGAACACGACGGCCGCCGCGGCCCCGCCCAGCTGCGGCGGCCAGCCGTGCGTGAGCAGCCGCTGCGGCTCGAACGCGAGCACGCAGGACGCGGCGCCCGCGAGCAGGGCGAGCAGCAGGGACAGCCGCGCGTACGGCGACAGCACCAGGCGCCTGCAGCGGGCGGCGAACCCCGTGCGAGGCAGGGGCGGGACGGGAACGGCCGTGGGGACGGCCTGCTCCATGGCGGCGGCCCGGGGAGAGGCCGTGGCGGTGCCAGAGCGGTTGGCATCGAGCATCCGGCGACCCTAACCGACGCATGCGTGTGATCGCCGTATGGTCCGTCTCATCACCGTCCCCGTGCGCAGGGCGTGCCGGGCTGTCCCGTGCCGGCCGCCTCAGGTCCGCCAGGGGCCCTCCGGTACCAGTGCTTCCAGTACGGTCAGCAGCTGGGGCGGTTCGAGGCGGTCCGGGAGCGAGGCCAGGTCCCGCCAGGCGATCCAGGCATGGGTGTCCAGGGTGATCTGCTCGTCGGGGAGCAGGCCGGTCCGTACGAGCGCCGGCTCTTCCTCGGTGAACCGGGCCAGGAAGAACTGCTCCGTGCCCGAATAGCGCTTGCCGTTCCACCACACGTCTCGTTCGACGGGCACGGACCGGTCGGTGACCGTGGCCGGGTCCAGTCCGGTCTCCTCGGCCAGTTCGCGCCGTGCCGCCTCCAGCGGTGTCTCACCGGGGTCCATGCCCCCGCCGGGCGGTTCCCACAGCAGTGTGTCGTCGAACGGGTCGCGCCAGCGCAGCAGGAGTACGCGGTGGGCGGCGTCCAGGCAGATGACCCGCGCTGCGGGCCGGTGTGTCGTCTCCACCGCCTCAATCTAGCCATGCGGCCATGCGGTGATCGAGGTCCCTACGCCGACAGCTGATCGCCCAAGGCATCTGCCCGAGCTGTGGCCGATCGAGGAGTACCTCCCCGAGATCCGCCAGCTCGAGCACGCTCGTTTCACCCCGCTGTCCGAAGTGGTGGAGGCGCTCGGCGCGCACACCGTCCTTCCCTTCACCGTCCCGCACGACTTCACCGACGGTTTCCAGATCGCGTACTGGCGGCGCCCGGAGTGCTACCTCGACCCGATCGTCCGGCGGGCGAGTTCCACGTTCGCCCGACTTCCCCCGTCCGTGGTCGGACCGGTGATCGCCCGACCGCGCGCGGACCTGGCCACGGGAGACTGGCAGCGCCGCCACGCGGACCTGCTGGACCAGGAGTCCATGGACTACGGCTACCGCCTGGTCATCGCGGGGCAGGACGGCCCGTGACCGCGTGATCGCCGTATCGTTCGTCCCATGACCGTCACAGGTGCGGCCCCGCAGGACGTGCCGCCCAGCGCCCTCGCCGACGCCGTGCTGGAGCGGCTGACCGCCACGTACACCGCCGCGGCCGATCCCGGCAGGGCCGCGGCGATGCGGGCGTACATGAAGGACGTGGCGCCCTTCCTCGGGATCCCGACCCCGGACCGGCGCACCCTGTCCCGCACCGTCCTGGCCGGCACCGCCCGGCCGGACGAGGCCGACTGCGCCGCGATCGCCCTGCGCTGCTGGCAGCTGCCCGAGCGGGAGTACCACTACTTCGCCGTGGACTACCTGCGCCGCCACGCGGCCCGCTGTTCCTCCGCGTTCCTGCCCGTCGCCCGGCACCTCGTCACCACCGCCTCCTGGTGGGACACCGTCGATCTGCTCGCCGCACACCTCGTCGGCGCCCTGGTCGCGGCCGACCCCGCGCTCACGGCCGACATGGACGCCTGGATCACCGACGACGACCTCTGGGTGGCGCGTACGGCCCTGCTGCACCAGCTCCGCTACAAGGAACGCACCGACACCGACCGGCTGTTCGCCCACTGCCTGCTCCAGTCCGGCCACCCCGACTTCTTCGTCCGCAAGGCCATCGGCTGGTGCCTGCGCGAGTACGCCAAGACCGATCCCGAGGCCGTACGCGGCTTCCTGGCACGTGAGCGGAGCCGGTTCGCGCCGCTGACCGTGCGCGAGGCGCTGAAGAACATCTCCTGACGGCCGCCGGAACATTTCCTGAGGGCAGCCGCTCCCACTGCCCCGACTCGCGTACCGCGAAAAACCATTCGACGCCGGACAAACCGTCGGCGATGATCGTCGACATGTTCCGGTACGCCTTCCTCCTCGCAGCATCCGCCGTCGCGGATGCGCCGAAGGCTGCCGTCCCGATCCTCGCGGCCGCTGTCGACGGCGCCCGAAGCTGACCCTCTCCGGATCGTCCGGCGGACCCCGGAGGGGGAGGGTCGGCCACTCCCCGGGGTCCCGCGTTTCCGTACCGCTGAGAGGCTTCGAGGTACAGCCATGTCCAAAACGGCATACGTGCGCACCAAGCCGCACCTGAACATCGGCACGATGGGCCACGTCGACCACGGCAAGACCACCCTGACCGCCGCCATCACCAAGGTCCTGGCCGAGCGCGGCACCGGCACCTTCGTCCCGTTCGACCGCATCGACCGGGCCCCGGAGGAGGCTGCCCGCGGCATCACCATCAACATCGCGCACGTCGAGTACGAGACCGACACCCGGCACTACGCCCATGTCGACATGCCGGGCCACGCCGACTACGTCAAGAACATGGTCACCGGCGCCGCGCAGCTCGACGGGGCGATCCTCGTCGTCTCCGCGCTCGACGGGATCATGCCGCAGACCGCCGAGCACGTGCTGCTGGCCCGGCAGGTGGGTGTCGACCACATCGTCGTCGCGCTCAACAAGGCCGACGCGGGCGACGAGGAGCTGACCGACCTGGTCGAGCTGGAGGTCCGCGACCTGCTCACCGCGCAGGGGTACCCGGGGGACGCCGTGCCCGTCGTACGGGTCTCCGGGCTGAAGGCGCTGGAGGGTGACCCGCGCTGGACGGCGTCGATCGAGGCGCTGCTCGACGCGGTCGACACCTATGTGCCGATGCCCGAGCGGTATCTGGACGCGCCGTTCCTGCTGCCGGTGGAGAACGTGCTCACCATCACCGGGCGGGGCACGGTCGTCACGGGCGCCGTGGAGCGGGGCACGCTCCGCCTGGGGGACCGGGTGTCGGTGCTCGGCGCCGGCGTGGAGAGCGTCGTCACCGGGCTGGAGACCTTCGGCAAGCCGATGGAGGAGGCGCAGGCCGGGGACAACGTGGCCGTGCTGTTGCGCGGTGTACCGCGCGACGCCGTCCGGCGGGGGCACGTGGTGGCCGCGCCGGGGAGCGTGGTGCCGAGCCGGCGCTTCGCTGCGCGGGTCTACGTGCTGGCCGGTCGTGAGGGCGGGCGTACGACGCCGGTGTCCACGGGGTACCGACCGCAGTTCTACATCCGCACGGCCGATGTCGTGGGGGACGTCGACCTGGGGGAGGCGGCGGTCGCGCGGCCCGGGGAGACGGTCGAGATGACGGTCGAGCTGGGGCGCGATGTGCCGTTGGAGCCGGGCCTCGGGTTCGCCATCCGTGAGGGCGGGCGGACCGTGGGGGCCGGTACGGTCACCTCTGTCGGCTGAGGGTCCCCGGACCGCAGGGGGCCTGGTGCGTGGGGGACCGCGGGCCGGTCACGGCCGGCCGCGCGGTGTCCCGCGCCCCTGGCCGGGGCTCTGTGCCCGGTGTCCTCCCGGACCGGAGACAATGGCGTCGTGAGTGAAGCCATACCTGTGACCCGGGCCGTCGACCACGGCACTGCCAAGCTGATGCCCGATGTCGATCGGGAGCGGGCCTGGCTGCTCACGGTCGACGGGGCGCCGCAGTCCTACGTCGACCTGGACGAGCCGACGTATCTGGAGTTCGAGTACACGCGGCGGCTCGGGTACGTGCTGGACACCGTGGCCGGGGAGGGGCTCGCGCTGGACGTGGTGCACCTGGGCGGGGGAGCGCTCACGCTTCCCCGGTACCTCGCCGCCACCCGGCCCGGCTCCCGGCAGGACGTGGTCGAGGCCGACCGGGCGCTGCTGGACCTGGTCGTCGAGCAGCTGCCGGTTCCGGCGGGCTCGGGTGTCGTGCTGCACAGCGCCGACGCCCGGGCCTGGCTCGAGGCCGCCCCGGACGACTCGGCCGACGTGCTGATCGCCGACGTGTTCGGCGGCTCACGGGTCCCGGCCCACCTCACCTCGCTCACCTACGCCCGCGAGGCCGAGCGTGTGCTGCGGCCCGACGGCATCTATCTGGCCAACCTCGCCGACGCTGCGCCGTTCGGGTTCCTGCGTTCCCAACTGGCCAACTTCGCGGCCGTGTTCGAGGAGCTGGCGCTGATCGCCGAGCCGGGCGTGCTGCGCGGCCGACGGTTCGGCAACGCGGTTCTCGTCGCCTCGCACCGGCCCGTCGACACGGCTGTCGTCGCCCGTCTCACCGCCGCCGACGTCTTCCCGGCCCGTGTCGAACACGGTCCGGCACTGCGGGACTTCATCGGTGCCGCCCAGCCGGTCGGCGACAGCGACGCCGTACCCTCCCCCGAGCCCCCCGACGGGGCCTTCGGCATCGGCTGAGGGACCGGAGCGGTTGCCGGGCGTTCTGTGGGGTGACCCATTGCAGTGATCCATTGCGGTGCAATCGGGTGGCAAGGGGCTGAAACCGACGGCAGAGGCTTGACGCGGGGAATCGGACTGGCTGTGCAGGGACCGTCCCGCACACCCGGAAGGATCACAAGATGCAGCGTCGCAGCTCGTTGTACCTGTCCCCTGCCGTATGCGTCGCCGTAGCCGCCACCGCGCTGGCCACGGCATCGCCGGCGTCCGCGCAGACGGAGGTTCCCTGTGACTCCGCGGCGTTGGTCCAAGCCGTCAACACCGCCGGCCCCAACGACACCCTGGAGCTGGCGCCGGGGTGCAGATACGTCCTGACCACGTCGCTGCAGATCAACGTGCCGCTCACCATTCACGGCAACAACGCGACGATCACGCGGAGCGCGAGCGCTCCGTCGTTCGGCGTCCTGAAGGTCAACGCCAACCTGGACCTGGACCGGATCACGATCACCAACGGCGATGCGACCACGTCATCCGGTGACTTCGGCGGCGCCATCGCGGTCCTCAACGGCACCCTCAACCTGGACCGCAGCAACATCCGGGACAACCAGGGCAACTTCTCCGGCGGCCTCGGCGGCGTTCAGTTCACCACCATGCACATCACACAGAGCCAGATCAGCGACAACCACGCATTCCGCAACGGCGGCGGCATCGCCGTCGACGGAACGCTCGAACTCATCCGCAGCCGGGTGGTCAACAACACCGCCGATGAGAAGGGCGGAGGCATCGCCAACGACGGCCATGCCGTCGTGGAGGACAGCAACATCAACGCCAACCGTGTGGTGGGCCTGAACGGAGTAGGGGGCGGATTCGCCAACTTCGGTCCCGGCATCGTGTCTCTGACCGGCAGCAACGTCAACGACAACCGCGCCACGAACGCCCCCGGCGGCTTCGACAACGAGGGCGGGGTCGCCAGCGTCACCCTGGACCGATCCCGGGTGAACGGCAACGTGCCCACCAACTGTGCCCCGACCGTGGTCATCGGCTGCCGCAACTGACACCGAACCCCCCGCTGGATCCGATCTGCAATGGGGCCGGGTCCCGGCCTGCCGTGGGGGGGGGGGGGGGGGGGGGCCCCCCCCCCCCCCCACCCCTCCCCCCCCCCTGTAGGTGTATTCTTGGCCGGGGTTTCTCCGTTTGTCAAACAAAAAAAACAAAGACAAA
>NZ_JBWKFN010000033.1:61958-68850 GCF_056434245.1 Streptomyces sp. NPDC044064
GCCACGACCGTGGTCGTCGCTTACCAAAACTGAAACCGACCCCCCTGTGGGGGCCGCTCGGAGAGGGGGCTGGGTCCGGGTCTGTGGGGGGGGGGGCCGGGACCCGGCCCCTCGCACGGGAACTCTCTTTCCGCTTGAAAGGTGCACGTTGATGGAACTGGATCTGCCGGACCGCCGGAACAACCGACCCGACGGAGACTCCGGGTCGGCCATGCCGCCGGGCGCGCGCCCGAGGGCACGTCGCGCGGGCCGCCTGCTGCTTCCCTTGCTGGCCCTGGCGACCGCGGGCCTCGTCACCGGCGCCGCTCGCCCACCCGCCACGGTGCCTGCCGCCCACGCGCCCGCCCCGACCTGTGAGGGCGTGCCCGCGACGATCGTCGGTACGAACGGCGACGACGACATCGTGGGCACCCCGGGCAATGACGTGATCGTCGCGTTGGCCGGGAACGACCGCGTCGACGGCCTGGGCGGCGACGACCGGATCTGCGGCGATTCCGGCAACGACAGCCTCTCCGGCGGCAACGGCAACGACACGCTCTTCGGCGGCAACGGCAACGACGGTCTCGACGGCGGCAACGGCAACGACGTCCTCAACGGCAGCAACGGCGACGACGTCCTCTCCGGCGGAGACGGCAGCGACACCCTCGCCGGCGAGGCCAACGACGACAGCCTCGACGGCGGCAGCGGCGCCGACAACCTCGACGGAGGCAAGGGCAGCGACAGCCTCAACGGCGGCGCCGGCAACGACACCGTTTCCGGCGGGGACGGCGGCGACGGCCTCAACGGCGGCGACGGTGACGACAACCTCTTCGGCGACGACGGCAATGACACCGTCTTCGGAGGCGAAGGCAACGACACGCTCTTCGGCGGCGACGGCAACGACGACCTGTTCGGCAACACCGGCAACGACACGCTCTCCGGCGAGGCCGGCAACGACGACCTCTTCGGCGGCGAGGCCAACGACAGCCTCGACGGTGGTCCCGGCACCAACTTCAACGACGGTGGTCCCGGCAGCAACACCTGCACCAACCCCGCCACCGGGCCCGGCTGCCCGGTCTGACGGCCTCGGCGGTGGAGGTCACCGGGCGGCTTCCCGGCCCTCCACCGCCGATCCGTCAGTTGCTGTTCGTCGGATCGCCGTGCAGCCGTACCGTGCTGAGGATCTTCATGATCGTTGCGGTGTCGACCTCGTTGTGCACGCCCTTGGCGCCGTAGAAGTCGAACGACACGATGTCGTCGGCCGAGTTCTTGAAGGCGAAGGTCAGGGCCTTGCCGTCGCTCGCGCACTTGCCCTTCTGCGGGCTGTTGGCGGAGTGGGCCCAGGCGTAGGCGCCCTGAAGGCCCGACGCGGTCTTGTAGGGCGTGGCCTTCTTGTCGAAGGTGATGCTCTTCTTGTCGGGCTGGGTGTAGCCGCCGTAGACGTACCACGGCACCCGTGTGACCGCCGCGTCGGCGGGGCTCTTCGCGCCGTTCTCGCCCCGGGTGCCGGCGACGGCCAGTGCGGTGTCCTCGGTCCTGCCGTCCTTGTTGCTGTCCGTCGAGCACCACTTCGACTGGTACTCGGCCGGTCCGGACACCGAGGTGATCAGCTTGTCGTTGTCGGCGTGGTCCTCCATGAAGACGGAGGTGCCGGGGGACTCGACCTCCCAGCTCGCCGGGACCTCGAACGCCGTGCCGAACTTGGGGTTGACGACGACCTTCCAGCCCGCGACGGTCGGCTTCTCGGTCTCGTCGCCGCGCGGGTCGTCGTTCGTGGCGGACGAGCTCGCGGTCGGATCCGTCTTCGGCGAATGGCTGGCCTTGCCCTTGTCCTTGCCGCTGTCGGCCTCGTCCTTCTTGGTACCGCCGAGGACCAGGAATGCGGTGACACCGGCCGCGACGACCACGGCCGTTGCCGCGACGATGGCGACCAGCTTGGTCCGGTTGCCGCCACCGCCACCACCACCGCTCTGCGGCGGCTGCGGGGCACCGGCGGGAGCCGGTGCTCCCCACTGCGGCTGTTGCCCGTACGCGTTCGGCTGCTGCCCCTGCTGCCCCTGCTGCCCCTGCTGCGGGTGCTGCTGGTAGCCGGGCTGCTGATACGGATTCGGCTGCTGGTAACCCGGCTGCTGGTACGGGTTGTTCTGCGGGTTCTGCGCGCCCCCGGGCGGCTGCTCTCCTGGCCACATGGCCAGCAACCCTAGTGTGCCCAGGGAAACGATTCGGTCACCGGCCCTCGTCAGGGACGTACCGAATCAGGAGTGTGACTGCTCGTCGTACAGCCGCACGGTCCGCATGATCTTGCTGACCGTGGCGTCCGGGACCTCCTCCGAGACGCCCTCGGCACCGAAGAACGACCACGACAGCATGGCGCCGTCACGGTCCTTGAAGGCGAACGTGGTCGCCTTGCCGTCGGTGTCGCACCGGTCCCGCTTCACCGTCCCGGACGACCGGGAGGTGGCGACGCTGCCCGTGATGCCGGACGCGGTGGTGAACGACGTGACCGGGCCGGTCGTGACCTTCTTGCGGTCCGGCTGCGTGTACCAGCCGTAGACCCAGTTCGCCGAGTCCTGGCGGGCGACATCGGCCGGGTTCTTGGCGCCCTTGTTCCCGCGCGTGCCCACGTTCGCCAGCGAGGTGTAGTCGGTCTTGCCGTCCTTGTCCTCGTCCGTGCCGCACCACTTCTCCTTCAGCACGGCGGGGGCCTTCATGCCGACCAGCACCTTGTCGTCGGAGTCCTCGGTGACGTAGGTGATCCAGTCCTTGGAGCGCACCTGCCAGCCGGCGGGGACGTCGAAGGCGATGCCGGTGACCGGGTTCACCACGACTTTCCAGCCGGCGACCGTCGGCTTCGGGACGCCGTCCGCCGAGCGCGGGTTGTCCGTGGGCGAAGGGGGCGTGGCGGTGGGGGAGGACGTGGCGGGGTCGGGCCGGGCCTTGTCGTCGCTCTTGCCGCCCAGCAGCAGGACCCCGGTCACACCGGCCGTGACCACCACGGCGGCCGCCGCCAGGATCGCCACCAGCCTGGTGCGCCCGCCGCCGCCCGGCTGCGGTGCCGGGGGCTGTCCCCACTCGGCGGGCGGCTGCTGACCGGCGTAGGGGCTGGGCTGCTGCTGGTACGGATTCGGCTGCTGATAGGGGCCGGGCTGCTGGTAGCCGGGCTGCTGGTACGGGTTGTGCTGCTGGCCGCTTCCCGGCGGCTGTTCCCCTGGCCACATGGGCCGCAACGATACAGCGGTGATCAATGGGGGTACTGGCCAGCCACCCTACCCGTGGGTAACATGGCGGCATGAGCGCAGACCAGATGTCGATCGGCGACATGCTCGCCGCCACCGTGCCGATGGCCCGGACGCTGAACCTGGAGTTCCTGGAGACGTCTCCGGACCAGGCCGTGGTGTCCCTGCCGGACCAGGGTGACTTCCACAACCACGTGGGTGGGCCGCACGCCGGTGCGATGTTCACGCTCGGGGAGTCGGCCAGTGGGGCCATCGTGCTGGCCGCGTTCGGCGACCAGCTCTCGCGTGCCGTGCCGCTCGCCGTGCGGGCCGAGATCGCCTACAAGAAGCTGGCGATGGGCGCCGTCACCGCGACCGCGAAGCTGGGCCGCCCGGCCGCCGAGGTCGTGGCCGAGCTGGACGCGGGGCAGCGCCCCGAGTTCCCGGTGACGATCGAGATCCGCCGTGCGGACGGTGCGGTCACCGGCGAGATGCAGGTCGTGTGGACGCTGCGTCCCAACAGCAAGGACTGACGCGGGACTTGTAGAGCCCGTGGGGCCGGTGTGGTCTGCGGGATTCGCGGGCCCCGTCAGGTTCAGGGTGTTCTGGGGGAGGGGTCCGGTGGATCCCTCCCCTCGCGTCGTCTCAGGCCGCCCGGCGCTCCTTCCCGGTGCCGGCCTCGCCGTCCTCCAGCGCTGCCACGAACGCCCTGAGCCAGCCCCTGAATTCGGGACCCAGGTCCGGGCGGGCGCAGGCCAGGCGGACCACTGTGCGCAGGTAGTCCGCCTTGTCGCCGGTGTCGTAGCGCAGGCCGTCGAAGACGACCCCGTGCACCGTGCCGTCCGCGGCCAGGTCCTGGAGGGCGTCCGTCAGCTGGATCTCGCCGCCGCGGCCCGGCGGGGTGCGTTCCAGGACGTCGAAGACGGCGGGGTCGAGGACGTAGCGGCCGATGACCGCATAGCGGCTCGGCGCCTTCTCCGGTGACGGCTTTTCGACCAGGCCGGTGACGCGTACGACCCCCTCCTCGCCGGTGGGTTCCACCGCCGCGCAGCCGTAGAGGTGGATCTGTGCCGGGTCGACCTCCATCAGCGCGACCACCGTGCCCGCGTACCGGTCGCGGACGTCCAGCATGCGGCTGAGCAGGGTTTCCCGCGGGTCGATCAGATCGTCGCCGAGCAGGACGGCGAAGGGCTGGTCCCCGACGTGGTGGCGGGCGCACAGCACGGCGTGGCCGAGGCCGAGCGGGTCGCCCTGGCGGATGTGATGGATGTCGGCCAGCCGTGCGGGATCGCGTACGGCGTCGAGGCGCACGGTGTCGCCCTTGGCCGCCAGGGCCTGCTCCAGCTCGAAGGCGCTGTCGAAGTGGTCCTCGATGGCGCGCTTGTGCCGGCCGGTGACCATCAGGATGTCGTCGAGACCGGCCGCCGCGGCCTCCTCGACGACGTACTGGATGGCCGGCTTGTCCACGACGGGGAGCATCTCCTTCGGCGTCGCCTTGGTCGCGGGCAGGAACCGGGTGCCGAGCCCGGCGGCCGGGACGACCGCCTTGCGTACCGAGCGGACGGAGGCGGGGGTCGCTGTGGGGTGGGGGGCGATCATGCGGCCATGCTCGGGCACGCGGATGAGAGCGCGCCGGGAAGAACGTGGGAACCGGCTGTGCGTGTCCGTCGAGGGGGCGGGCGGGGAGTTGGAGATTTCGTGTGGCATCCGGCTTTGCGTGCGCACAAGTTGACCGTCATGCAACCGCACCCTCAAAGAGGTGTGTGGATACCGCCGGTAACTGTTGTGCATTTCCCCGACTTTGACGCCGAGTCATTCGAACTTCTTGTTTCCTGTGAGGTCGGTGTGCGAAGGTGAGCCCTCCTGTGAGAGGGGCAGAGGTCGCAACCGAACGGCAAGGCCGGGCCCCTCAGGTATGCACCGATCAGGCACTGCTTTCCGATGGGGCGCCATTTCGGATGCCGCCCTGCGGCTGGAAAGGAAATGGTGTTCCGTGCCGTCCCTCTACCCCCCACGCCCGCCGTTCCCGCCCCGCCCCGGTTCGCTGCCGGGGGAGTCCGACCGTGATCTCGTCGCCCTTCTGGGCGGCCCCGGCGACGGCCGCCATCACGCCGTCGCGCTGCTCCTGGCCCGGCACTGGCGGGCCACCCGCGACTACGCGATCGTCTGCCTGGCCGCCGCCGGGCCCGCGGCGCAACTGGTGGCCACCGCCGCCTTCCAGCAGGTACTCGGCCGGCTCACGAGCGGGGCGGTCGGCGGCGCCCTGCGCCCGCAGCTGCTGGTGGCCGTCCGTGAGACCGTCCGCACCTGGGCCGCCGACGAGGGTGCCTGTGTGGTCGTGCCGGAACTGCGCAGAACCACCGGTGGCCGTGGTCTGCGCGCGACAAAGCCCGGCACGCCCGAAAGGCGGCAACTCGCAGAACGCGCATTCCAGGCCCTGCCCGCAGCCTCCCAATGCCTTCTGTGGCATACCGAGGTCGAGGCGGAGCCCATAAACATACCCGCTGGTCTGTCGGGGGTGGACACGGCCACCGCCGAGATCGCCCTGGAGCGGGCCCGCGATCAATTCCGGGCGGGCTGCGTACGCGCCCACCGCGAACTCGCACCCTCCAGGGAATGCCGCTTCCACAACCGCCTCCTGGACGTCCCCATTCGCCGCGGCGGCTCCCTGCTCCCGGATGTGCAGGCGCATCTGGCGGCGTGCCGCCACTGCCGGCACGCCGCCGAACAGCTCAGCCATTTCGAGGGCGGCCTGGAAGTCCTGCTCGCCGAGACCGTGCTCGGCTGGGGCGCCCGCCGCTATCTCGACTCCCGGCCGGGCCGCGGCGCCCCGGAGGAGGAGCCGCCCGCGCCGCACGCGGTGACCCCGGCGCAAGGCGGCCGGCACCGCACCGTTCCCGACGGCGGGCGACGTGCGGTGTCGGGGGGCAGGCGGCGTACGGCCCTGGCGGTGGGCGTCGGTCTCACCTCGCTCGCCCTGCTGGCCACGGTGCTCGTGGTCAGGGGCTGGTCCGATGACAACGGTGTCCCGGGTCCCGGGGCCACCTGGGGTGCCCCGGTGGGCAGTTCCGCCCGTCCCGGCGCCGACGGGGACCGGTCCGCCACGGTCTCCTCGTCCGCCGCCTCGGCCGGCGATCCCGTCGAGGTCGCCCACGGCAGGCTGCGCAGCCTCGCCTCCGGGCTCTGTCTGGCCGCGAGAGGGGGAAACGGCGAGGCGGGGGCGGGTGCCGTGCTGGCGGAGTGCTCGTCCGCCGGGTCACAGCAGTGGTCGTACCAGGACGACGGACTGCTGCGCAGCGCCGCCGATCCCGCCCTGTGCCTGGCCGCCGACCCGGGAACGCGGAGCGTCGTGGTGTCCGCCTGCGTCGTGCACCCCGGAGAGGTCTCGTACGACATCACGGTCCGCGGCGAAGTCCTGCTCCGCCGGCCCGAGGGGCTCGCCCTCGCCCCGGGCTCCGGAGACTCCCCGACCCGGGTGGTGGTCGCGGACCGCGACGGCTCCAAGGGGCAGCGGTGGGTCCTTGAGGCGGGGGCGGGAGCGGGTGCGCCGTCACAGCGCGGCACGCCGCCGGCAGCGCCCCACCCCGGCCGGACCGAACCCTCGAAGGGGGCCGGGGGGGGGGGGGGGGGGGGGGGGGGGGGGGGGGGGGGGGGGGGGGGGAGGGGGGGGGGGGGGGGGGGGGGGGGGGGGGGGAGGG
>NZ_JBWKFN010000033.1:68860-116076 GCF_056434245.1 Streptomyces sp. NPDC044064
AGCCGCCCCCCCCCCCCCACCCCCCCCCCCCCCCCACCCCCCCCCCCAACCGCCCCCCCCCCCCCCCCCCCCCGCCCCCCCCCCCGCCGGGGACGCCCCGCGTGAGGAGCGCGGGCAGGGGCACGGGGACGGGCAGGGCCAGGGCCGGGAGCGCCGGCCGGCCGAGCCGGGGTACGAGACCCGGATCGCCCAGGCCGGCGCCCACGAGGACCCCGGCGCGGCGGAATCCGTCCCTCCCGCGCACCCGGTGCGCCGGCTCGTCCCCCGAGTCGCGGGCACCCTCGTCTCCGCGCCGACGGCGGTCGGCTCGCTGCTCGGCTGACGTCGGAGGGCCACCACGGGCACGTGGTGGCCCTCCGACGTCGTCCTCCGGCGGACTCGCCGCCCCGCTCGGGGGCGTACCGGGATCGAGCCACCGGGCTGAAGTCATGCGGAATTTACAGAAACCGATCCCGTGTCCCGCGACGTTGCCCCCGGGTGAGTCCACGGTGAATATGCCCGGCGCTTTGACGGGCTTGTGGGGGTGTGCCGAGAGGCTCGGCCGGGCCGCACGGTCATGCGGCGGACGGGGATTGCTCTGATTTCCGGCGCTTGCGGGGGAATTCGGCGGGCTGGCCGAATCGATGCCACCGTCCGCGAAAAGGACGCGGCGTTATTGACCCGCCAGTAAGCACCTCGCTAGGTTCCGGTGGCCTCGCACCAGAGAGTCCTGCCGCACACCCCCCACCGTGCTGTCTTGCCGATTCTTCGGAGCATCATGACCTCGCCCGTGCGCGCCCAAGACCTGATCCTGTGTCTCACCCCCTTCGGAGAACCCGACGCCGGGCCGGCCGTGGCAGCCTGCGGCGCCGGCGCGCTCGGCATCCTCGACCTCGGCGACGGCGACCGGCGATCCCGCGACGAACTGCGCCGGCTGAGCAGAGCGGCGCCGGGGCCCTTCGGCGTACGGGTGACCGGACGCTGCGCACTGGACCCCGGCGAACTCGGCGGTGCCCCCGACACCGTGGTCCTCGCGCGGGACGCGCCCTGGAACGTGGGCGAAGTGGCCGCGCGGTACCGGGTGCTGGCGGAGGTCACCGACCTGGCGCAGGCCCGGGAAGCGGTGCGGGCCGGGGCTCATGGGCTGATCGCGCGAGGCGCCGAGAGCGGTGGCCGGGTCGGCGGTCCGAGTACCTTCGTCCTGCTCCAACTGTTGCTGACCGAGGGTGAGTTGGAGGTTCCCGTCTGGGCCTGCGGCGGCATCGGGCCGCGTACGGCCGCGGCCGCGGTGGCCGGCGGAGCGGCCGGTGTCGTCCTCGACAGCCAACTGGCCCTGCTGGCCGAGTCCCGGCTGCCGGAGGCGGTGCGGGCCGCGCTGAGGTCCCTGGACGGTTCCGAGACCGTGGTCGTCGCCGGGCACCGGGTACTGCGCCGACGCGGACCGGACGCCCCGCCTGAGCCCCCGGACGACGCCGAGGCGGTCGCCTCCCTGCTCGGCGCGCGCGACCTGCGCCGCCAGCTCCTGCCGGTGGGCCAGGACGGCTTCCTGGCCGCGCGGTTCGCCGATCGGTGGGGGGACGTACCGCGGACCGTGCGCGAGATGCGGGCGGCGATCCGGGAGGTCGTCGGGGCGGCGGAGGACGCGGGGGCGGACGCGGCGGAGGACGCGGGCGCGGACGGCCACAGGCCGAGGCGGGCGGATTCCGGGCCCGGGAGGCCGGCGGGCGGCGGGTCGGCCGGGTCTGTCGGCCGCGGCCCGACGGAGTCGCACGGCGGCGGGTCGGCCGGCCGTGGGTCGGTAGTGGCCGGCGGTGGGCCGGTAGCAGCCGATGGTGGGGCGACAGTCGCGGATGGTGAGTCGGCAGCGGTCGGCGACGGGCCGGCAGTGGCCGATGGCGGCCCGGGCGCGCCGTTTGGTGGGTCGCGAGCGGTCGGTGAGGGGTCGGTAGCGGCCGATGGTGGTTTGGCGGCGCCCTTCGGTGCGTCGGCAGTGGCCGGCGGTGGTTCGGCGGGGCCGCTTGGTGGGTCGGTGGAGGCCGGCGGTGGTGCGGCGGTGGCCGATGGTGGCTCGGCGGCGCCCTTCGGCGCGTCGGCAGTGGCTCACAGTGGCTCGGCAGCGGCCGCCGCCGGTCCGGCCGAGTCGTTCGACGAGCGCACGGTCGAATCGCCCGACGCACCCGCGCCCCAGCCTGTCGACCACGGCCCCGCCAGTGCCCTGCTCCCCGGCTCCCCCATGAGCCGTGCCCTGGGTACCCGGCTCCCGGTCGCGCAGGGTCCCATGACGCGGGTGAGCGATCAGGCGGGCTTCGCCGCCGCCGTCGCCGCGGACGGGGCGCTGCCCTTCCTGGCGCTGGCCCTCGCCGACGGCGAGCGGACCCGGGCGATGCTGACCGAGGCGCGTGCCGTGCTCGACGGGCGGCCGTGGGGCGTGGGGGTGCTCGGCTTCGCGCCCGAGGACATCAGGAACGCCCAGCTGGAAGCCGTACGGGAACTGCGCCCCACGCACGCGATCATCGCGGGCGGCCGGCCCGCCCAGGCCGAGGCGCTGGAGCGGGCCGGGATCCGCACCTACCTGCACGTGCCCTCGCCAGGGCTGCTGCGGCAGTTCCTGCAGGCCGGGGCGCGCCGGTTCGTGTTCGAGGGCTCCGAGTGCGGCGGCCACGTCGGCCCGCGTGCCTCCTTCCCGCTGTGGGAGGCCCAACTCGCCGTACTGGAGGACTTCCTGGACGACGAAGCCGACGCAGGCACCGCGCGGCAGCTGGAGGTGTTCTTCGCGGGCGGGGTCCACGACGAGCGGTCCGCCGCGATGACCGCCGCCCTGGCCGCGCCGCTCACCGCCCGGGGCGCCGCCGTCGGTGTGCTCATGGGCACCGCCTACCTGTTCACCGAGGAGGCCGTGGCACACGGCGCGATCCAGCCGCTCTTCCAACGGCAGGTCCTGACCGCCACCACGACCGCCCTGCTGGAGACCGCACCCGGCCACGCCACCCGCTGCGTCCCCAGCCCCTTCACCACGGACTACCGCGTCCGCGAGGCAGGGCTACGCGCGTCCGGACTGCCCGACCGGGAGGTGTGGGAGGCGCTGGAGCGGCTCAACGTCGGGCGGCTGCGCATCGCCAGCAAGGGCGTCGAGCGCTCGGAGCAGGGTGAGTTGACCGGCGTCGACGAGGAACGACAGCTCAGCGACGGGATGTTCATGGCCGGTGAGGTCGCCGTCCTGCGCTCGGCGGTCACCACCCTCGCGGAACTGCATCACGCCGTCACCGACGGCGCCGCCGGCCTCCTCGCCGCCCGCGCTCCCCGCCCCGCCCGTTCGCAGGCCCGCGAACCCGCGCCCCCCGCCCCGCTCGACGTCGCCGTCGTCGGCATGGCCTGCATGTTCCCCGAGGCCCCCGACCTCGCCACCTTCTGGGCCAACGTCGTCACGGGACACGACGCCGTCACCGAGGTCCCGGCCGACCGGTGGGACCCGGCCGTGCACCACGAGGCAGGCAGCACGGCGTCCAAGTGGGGCGGTTTCCTGCCCCGCATCCCCTTCGACCCGCTGGGCTACGGCATCCCGCCCGCCTCCCTCGGCAGCATCGAGCCGGTCCAGCTGCTGTCCCTGGAGGCCGCCCGCAGGGCGCTGGACGACGCCGGATACGGCGACCGGGGGCGCACGTTCGACCGCTCGCGCACCTCCGTCGTCTTCGGTGCGGAGGCGGGCAGCGACCTGTCCAACGCCGCCACCCTGCGCGCCGTCCTCCCGTCGTACTACGGCAGGGTCCCCGACGGTCTCGAGGAGCAGCTGCCCCGGCTGACCGAGGACTCCTTCCCCGGCATGCTCGCCAACGTCATCTCCGGCCGCATAGCGAACCGGCTGGACCTCGGCGGCGCCAACTACACCGTCGACGCGGCCTGCGCCTCCTCGCTCGCCGCGCTGGACGTGGCCTGCAAGGAACTCGTCTCCGGCAGCAGCGACGTCGTGCTGTGCGGCGGGGCCGACCTGCACAACGGCATCAACGACTTCGTCCTGTTCTCCTCGGTGCACGCCCTCTCGCCGACCGGCCGCTCCCGCGCCTTCGACGGCTCCGCCGACGGCATCGCCCTCGGTGAGGGCGTGGCCTGCGTGGTCCTCAAACGGCTCGCGGACGCCGAGCGCGACGGCGACCGTGTCTACGGCGTGATCAAGGGCCTCGGCTCCGCGAGCGACGGCCGCTCCCTCGGCCTGACCGCACCACGCCCCGAAGGACAGCGGGCCGCGCTCGTGCGCGCCTACCGCAACGCCGGCGTCTCGCCCGCCGAGGTCGGCCTGGTCGAGGCGCACGGCACCGGCACGGTCGTCGGGGACCGCACCGAACTCACCGTACTCAGCGAGGTGTTCGCCGAGGCG
The DNA here is from genome assembly GCF_056434245.1 of Streptomyces sp. NPDC044064. Classification (NCBI taxonomy): domain Bacteria; kingdom Bacillati; phylum Actinomycetota; class Actinomycetes; order Kitasatosporales; family Streptomycetaceae; genus Streptomyces; species Streptomyces sp. NPDC044064. The sequence continues at coordinate 73,212 of NZ_JBWKFN010000033.1, forward strand.
GGCGCCGAAACCGGCGCCTGCGCGCTCGGCTCGGTCAAGTCTCAGATCGGGCACACCAAGTGCGCCGCCGGACTCGCGGGCCTGATCAAGACCACCCTCGCCCTGCACACCGGCGTCAAGCCGCCCACCCTCCACCTCGGACGGCCCAATCCGGCCTGGTCGCAGGAGGAGAGCCCCTTCGCCTTCCACACCCGCGCCCAGCCCTGGGCGGCCCCGGCCGCCGAACGGCTCGCCGGAGTCAGCGCGTTCGGCTTCGGCGGAACCAACTTCCATGTGGTGGTGGGCGCTCACGACGGCGCCGTACCGCCGCAGCAGACCCTGGACGCCTGGCCCGCCGAGCTGTTCCTGTTCCGCGGGAAGGACACGTCCGCGGCCCACCGGGAGGTCGCGGAGATCCTGCGGGCCGCCGAGTCCGACGGCCGCCCCTGGCGCCTGCGCGACCTCGCGCTCGCCGCCGCCCGGCGCGCGGACACCTCCCACGAACCGGTGCGGGCAGCCGTCGTGGCCCGCGACGTCGACGACCTGACCGGGCAGCTGAGACGCGTCCTCGCCGGGGAACACGAACCGGCTGCCGGCAGCCCCGTCGAGGGCGGGGCCGAGGTCGCCTTCCTCTTCCCCGGCCAGGGCAGCCAGCGGCCCGGCATGCTCGCCGACCTGCTGGTCGCGCTGCCCGAGCTGCGCCACTACCTGCACCTCGGCCGCGCCCACGCCGACACCCTGTACCCGCCGGCCGCCTTCGACGAGGCCGCCCGCGAGCGCCACCGGGCCGACCTCACCGACACCCGGGCCGCACAGCCCGCGCTCGGCATCACCGGCCTCGCCGCCCACGCCTTCCTCACCGCGGCGGGCGTCCAGCCGGATCTCGCGGCCGGCCACAGCTACGGCGAACTGGTCGCGCTGAGCGCCGCCGGAGCCCTCGACCCGGAGACCCTGCTGGAACTGAGCACCGAGCGTGCGAGCGCGATCCTGGCGGCCGCGGGCGACGAACCCGGCACCATGGCCGCCGTCGGAGCGGGAGCCGAGGACGTCAAAGGCGCACTGCGCGCCGTGGGGGCGCCCGAGTCGGTCGTCGTCGCCAATCACAACTCGCCCGACCAGTCGGTGATCTCGGGCCCCACGGCCGAAGTCGAGGCCGCCGTGGGCCTGTTGCGCGAGGCGGGCCTCGGGGTGCGTCGGATCCCGGTCGCCTGTGCCTTCCACAGCCCGGTGGTGGCCGCCGCCGGCGAGCGGTTCGCCAAGGTCCTCGCGGACAAGACCGTACGGGCCCCCGAGTTCCCCGTCTGGGCCAACCGCACCGCAGCCCCGTACCCGCAGGACGCCGACGCCGTACGCGGTGAACTCGCCGCACAGATCGGCGCGCCGGTCGCCTTCGCCGCCCAGATCGAGGCGATGTACGAGGCGGGAGCGCGGATCTTCGTGGAGGCGGGCCCCGGCACGGTCCTCACCCGGCTCGTCGGCCGGATCCTCGGCGACCGTCCGCATCGCACCGTCGCCTGCGAACCCCGCGCCGACAGCGGCCTGCCCGGCTGGCTCGACGCCCTCGCCCAGCTGGCACTCGCAGGGCTGCCGGTGCGCACCGCCTGGCTCTTCAGGGGCCGCGACGCCGTCGACGCGCTGCGTACGCCGGCGCCGCGGCGGCCCGGCTGGACGGTCGACGGACACCTCGTCCGCACCGCCGACGGAGCACTCCTGCCCGGTGCTCTCGCACCGGCCCGACGAGTCGTGGAGACGACTGTGACGACGAACCCGCAGTACGGTGCCCCGGCCGGCCAGGACGCCCTGATCTCCGAATTCCTGCGCACCAGCCGGGAGATGATCGCCGCCCAGCGCGACGTGCTGCTCACCTACTTCGGTGCCGCGCCCGGAGCGACCCCGCAGGCCCCGGCCGCCCCCGCACCGCCACCACAGGCCGTGCTCCCGGAGCCGGCCGGGCTGCCACCCGCCGCACTGCCGTCGCCCGAACCCGCCGAGCCCGGGCACGACGTCGAGCGTGTCGTCCTGGAGATCATCAGCGAGCGCACCGGATACCCCGTCGACATGATCGAGCCCGACCTCGACCTGGAGGCGGATCTGAGCATCGACTCGATCAAGCGGGCCGAGATAGCGGGCGAACTCGCCAGACGCCTCGGGATCGCCGGCGGAGCGGAGATCCTGGACGACGCGGAACTGGAGGAGCTGGCCAAGGCGCGTACGGCGGCGTCGGTGACGGCCTGGCTGACGGCTCGGGTCGGCGGGGGCGCCGGTGCCGGTCCGGAGCCCGGCGCGGCAGCCGGCCGGGAACCGGCGGCCCCGCACGAGCACACACCCCTCGGCGAAGCCCCGAAACGCTGCGAACTGCGCCCGGTGCCCCTCCCACCCCCCTCGGCCGACCCGGCCACGACCCTCTCCGGCGCCCGGTTCGTGCTGCTCGGGGACGGCGGGGGAGCGGCGGCCGAGGTCGCGGAGCGGCTCCGGGCGCACGGTGCCGACGCGGTGACCGCCGACCGGGACCACCTCCTCGGCGACGCCGACGGCAGAGTCGACGGCGTCCTGTACCTGGGCGCGCTTCCCGGTCCCGAGCTTCCGGTGCTGCCCGAGGCCTTCCCCGTGCTGCAGGCGGCCCTGGCCCGTGCACCGCGCAGCCTGCTGGCCGTGCAGCCGGCCGACGGCGAGGCGGCGACCTGCTCGGCCGGTCTCCACGGGCTCTTCCGCAGCGCCGCCCGGGAGTACCCCGACACCCTCGCCCGGATCGTCACCGTCCCCGACACCGCCCCCGGGGCCGTCGCCGAAGCCCTGCTCGCCGAGCTGCTCGCGCCGGAGCCGGCCCCCGTCGTCCTGCGGACGGACACCGGACAGCGGCACGGTCTCGAACTGGTGGCCGCGCCTCTGGGCCCGCTCGGCAGCACCGGCGCGGGACCCGCCGCGGACGGTGCCGCCGAGGCCGCCGCGCTCGGCCTGGACCGGGACTCCGTGGTACTGCTGGTCGGGGGCGCCCGGGGCATCACGGCGAGGTTCGCCGTCGCGCTGGCCGCCGCGAGCCGCTGTCGTGTCGAGCTGGTCGGCCGCACTCCCGCTCCCACCGCGCCCGAGACCCCCGCGATCGCCGCGGCCCGCACCGCCGTCGAACTGCGCGCCGCGCTCGCCGCGAACGGCTCGCTGGGGCCGGCGGAGGTCAACCGGGCGGCCGAACTCGTCCTCGCCCAGCGGGAGATCACCGCCACTCTCGCGGAACTCGGCGCCCTCGGCAGCGAGGCCCGCTACCGCTCGGTCGACTTCCGTGAGCGGGATGCCGCGCTCCAGGCCGTCAAGGAGATCCACGCCGAGCACGGCCGGCTCGACGGAGTCGTCTTCGCCGCCGGAGTGATCGAGGACCGGCTGATCGCCGAGAAGAGCCCCGACTCCTTCCGGCGCGTGTACGGCACCAAGACGGCCGGGGCCGCCGCGCTGCTCAGCGCCCTGGAGGACCTGCCCGACGGACCGGGATTCACCGTGTTGTTCGGCAGCATCGCCGCCGTCCTCGGCAACCGCGGCCAGGCCGACTACGCCGCCGCCAACGACGCACTGGAACGCCTCGGCGCCGACTGGGCCGAGCGCACCGGCCACCGTGCGCTCACCGTCCACTGGGGCCCCTGGGCACCCGCCGGCCTCCACGGCGGCATGGTCGGCGAGGAACTGGGCCGGGAGTACGCCCGCCGCGGGGTCAAGCTGATCGACCCCGACGAGGGCACCGCGGCCCTGCTGCGGGAACTCGCCTGGGGCGAGCACCCGGCCCGCGCCGTCGTCTACACCGCCTCGGGCTGGTGAGATGACGGAGCCCCAGGCGCCCGTCGCCATAGTGGGAATGGCGGTGCTGCTGCCCGGTGCCGCGGGGATCGACGCCTACTGGCGCAACCTGCGCGACGGCGTGGACGCCATCGGCGACGTCCCCGAGGGCCGGTGGGACGCCGGCTACTACCGCCCCGGCTCGGCCGCGGAGCCCGCCGTCGCCGACCGGATCTACTGCCGGCGCGGCGGATTCGTGGACGGACTGGCCGAGGTGGAGGTGACCCGGTACGGCATCATGCCCGCCTCCGTGCCGGGCACCGAGCCCGACCAGCTGATCGCCCTCGACGTGGCCGCCGCCGCGCTGGCCGACGCGGGCGGCACGGACCGGCTGCCGGAGCGGGACCGGATCGGCGTGGCCCTGGGCCGCGGCGGTTACCTCACCCCGGGCCTGGTCCGGCTCGACCAGCGTGTGCGCACCGCCGGACAACTCGTGCGCACACTGGGAGAGTTACTGCCCGACCTGTCGTCCGCCCAGCTGGACCGGGTGCGGGAGGCGTTCACCGAACGGCTCGGCCCGGACAGCCCCGAGTCCGCGATCGGCCTGGTCCCCAACCTCGCGGCCTCACGCATCGCCAACCGGCTCGACCTGCGCGGCCCCGCCTACACCGTGGACGCGGCCTGCGCCTCCTCGCTGGTCGCCGTGGACCAGGCGGTCACCGAACTCGGCACCGGCCGCTGCGACATGATGCTGGCCGGGGGAGTGCACCACTGCCACGACATCACCCTCTGGAGCGTCTTCTCCCAGCTCCGCGCCCTGTCCCCGAGCCAGCGCATCCGCCCCTTCCACCGCGACGCCGACGGCATCCTCATCGGCGAGGGCACCGGCGTCGTCGTACTCAAGCGGCTCGCGGACGCCGAACGGGACGGCGACCGCGTCTACGCGGTGATCCGCGGGACGGGCGTGGCCAGCGACGGCCGTACCGCCGGGCTCGTCACGCCCGACCCCGGCGGCCAGACCCGAGCCGTGCGCCAGGCCTGGCACGCGGCCGGACTCGCCCCCGCCGCACCCCACTCCGTCGGCCTGCTGGAGGCGCACGGCACCGCCACGCCCGCCGGTGACACCGCCGAACTCACCACGCTGGCGGAGGTGTTCGGGCCGGGTGCGGCCCACGACGACGAGCGGCCCGTGCTCGGCTCGGTGAAGTCGATGATCGGCCACACCATGCCGGCCGCCGGTGTGGCCGGCCTGGTCAAAGCAGCCCTCGCCCTGCACCACGGCACCCTGCTGCCCACCCTCCACTGCGACGACCCCCACCCCGCCCTCGCGGCCACCCGCTTCCGCACCCTGGAACGGGCGCGCCCCTGGGAGACCGGCCCGGAACAACCGGTCCGGCGGGCCGCCGTGAACGCCTTCGGGTTCGGCGGGATCAACGCCCACGTGGTGCTGGAGGAGGCACCGGGCGAACGAGCGAGGTCCCGGCACGCCCGGACCTCGGTCGCCGAGCCGGAGCGCGTTCTGCTGCTCGCCGCCGACACCCGGGACGACCTCGCCGCCCTCCTCGCCGCCGACGACCCGGCGGTCCTCGCCGCCGGCCTCGACCCCGCCCGGCCGCACCCCGCCGCCGGCCCCGCACGCCTGGGCATCGTCGAACCCACCGCCAAACGGCTGGCGCTGGCCCGTCGCGCGGTCGCCAAGGGGCGCGCCTGGCAGGGCCGCAGCGACGTCTGGTTCCGGCCCGCCCCGCTGCTCGCGCCCGGCAAGCTGGCCTTCGTCTTCCCCGGCCTCGAAGGCGACTTCGCTCCCCGCGCCGACGACGTCGCGGCCCACTTCGGCCTGCCCCCGCTCGCGGCCACCGGCACGGACGTACGCGTCGACGACGTCGGACGGCACGGCTTCGGGGTCGTGGGCGTGGGCCGGCTCCTGGACTCCGCGCTGCGCCGCATGGGGGTCGTACCGGACGCGGTCGCCGGGCACAGTGTCGGCGAGTGGACGGCCATGGCGGTGGCCGGGCTGTACTCGAACGCCCAAGTAGATGCCTTCATGGCCGAGTTCGACCCGGACACGGTGACCGTGCCGGGGCTGGCCTTCGCCGCGCTGGGCGCCTCGGCGGACCGCGTCCGGACGGCTCTCGCCCGATCCTGGGCCGGCTCCGGGATCGTGCTCTCCCACGACAACGCGCCCCGCCAGTCGATGGTCTGCGGTCCGGACGCGGCGGTCCAGGAGTTCGTACGGTCCTTCCGCGCCCAGGGCGTCCTGTGCCAGGTGCTGCCGTTCCGCTCCGGCTTCCACACGCCGATGCTCGAACCGTATCTCGCCCCCATCCAGGAGGCCGCCGACGGCTTCCGGCTCCATCCGCCGACCGTGCCGGTCTGGTCCGGGACGACCGCCGCGCCCTTCCCGCGGGACGAGGCGGCGGTGCGCGAGCTGTTCGTACGGCACCTGCTGGAGCCCGTCCGCTTCCGCGAGCTGATCGAGTCCCTGTACGCGGCAGGCCACCGCACCTTCGTCCAGACCGGCCCCGGCCGGCTGGCCTCCCTCATCGACGACACCCTCGCCGACCGCGATCACCTGGCCGTCGCCGCCAACTCCCCGCACCGCTCAGGAATGACCCAACTGCGATGTGTGGCGGCGGCGTTGTGGACGGCAGGGGCACGGGTGGCTCCCGCGCTGCACGCCGTTCCGGCGCGCGGGGCGGCCTTCGGCGTCGTAGCGTCCGAGCCGGCGTCCCGCGCGCACGCGTCCGTGACCGCACCCCGCACCCACGCGTCCGCGACGGCACTCGCGCGCCCCGCCGTCCGCCTCGATCTGGACGGTGCCCTGGTGTCCCTGGCCGGGCCGGACCTGGACGCGCTGCGCTCGGAGCTGCGGCCGAGCCGGCAGGCGGCGCACCCCTCGCAGCCGCCCCGCCCCGGCACGTCCGCCCTCGACGACCTCGCCACCCGCTTCCCGGCCGCCGCCGAGCTGACCGCCCTGCTACGGGACACCGCTGACACCGCGGCGGAGCTGATCACGGCGCACGGCCGCCGAAGCGGCCGCAGCGACGGCGGACCGGGACCGCTCACGGCCGTCGCCGGTGCCGCCGCGGCCGCGACGCCCCCCGCTTCCGTGCCGCGCACCGTCGCCCGGGCCGCCGCCCAGGCCCCGGCACACCCGGCCGTCACACCCCACACCCCCGTCCCCGGCCCGGCCCCCGCCACCACAACGGTCCACATCTCCGCCCGCTCCATGCCCCACCTCCTCGACCACTGCTTCTTCCCCCAACGCCCCGACTGGCCGGACGTGGAGGACCGTTGGCCGGTGGTCCCGGCGACCACGATCGTCCGGCACATGATGGACGCGGCGGAGGACGCGGCTCCCGGCCTGCGCGCCGTCGCGGTGCACGGTGCCCGCTTCGACCGCTGGCTCACCGCCACACCCCCCGTCGACGTGCCCGTCACCGTCACCCCCGAGCCGGGCCACCCGGACCGCGTCGCCGTCGCCTTCGGCCCCACGGCCCGTGCCGTGGTCGAACTGGCCCCGCACCACCCCGCACCGCCTCCGCCGGGCCCGCGCCCGGACGCCCCCGAACGCCTCCCCGAGCACACCGCCGCGCAGATCTACCGCGACCGCTGGATGTTCCACGGCCCGGCCTTCCAAGGCCTCACCGAACTGACCGCGATCGGTGCACGGCACATCCGCGGAGTGATCACCGCACCTGCGGCGCCCGGTGCCCTGCTCGACAACGTCGGCCAGCTGCTGGGCTACTGGATCATGGCCACGCGCACCGAGCGGACCGTCGTGTTCCCGGTGCAGATGCGCGAGATGCGCTTCCACGGGCCCCATCCGGCCCCCGGGGCACAGGTCGACTGCCTGCTGCGGATCACCTCGCTCACCGACACCCTCCTGGAGGCGGACGCGGAACTGAGCATCGACGGGCAGGTGTGGGCCGTGCTCATCGGCTGGCAGGACCGTCGCTTCGACAACGACCCGCAGACCCGCCCCGTGGAACGCTTCCCCGAGCGCCACACCCTCTCCGAGGCCCGGCCGGGCGGCTGGGCTCTCGTGCACGAACGGTGGCCCGACCTCGCCTCACGCGAGCTGATCATGCGCAACTCGCTCGGCGGTGCGGAGCGCGCGGAGTACACGGAGCGCCCGCCACGGGGCCGCAGACAGTGGCTGCTGGGCCGGATCGCGGTCAAGGACGCCGTACGGCAGTGGCTGTGGCAGCACGGCGAAGGGCCCGTCTTCCCGGCGGAGATCCGCGTGCACAACGACGAACTCGGCCGGCCGTACGTCACCGGCGTGCACGGCCGCACCCTGCCCCCGCTGGACGTCTCGCTCGCCCACCGGGCCGAGGCGGGCGTGGCGATCGTACGGCCGCACACCCCGAGGCCCGGCCCCGGCATCGACATCGAGGAGGTCACCGCGCGCGACCCCGCGACGCTCGCCACCGCCCTCGGCGCGGACGAACTGCGGCTCCTGCGCACGCTCTGCGCGGACGGCCCCGACGGCGAGGACCTGTGGTTCACCCGTTTCTGGGCCGCGAAGGAGGCCGTGGCGAAGGCCGAGGGCGTCGGATTCGGCGGCCGCCCCAGGGACTTCACCGTGCGCGAGGCCGCCCCGGACGGCAGCCGCCTGGAGGTCTCCGGGCGGCTGGAGCGCGCCTACACCGTGCACTGCGCACCGGCGGGCAATCCGCCCGCCCTGCCCCGACGCGCCTACGTGGTGGCCTGGACCACGGGACCCGAGTCCGGTGCCGGACCGGGCGACGGACCAGGCGATGGACAAGCAGACGAAGCAGCCGAGGAGTCCCCGCGATGAACCCCACCCAGCCGGTGCCGGCGCAGCCCACCACCGACACCGTGCTCGCCGACATCACCGGCATGCTCCGCACCCTCCTCACGGAGTACGGCGAGGACGACGTGGTGATCGGCATGTCCACCACCTTCAACCGCGACCTGGAACTGGAGAGCATCGACCTCGTCACCCTGGCGGGTCTGCTGGAGGAGCGGTACGGCCGGCGGGTCAACCTCGCGGAGTTCCTGGCCGGCATGGAGTTCGACGAGATCATCGAGCTGACCGTGGGCCGGCTCGTCGAGTACGTGGTGTGGAGCCTGAAGACCACGGAAGCGGGCTGACCATGGCGATGATCGACGCCGACGGTGTCCGCCTGCACGTCCAGCGGATCGGGCCCGCGGACGGCCGTACCCCGCACGCCACGGTCGTCCTCGTGCACGGGCTGCTCACCGACAGTCTGGCCAGCTACTACTTCACCGTGGCCCCCGCCTTCGCGGCGGCCGGCCTCGACGTCGTCATGTACGACCTGCGCGGACACGGCCGCAGCGGGCGCCCGGCGGACGGGTACAGCCTCGACCACAACATCGACGACCTGGAGGCGCTTCTCGACCGGCTCGGGATCACCGGGCCCGTGCACCTCGTCGGCAATTCCTACGGCGGCACCATCGCCTTCGGCCACGCGGCCCGCCACCCCGACCGCACGGCCAGCCTCACCCTGATCGAGTCCGAACCCGCGACCGCCGCCTGGGCGGTGAAACTGGGCGGCATCCTGCGCCGGGTGCTGACCGAACTCGCGCACAACGAGTCCGACGCCCTCGCCTGGATCGCCGCCCACCGCGGCCACAACACCGCCCGCCTGGCCAAGGGCGCGGCCCGGCTCGCCCGCGAGACCACCCTGGGCCGGGACATCCCCTCGAGCCGGGTCCTGACCGAGGACCAGATCAGCGCCGTGCGCTGCCCGGTGCTCGGCGTGTACGGCGGCGACTCGGACCTGGTGGACCTGGTGCCGCTGAAGGAGGCGCTGCTCACCGACTTCCGGCCGGTCGTGCTGCCCGGGCACGAGCACTCGGTGCTGGTCGAGGCGGCCCCGGCCGTCGGCGGGCACATCCTTGACCTGATCCACTCCGTCGGCGACGTGCGGGCGGGGGTCAGGTGAGCGGGTTCCTGTTCGTCGTCCCGCCACTGGTCGGACACATCAACCCGGCCGTCGGCGTCGCCGCCCGGCTCACCGCGCTCGGACACCGGGTGGCCTGGGTGTGCGCCGACCCGGCGCTGGTCCGCCGGCTCGCGGGCGAGAGCGCGGAGGTGTTCGCCTGCGCGGGCCCGGTGCCGGGCGCCGAGGGCGCCGTACGACCGCCCGACCTGCGGGGCGCGGAGGCGCTGAAGTTCCTGTGGGAGGGCTATCTGGTGCCGCTCGCCGACGCGATGGCGGCGGGCGTCCGCGCGGCCGCCGAGCGGTTCGGCCCCGACGTGGTCGTCGCCGACCAGCAGGCCTTCGCCGGTGCCCTGGTGGCCGACCGCCTCGGCCTGCCCTGGGCGACCTCCGCCACCACCTCGGCCGAGTTCACCGGCGCCTACGACGGCATGCCCAAGGTCGCCGAGTGGCTGCGGCAGCGTCTGGCCGGGCTGCGCGCCCGGATCGGCGACCCGGCCGGCACCGTCGACCCGCGCTACTCGCCCCACCTGCTGCTCATCTTCAGCACACCCGAACTCATCGGTCCCCAGGCTCCGTTGGGGCAGCGGATCCACTACGTCGGCCCGTCCCTCGCCGACCGCCCCGACGGGCCCGGCTTCCCCTGGGACTGGCTGGACACCGGCCGGGCGAAGGTCCTGGTGACCCTCGGCACCGCCAACGCCGACGCCGGGGGCCGCTTCCTCGCCGAGTGCCGCACCGCGCTGCGCGAACGCGCCGACCGGGTGCAGGCGGTACTCGTCGACCCGGGCGCCACCCGGCCCGCCGACCTGTCCGACAAGGACGTGCTGGTCCTGCCGTCGGTGCCCCAACTCCCGCTGCTGGAACGGATGGACGCGGTCGTCTGCCACGCCGGGCACAACACGGTGTGCGAGGCGCTGTGGCACGGTGTCCCGCTCGTCGTGGCGCCCATCCGCGACGACCAGCCCGTGGTGGCCGCCCAGGTCGTGGACGCGGGCGCCGGCGTCCGGGTCCGCTTCGGCCGGGTCACCGCACCCCGGCTGGGCGCGGCCCTCGACACCGTCCTGCAGGACCGCGCCCACCGGGCCGCCGCCACGCGCGTCCGCGCGGCGTTCCGCGCCGCGGGAGGCGCCCGCGCGGCCGCCGACCACCTCGAACGACTGGCAGCACGAAACAGCGGAGGGACGACGGAGAACCGATGAGCGACCACAGTGACAAGAGCGAGCGCATCGCCGCCCTGCGCCCCGCCTACCAGGACGACCTCGCCGACGGCACGGAACGCTTCTTCGCGCCCCGCCGCACCACCTGCCCCTGGTGCACGTCGAGCAGCCTGACGACCCGCCTGCGCACCACCGACCTGCTCCAGCACAAGCCCGGCCACTTCACCCTCGACCGCTGCACGGACTGCGGACACATCTTCCAGAACCCCCGACTGACCGAAGAGGGACTGGAGTTCTACTACCGCGACTTCTACGACGGCCTGGGCGAACAGCGGATGAGCGGCACCTTCGGCGGCCGCACCGCGATGTACCGGGACCGCGCGCAGGCGATGGCGCCGCACGACCCCACCCCGAAGAACTGGCTCGACGTCGGCACCGGCCACGGCCACTTCTGCGAGGCCGCCCGCACCGTCCTGCCCGGCACCTCCTTCGACGGCCTTGACTTCACCGACGGTGTCGAACTCGCGGCCCGCGAGGGCCGCGTGGAGCACGCCTACCGTGGCGCCTTCCCCGACCTCGCACCCGAACTCGCCGCCCGCTACGACGTGGTGAGCATGTTCCACTACCTGGAGCACAGCACCGGCCCCGACCGTGAACTCCGCGCCGCCCACGAGGCCGTACGCCCCGGCGGCCATCTGCTCATCGAGGTGCCGGACCCGGAGAGCCGCTACGCCCGGCTCCTCGGCCGCTGGTGGCTGCCCTGGCTCCAGCCGCAGCACCTGCACTTCATACCGGTCGCCAACCTGCGCCGGCGGCTGACCGAACTCGGCTTCACGGTGGTCGCCGAGCAGCACGCCGAGCCGCACGACCCGGTCGACCTGCTCGCCGCCGTCTGGCTGGCCCTCGACCACACCGCCCCGCGCGACGACGCACCCTGGCTGCCCGGACCTCCCGGCGCCCTCCGCCGTGTCCTGCGCACCGCGCTCCTGCTGGCAGGCGTCCCCGCCCTGCTCACGGCCACCCTGCTCGACCGCTTCGCGGTACGCCCCCTCTCCCACCGCCTCGGCCTGTCCAACGCCTACCGCCTGGTGGCCCGCCGCGAGTGACCCCGCTCAGCACACCAGGGCGCTCACCTCTCGGGCGCCGGCCACACCCCGGCGCTCACAACACCTTGGCGCGGATCAGAGCGGACAGCACCAGCGCGCCCGGCAGCAGCGGCAACCAGTCGGTCAGCACCCGGTACCCGATCACGGCCGCGGTGGCCGCCGCCGGCTCGGCACCGAAGGCGACCAGCGTCCACACCAGCGCCGCGTCCACCGCGAGCCCGCCGGGCGACGGTACGGCCCCGACGGCGGTACCGGCCGCCAGATGGGCGAGAACCACCTGCTGCCAGGGCAGCCCGAGGCCGAGCGCCGACCCCACACAGACCAGCGCACTTCCCTGCAGCAGCGGCATCGCGGCCGCCCCGCCCCACAGGGCCAGCACCCGGCGGGGCCGGCCGTGCACCTCCCGCGCATCGGCGAGGGCCGAGCGCACCAGCCCGGTCACCGGGCGCCGCAACGGCCGTACGACCGTCAGCAGCACCCCCGCCACGGCGACCACCCCGCCCGCGACGGCGGCGAGCGGCACCAGCAGCCGCCCGTCCGGGAGCAGGTCCCCGAGCCGCCGCCAAGCGGGCGAGACGGCCAGGAACACCAGCAGTACCAGGGTCTTCGCGCTGGACTTGGCCAGTGAGTACAGGCCGATCGAGGCGGTCGCCCGAGGCAGCGGCACGCCTCGGGTGCGCAGGAACCGCAGCGTGACGGCGTGTGCGCCGAGGCTGCCGGGCAGCGCGTGGTTCGCGGCTCCGGCGGCGAACTGGGAGGCCAGCAGCAGCCCCGGCGGCACCCGGTCCGGCAGCGCGCCCTGGCGGGCACAGGAGGCCGCGACCCAGTTCAGACACGTGAACCCGACCCCGGCCAGCAGCCACCAGGGGTCGGCTGCGAGCAGCCGCGTCACACCGTGGTACGCCACGGGCCGGTTGGCCAGTGCCCAGCCCACGGCCAGCAGCAGGGGAGCGAGGCAGAGCCCGAGCCGGACCGGCCGGGCCGCCATGAGCGAGCCCCGTCGCACCGGAGCCTCGGACTCCGGACACGGTGGCGAAACAGGAGAGACGGGCACTACAGGGGAGACAGGAACAACAGCTGTTGCCTGTGGGGAGAGCGGGGACAGTGAGGACACGGGGACGTCGTCCTTCCGCATCGGGCCCCGGTGGGGGACCTGGGGGAAGCGGGGCGGCGAGACCGCCGAGAGCCTTCCCCTCCCGCGTGACATCCGGATGTCCGGGGGCCGAAGGAGCGAGGGCGGGACGGTGCCGCCGGGTGTCCGCGGGAGCCGTCGTTCACCGCCGACCAGGTAGCCTTCCCTTGGGGTGCGCTTTGCAAGCCACACCCCGACAGCAAGGAAGGCGACACGGGAGGAACCAGCGGTGCACGTCCAGGAATGGCTCGACACGGTGCCCCCGGCCGCCGTCTACGCGGTGGTGGCCCTGGTGATCGGCCTGGAGAGCCTGGGCATCCCGCTGCCGGGCGAGATCGTGCTGGTCTCGGCCGCGCTCATGTCCTCCCAGCACTCCGGCATCAACCCGATCGTCCTCGGCGCGTGCGCTACCGCCGGTGCCGTCATAGGTGACTCCATCGGCTACGCGATCGGCCGCAAGGGCGGTCGCCCCATGCTGGCCTGGCTGGGGAAGAAGTTCCCGAGACACTTCAGCGAAGGCCATGTCGCCACCGCGGAGCGCTCCTTCGAGAAGTGGGGCATGTGGGCCGTCTTCTTCGGCCGCTTCGTCGCCCTCCTGCGCATCTTCGCCGGCCCCCTCGCGGGCGTTCTCCACATGCCGTACTGGAAGTTCCTGACGGCCAACGTCCTCGGCGGCATCTGCTGGGCGGGCGGCACCACGGCGGTCATCTACTACGTGGGTGTGGTGGCCGAGGACTGGCTGAAGCGATTCTCGTACCTGGGCCTGGTGGCGGCGGTCCTGATCGGCCTGACGTCGATGCTGGTCATCAAGCGCAGGGCGAAGAAGGTCCGGGCCGAACAGCGAGAAGCGGAACCTGTGAGCGCCGGCGAGTAGGACACCCGCACCCGCGAACGGCCCTACTGGTGCACATCCTGATGCGCCTTGGCCAGCTCCGCGTACATCGTGCCGTTGAGGGTGACCCCCTGCCGCTCCTCCTCGGACAGCGCCCGCCTGACCTTCGCCGGCACCCCCGCCACGAGTGACCCCGGCGGCACAACCATTCCCTGGGGCACCAACGCCTGGGCGGCCACGAGCGAGCCCGCCCCGATCACGGCCCCGTTCAGGACGGTCGCGCCCATCCCGATGAGACAGTCGTCCTCCACGGTCGCGCCGTGCACGACCGCGTTGTGCCCGATGGACACCCGCTCCCCGACGCTCACCGGAAACCCGGGATCGGCATGCAGCGTGACGTTGTCCTGCACATTCGCCTGAGCGCCCACGGTGATCCGCTCGACGTCGCCCCGCAGCACGGCCCCGTACCAGACGCTCGCCCCGGTGTGCAGCGTGACATCGCCGATCACGGATGCCGTCGGCGCCACGAACACCTCCGCGTCGAGCCGGGGCTCCTTCCCGCCGATGCCCACGATCAGCGCCTTCTGCGTCATCACCGTCTCCTCGCCATGTCAGTGGTACTCCGCACCGTACGTCAGGGGTGGGGCAAAGATCACAGCAGCCCGCCCTCATGCCGAAGGCTCCCGCCGAGTAACTTGAGCCCGTGCCGAAGAGCAAGAACACGTTCTCATCCTGGCGACGCCGGCTGGTGCAGCGCGCCGTCCACGCGGGCTGGGCGTGGGTCCAGCGCACGGGATCGGTGACGGCCGAGAACCCCGGCCGCCTCCGCTTCGGCTCGATCGGCGAAGCCACCCGGCTGGCCTTCCCGCTCGGCACCGTCTTCGGTGAGCCCTGGATCCGTCTCGGGTCCCACTGCATCGTCGGCGAGCAGGTCACCCTCACCGCCGGTCTGATGCCGGACCTGGACCTCGGCCCGGACCCCATCCTGCGGATCGGCGACGGAGTCGTCCTCGGCCGCGGCAGCCATGTCATCGCCGACACCACGGTTACGATCGGCCGCGACTGCTACTTCGGGCCGTACGTCTACGTCACCTCCACCAACCACTCCTACGACGACCCGCACGAGCCCATCGGCAGACAGTGGCCGCGGATGGAGCCGGTGGAGATCGGACAGGGCTGCTGGATCGGCACCGGCGCCGTGATCCTGCCGGGAGCGCGGATCGGCCGGAACGTGGTCGTGGCGGCCGGCGCCGTGGTGCGCGGGACCGTGCCCGACCACGCCGTGGTGGCGGGAGCGCCCGCCCGGGTCGTACGGCGCTGGACACCCGAGGACGGCTGGCAGCCGCCGCTGAGGACCCCCGCGCCGGTGCCGCTCCCGGAGGGGGTCACACCGGAGCAGCTGCGGGCGCTGGCCGACCTCGACGAGGAGGGCGTGGAACGGCTGGCCCGCCTGGAGGCGGACGGCTGAGTCAGCCGGTCGCCAGCAGCAGCGTCCCGAGCAGGGCGAGACCCGCGCCCGCGGCCTGGATCGCGCGCAGCCGCTCGCTGAGGAAGCCGCGTGCGGCCAGCGCGGTGACCACCGGGTAGAGGGACGCGAGTACCGCCGCCACCGTGACCGGGCCGTGCTGGGCGGCGACCGCGTAGGTGCCGTTGGCCGCCACGTCCGCGAGGCCGACGAAGGCCAGCGCCGGCAACGAGGACCGGGGCAGACCGCCCTCCGGCAGGGCGGGATTGCCCCGCCGGACCGACGCGTACAGGGCTGCGCCGCCCGCGGCGACGCTCGTCACGCGCTGCACGAAGAGGGAGAGGAAGAGACCGGTGGTGTTGGTCGAGGCCTCCGTGATCAGGGCGAACACCGTGCCGAAGCCCAGTGCGGCGACCAGCGTGAGCAGGATCGTCAGTCGCTGAACGGGCGCTCCGCGCAGCTGGGGGCCGCCCGCGAGGACGACACCGGTGACGGCGACCGCGATGCCCGCGACCTGCAGGGCCCCGGGGCGTTCACCGAGGACCAGGCCCACACCGACCGGGACGGCCACACTGAGCGTGGCCAGCGGGGAGACCACGCCCATCGGGCCCAGGGCGAGCGCCTTGTAGAAGGCGAACACGGCCAGCGGCCCGGCCAGGCCGGCCGCGACCGCGAACCACAGCCGTGGCCCGGCCTCGGTCCAGCCACCGGTCGCGACCACGATCGTGCCCAGCACCACCGCCGCGATCGCCTGGGAGGCGACCACCACCGTCAGTGCGGGCGCGCGTCGTGTCAGCAGCCCGCCACCGAAGTCGGCCAGGCCCCACAGGAGGCTGGTGGTCAGGGCGAAGAACGCTGTCACTGATGCCTCGCAGTACAGTTTGGTGAACGAGCGGGTGCATCCCACCGTAGTTCGATTCAGTGAACTGTGTCATCTAAAATATTGAACCCTTGGACGGAACGTGTCGGACCTCGAACTTCTGACCCAGTCCCTGGCGCGCAACGTCAAGCACTGGCGCGCGGTGCGCGGCTTCACCCTGGACGTGCTCGCCGCCCGGGCCGGTGTCAGTCGCGGCATGCTCATCCAGATCGAGCAGGCCCGCACCAACCCGAGCATCGGCACCGTCGTCAAGATCGGCGACGCGCTCGGCGTCAGCATCACCACCCTCCTCGACTACGAGCAGGGCCCGAAGGTCCGCATCGTCCCCGCCGAACGGGCCGTACGGCTGTGGCACACCGACGCCGGCAGCTACAACCGGCTCCTCGCCGGCACGGAGGCGCCCGGACCGCTGGAGATGTGGGACTGGCGGCTGATGCCGGGCGAGCAGAGCCCCTCCGAACCGCACCCCGGCGGCACCGTCGAACTGGTCCATGTCACCGCGGGTGAGCTGACGCTCACCGTGGACGGCGAGGAGTACCGCGTCCCGACCGGCGCGAGCGCGTCCTTCGAGGCCAACCTCCCGCATGTGTACGGCAACACCGGTGACGTACCGATGGAGATGGTCATGGCGGTCTCGGTGCCGCCCGTGCCCTGAGACGCCGGTACGGCGGGCGGACGGGCCTTGCTAGCGTGCGGCCATGCGCGCACCCATCGGAGACTTCGACACCGCCACCCCCGCCCCCGAGTGCCTGGACGAACTGACCGCCCCGGTCGCCGACGCCGTGCGCCACTGGCGGGGCAGCGTCCCCGCCGACCGGATCCTCTACGTCGAGACCGACCCGCGCTGGGCCGACACGGCCGTCTTCGTCGAGCACTACGGCCGCGACCTGCTCGAGCGGTCGGCGAACTGCGTGGTGGTCGCGGGCAAGCGGGGCGGCGGGACCACCCTCGCCGCGTGTCTGGTGCTCTCCACCACCCGGGTCGACGTGAACGGCGTGGTGCGCCGCCGACTCGGCGCCCGCAAGGCCTCGTTCGCCACGATGGACACCGCGACCGGCGAGACCGGCATGGAGTACGGCGGTATCACCCCGGTCGGACTGCCCGCCGACTGGCCGGTGCTGGTGGACGCGGCCGTCGCCGACCTGCCCTACGTCCTGGTCGGCAGCGGACGCCGCCGCGGCAAGCTGCTGGTCCCGGGCAAGGCGCTCGCGGAGCTGCCCGGTGCCGTGGTGCTCGAAGGGCTCGGGGTCGCCTGAGGTCAGGCCGTCAGGTGATGGGCGAGCGCCAGATGCGGGTCCGTCTCGCCCGGCACCGGTGCCGGGTCGGCGTGCACCAGGGCGGCGGTGAGCCTCGGTACGGCGTGCAGCAGGGCGTGTTCGGCCTCGACGGCGATCGCGTGCGCCTGGCGGACCGACACCTCGCCGTCCACCACGACCGCCAGCTCGGCGCGCAGCCGGTGCCCGATCCACCGCAGCCGCAGCTCGCCCACCTCGCGTACGCCCGGCACCGCGCGCACCGCCAGCTCGGCCCGGTCCACCAGGGCCGGGTCGACGGCGTCCATCACCCGCCGGAACACCTCCCGCGCCGCGTCCCGCAGCACGAGCGCGATCGCGGCGGTGATCGCCAGCCCCACGAGCGGATCGGCCAGGTGCCAGCCCAGGGCCGACCCGCCGGCCCCGAGCAGCACGGCCAGTGAGGTGAATCCGTCCGTCCGCGCGTGCAGCCCGTCGGCCACCAGCGCGGCCGAGCCGATCTCCCGGCCCACCCGGATCCGGTATCGGGCCACCCACTCGTTGCCCGCGAACCCGACCAGCGCGGCCACCGCGACCGCCGGCAGATGCTCCACCGGGCGCGGGTCGAACAGCCGCCCGACGGCCGCCCAGGCCGCGAACGCGGCGGAGGCGGCGATGGTCAGCACGATCGCGAGCCCCGCGAGATCCTCGGCGCGCCCGTAGCCGTAGGTGAACCGCCGAGTCGCCGCCCGCCGCCCCAGTACGAAGGCGATGCCGAGCGGTACGGCCGTCAGCGCGTCGGCCGCGTTGTGCACGGTGTCCCCGAGCAGCGCCACCGACCCGGAGAGGGCCACCACCACGGCCTGCGCCAGCGCGGTCGTGCCGAGGACGGCGAGCGACACCCACAGCGCGCGCATACCCCGTGCCGAGGACTCCAGTGCGGGGTCGAGCTTGTCGGCGGTCTCGTGCGAGTGCGGGGTGAGGAGATGGGCCAGGCGGTGGCGCAGGCCGGGGGAGGGACGGGGATGGCGGTGACCATGGTCGTGGTGATGGCCCCGGTCGTCGTGATGACCGTGGTCATGGGGGTGGCCATGCTCGTGGACTCGGCCAGGGGGCTGCTGCCCGTGCCCGTGCGTGTGCCGGTCGCTCACGTGGATCCCCTTCCGGTGGGTGGGAACGGGGACGCGCGGGTGGGAATGGACGCGCGTCGCCCATGGAGCCATTATGTGCGTATGAGCGCACGCATGCACCTGTCACCTGCGCACCATGCGCAGCCGCGCACCCCGGGCGACGAGCAGTTCGCGGTGGCCGCCGAACTCCTCGCCCTGCTCGGCGACCGCACCCGCCTGACCCTGCTGCACGCCCTCACGGCCGGCGAGGCCGACGTCACCACCCTCACCGAGGCATGCGGCGCCGCCCGCCCGGCCGTCAGCCAGCACCTGGCCCGGCTGCGCCTCGCGGGTCTGGTGAGCACCCGCAAGGAGGGGCGCCGTGTGGTCTACGCGCTGCGCGACGGCCATCTGCGCCGCCTGGTCGACGAGGCGCTGAAGGTGGCCGACCACCGCCTCGCCGACCGGGCCACCGCGACAGGGCCCAGCGGCTCACCGCAGCAGGGCGCCGAGCCGCTCCAGTAGGGCCAGTACCTCGTCCGGATCGCCGGTCGCCGCCGCCCCCGCCATGCGGCACGTCCCCGCCCGCCTCGCCGGTGCGGCCTCCGGTATCGACAACACGGTGCGGCACCGGGTTCGGCCGGCCACCGCCTGATGCGGCAGCCGGGCGCTCAGAAGGCGGCGGCCGAGCCCAGGTACTGCTCGGCGAAGGCCGCAGCGGCGGCGGGCGAGGTGAACAGACGGCGCAGCCGGGCGAGCGTGGTGCCGGCCCGGAAGGGGTCACCCGAGGCGACCCCGTGATAGACGTCCGACAGCCACTGCGAGAACTCCTGGTAGTCCCACACCCGCCGCAAGGACGCCTCCGAGTAGCCGTCCAGGCCGCTCCCGTCACCCCGGGTGAGGCGCCCGACGAGCGCGTCGCCGAGCAGGAAGGCGTCGTGCAGGGCGAGGTTCATGCCCTTGGCCGCGATCGGTGCCGTGAGATGACCGGCGTCCCCGGCCAGCAACAGCCTTCCGTGGACGAGGGGTTCGACGACGTAGTGGTGCATGTCCAGCACCCGCTTCTCGATCAGCCGGCCCTCGGTCAGCGGCGGTGCGCCGGCCGCGCCGAGGCGGGTGCGCAGCTCGGTCCAGACCCGCTCGTGCGGCCAGTTCCCGGGATCGTCACCGGGCGGGCACTGCAGGTAGTAACGGGTGACCTCGGGGCTGCGGGCCATGTGCCCGGCGAAGCCGTTCGGGTGGACGCCGAACAGGACGCAGTCGGCGGAGGGCGGGGCCTCGGCGAGCAGTGCCAGCCAGCCGATGCCGTCGTCCTGCCGTGCGATCCGTGTCGCCTCCGGGGGCATCGCGTCCCGGGTCACCCCGCGCGCCCCGTCGCAGCCCGCGACGAACTCGCAGCGCAGCAGCCGCCGTTCACCGGTGTCCGGGCACCGGTACGACACCGCGAGCCGGTCCGAGTCCAGGTCGTGCAGTCGTACGTCGTGCACACCGAAGCGGATGTCGCCGCCGCGTACGTCGGCGTACTCCCGCACCAGGTCCGTCACCAGCAGCGGCTGCGGGTAGACGTAGTGGTGGTGGCCCGTGAGGTCGCCGTAGGAGAACCGGAACCGTTCGCCGCCGAAGCGGAACTCGCAGGTGTCGTGCACCTGGGCCCGCTCCAGCAGGTTCGCCGCGAGGCCGCGCCGCGCGAGTTCACGCACCGCCCATTCCTCGATCACGCCGGCTCTCGGCCGGGTCTCGATGAACTGCCTGCTCTCGGTCTCCAGGACCACACAGTCGACGGAGGCGTCCCGCAGGATCGTGCCGACGGTGAGCCCGGCGGGCCCGGCGCCCACGACGACGACCGTACGACGTTCTCCGGGCGCGGAGTTGGGGTGGGGGGAGGGGTGAGTCACCCCGGCATTATGACGGTGTCCCGTCAGCCACGGCGGAGTTGCCGCGGCTGACGGGACACCGGGTGAGGTGCGGGGTCAGTGCGCCGGGGCGTCGGTGACCACGACCTCCTCGATGCTGCGCTCGATCGCCTCGGTCTTCGAGGCGGTGGCCTTGGCCCAGTAGTAGATGGCCAGGGAGAACACCGCGACCACCGCGATGTCCCAGTACAGCGGGATGGTGCCGTCGCCGCCGAAGGTGCTCAGGTAGGAGATCACGCCGAGGCCGGCCAGGTAGCCGGGCAGCCACTGCGCGGCCTTGAAGTCCAGCCGGGGCGCGTCGGGCAGGTTCTTGCGGATCGCGTACCAGGCGTAGGAGCCGAGCAGCACGTAGCCGATCAGGATCGCGGCACCCAGTCGCCACAGGGTGTCCCAGCCGGACCAGAAGATGATCAGGTTGGCGACCACGAAGGACAGCGGCGAGACGAACTTGCCGAAGGGCAGCCGGTACGGACGCTCGTGGTTCGGCAGACGGTCGGCGAAGACGCCGTAGGCCAGCGGCGCGCCGGCGTACATCAGGACGCTCGCCGAGGTGATGAAGCTGACCAGCTCCTGCCAGCTGGGGAACGGCAGGAAGCAGATGATGCCGGTCACGAACGAGACCACGAGGCCGAACCACGGCACACCGCGCGAGTCCGTCTTGGCGAAGACCTTCGGCGCGTAGCCGTTCTTGGCCAGGCCGTAGGAGATGCGGGAGGTGGCGGTGGTGTAGATCAGGCCGGTGCCGCCGGGAGAGATGATCGCGTCGGCGTACAGGACGAAGCCCAGCCAGCCGAGGCCCACCAGCGTGGCGAGACCCGCCCAGGGGCCGCTGATGCCGGCGAAGTCGAGCTTGGCCCAGCCGTGCGCGAAGGAGGCGTGCGGCAGCGCGACGATGAACACGACCTGGAGCAGGATGTAGATCACCGAGCCGATCGCGACCGAACCGAGGGTCGCGCGGGGCAGGTCACGCTTCGGGTTGCGGCTCTCGCCGGCCAGCTGGATCGCCTGCTCGAAGCCGAGCAGCGCGAAGATGATGCCGCTGGAGCTGATCGCACCGAGGACGCCCTTGGCACCGAAGGGCGCGAAGCCCTCGGAGGTGAAGTTGCCCGGGTGGAAGTTGCCGATGGCGATGACGAAGATCGCGGCGAGCGGGACGGCGATCTTCCACCAGGTGGCGGCGCTGTTGGTGTGGGCGAGGACACGGACACCGAGGAAGTTGACCGCGACGAAGACCGCCATGAGGACGACCGCGGTGGCGATGCCGCTCGCGGTGAGCGTTCCGTCCGCGCGCTGCAGTCCGTCGGCCCAGCTCCAGTGCTTGGCGTAGCCGATCATGGCCTCGACCTCGATCGGTGCCACGGTGGCCGCCTGGAGCCAGGAGAACCAGCCGAACGACATGCCGGCCAGGCCGCCGAAGGCGTAGTGCGGGTAGCGGGCCGTGCCACCGGCCACCGGGAACATGCCGCCGAGCTCGGCGTGCACCAGCGCCAGCAGCACGATGGCCACCGCGCCGATCACCCACGAGATGATCGCCGCGGGGCCCGCCACCACGACCGCCTTCTCGGCGCCGAACAGCCAGCCGGACCCGATGATGGAGCCCACGGAGGCCCACATCAGACCGATCAGGCCGACGTCACGGCGCAGGCCGCCCTGGTCCTTCGCGGTTATGGGCGCTGCATGGTCGACTTTCACCATGTCAAGTGGCCTCTCAGATCGTTTAACGCAGACTTAACGAACAACAGCGCCACACAGTAGGGACGCTTTCTGCGTCGCCAAAAGACTCTTGGTGAAGTCTTGACCTCGGATCTTGCCCCTCTTGGTCTCAGTATTCGCACAGGTCAGAGGGTGAGTCGAATGTCAATATTCAGCCGCGAATTGTGAGAAGAAGGTGAGACAGTCAGCTCAGAAGGGGGATTTCGATCGCCGGGCAACGGTCCATGACCATGTCAAGTCCGGCGGCCCGGGCCCGCTGGTGGGCGGCCTCGTCCACCACTCCGAGCTGGAACCAGACCGCTTTGGCGCCCTTGGCGACGGCCTCGTCGGCGACCGCTCCGGCCAGCTCGCTGTTGACGAAGACGTCGACGACATCGACCTCGAAGGGGATGTCCGCGAGGGAGGCGTAGCCCTGCTCGCCGTGCACCGTCTCCGCCTTCGGGTGCACCGGCACGATCCGCTTGCCGTGGCGCTGCAGGACCTGCGCCACGCCGTACGCGGCCCGCCGCTGGTTGGCGGACAGGCCGACCACCGCCCAGGTGTCGCCCAGCTCGGTCAGAATCCTGCGGATCGTCGCTTCGTCGCCGTACACGGCTGCCTCCTCCGGCTGCGGTATCTGTCGTCGGGGCAGAACAGCGCCCTTCAGGTGCTGATTCCCCCCAGAACCCCGCCACGGTGACCGGAATCGGCGCAAGGTGACTGCGTACGGCCCTCCGCACGCCTACGCTCGGGCCGTGCTGCGCATCCTCGACGCCCGAACCGGTGAGCCCGTCGCCGCCGCGCCCGCCCGGCGTGGCCTGACCCGCATCGAGGCCTACGCCTCCGGCCTCGACCTGACGGCCCTGCGGGTACTGCTCACCGCCGACGTCCTGGTCCGCGCCCTGGAACTCGGCGGTACCCCCGTCTGGGCCACTCTCACCGCACCCCACCGGCACGCCGAACTCCGCACGGCCGCGACGACCCTCGCCATCCGTCCCTTCGAGGACGGCCGCGACCTCGCCTCCGGGCTGGGAGAGGCGCAGGTCATCCATGTGGTGGCCGGGAACGCCGCGACCATGCCGGGCGAGGGCCCCCTGCTGACGGTCGCCCCGGCAGAGTGGAAGGCGGCGGAACCGGCGGAGGAGGAGCAGCCTGCCACCCCCCGCCCGCCGGGTGAACAGTCCCCTCATGACCTCCCGGTCCTCCTCTCCGATCCCACGGCCCTGCGCCTCGCACTTCTCTCCGTCCCCCGGAACACGGCGGTACGGCTGGACGCCGGCGCACTCGGAGAGGCCGCGCAGAACCTCGCCCGCCTGCGGCGGGCCGTCGCCGGGTGGGCGCGGCAGCCCTCGCGGCCGGTGCCCGATGCGGTGCGCGTGCGGTTGCGGGCGGCATGGGAGGACGATCTGGACCTGCCCGGGGTGCTGGCCGTGCTGCGGGAGGTGGAGAACGCGCCGGAGCTGTCCGACGGGGCCCGGTTCGAGACGTACGTGTACGCGGACCGCCTGCTCGCCCTCGACCTCGCCCGTGACCTCGGGAGTCTCGCGTGATCGAGCGGGCGGGCGCGGGCCCGCTGCGCCGGCTGGTCGTGCTGCGGCACGCCAAGTCCGCCTGGCCCGAGGGCGTCGAGGACCACCGTCGTCCGCTCGCGGCACGCGGCCTGCGGGACGCCCCGGCCGCCGGGCGCGCCCTCGCGGAGGCCGACTGCCTGCCCGACCTCGCCCTGTGTTCCCCCGCCGTACGTGCCCGCCGCACCTGGGAACTGGCCTCCGCCCAGTGGGGCACGCCGCCTCCGGTGCGCTACGACCGCAGGCTGTACGGGGCGGACGTACCGGAACTGCTGGAGGTCGTGCGCGAGGCGCCGCGCGAGGTGGAGACGCTGCTGCTGGTCGGGCACAATCCCGGCCTCGAGGAGCTGGTCCTGGAACTGGCCGGGGACGGTCTGGAGGACACGCTCGAGCGGGTGCGCCTGAAGTTCCCGACCTCCGCGATCGCCGTCCTGACCTGGCGCTCCACCGGCTGGCCGGCCCTGGCCCCGGGGACCGCCCTGCTGACCGCGTTCACCGTGCCGCGGGGCAGGAAGGAGAAGGGGTAGCCGGGCCCGGCGGATGCTCCGCGATCAAGGACGGCGCGACGCTCGCATAGGCTGACGGGATGCAGGACGAGTACCGCACCGTAGCCCGCGCGGGCGTGCACGAGACCGAGATCAACCGCTCCCGTTTCCTGTGCGCCCTCGGCCCGGCGGCCACCGAGCAGGAGGCCCAGGCGTTCGTCGCGGCCGTCCGCAAGGAGCACGCCGACGCCACGCACAACTGCTGGGCGTACGTCATCGGCGCCGACGCTTCCGTGCAGAAGGCCAGCGACGACGGCGAACCGGGCGGCACCGCAGGCGTGCCCATGCTGCAGATGCTGCTGCGCCGCGAGATGCGGTACGTCGTCGCCGTCGTCACCCGGTACTACGGCGGTGTGAAGCTCGGTGCGGGCGGGCTGATCCGGGCCTACGGCGGCGCGGTCGGCGAGGCCCTGGACGAGGTCGGCACGCTCACCCGGCGCCGCTTCCGGCTGGCCACGGTGACCGTCGACCACCAGCGCGCCGGCAAGATCCAGAACGATCTGCGCGCCACCGGACGAGAGGTCCGGGACGTGCGCTACGGCGAGGCCGTCACCATCGAGATCGGCCTGCCCGACGCCGACGTGGACGCCTTCCGCGCGTGGCTGGCCGACGCGACGGCGGGCTCGGCCGGGTTCGAGCTGGGCGGAGAGGCCTACGGAGACGCGTGAGGTCCGGCGCCCGTTCGGGGGCGGCCGGACCGCACACGTCTCAGACGTTCACGCCTCCTCGGAGGCCGTGTTCCGCGGGCGCGGAATGCCCAGGGCGCACAGTGCGCCGACGAGGACCACGGCGACGCCGACCCACACCGCGGGGTGCAGTCCGTCGACGAACTCCTGGGGGCTGCGGGTGCTGCCGTGCGCCACGAACACCGTGCTGAGGACGGCGATGCCGAGCGCTCCGCCGATCTCGCGGACCGTGGTGTTCGCGCCGGAGGCCTTGCCCGCGTGCTCCTTGGCGACCGAGGCGAGCACCACGGCGGCCGTGGGCGCGAAGACGAAGCCCATGCCGATGCCCGCGACGATCATCGGGCCGACCATCGCCGAGTATGCGGTGTCGGTGTCCGCGACCAGGTTGATCCAGCCGAGGCCCACCCCCTGCAGGAACAGGCCGAGCGCCATCAGACGGCCGCCGCCGACCTTGTTCGTGAGCACACCGGCGACGGGGGCGACGAACATCGGCATCAGCGTCCAGGCCAGGGTGCGCACACCGGCCTCCAGCGGGGTCCGCGGGGGCACGATCTGCAGGTACTGGGCGAGCAGGAACAGCGAGCCGAAGACGCCGAAGTACATCGCCGCCGAGACGATGTTGGTGAGTGTGAAGGCCCGTATCCGGTAGAAGGACAGGGGCAGCATCGGCTGCGCGGACCTGCCCTCCCAGAACACGAACACGGCGAGCAGCACCGCACCCCCGGCGAAGGCGCCCAGCACCTTCGCCGAACGCCAGCCGTCCGTGTCGCCGTGCACGATGCCCCACACCACGGCGCACAGTCCGGCCGCGGCCAGCAGCATGCCGACCAGGTCGAGGCGGATGCCCGGCAGCGAGCTCTCGCGCAGCGTCAGCAGGATGAGGGGAACGGCGACGACGCCCACCGGCACGTTGATCCAGAAGATCCACCGCCAGTCCAGCCCGTCGACCACCGCACCGCCGACCACCGGGCCCATCGCGACGGCCAGGCCGCTGATCCCCGACCACAGGCCCAGCGCCAGCCCGCGCATTCGGTCCGGTACGGCCTGGGACAGCAGGGTCAGCGACAGCGGCATCACGGCCGCCGCGCCGAAGCCCTGGATCGTACGGAAGGTGATCAGCTGGGCGCTGGTGTCGGCGAGACCGCAGCCCGCCGAGGCCAGCGTGAACACGATGATGCCGAGCACGAACACCTGCCGGCGGCCGAACCGGTCACCGAGCGCGGCTCCTGTCATCAGCAGGCAGGCGAAGCTGAGGACGTAGGCGTTGACGAACCACTGGAGCTGCTGGGTGTCGGCCTTCAGGTCGACGGCCAGGGTGTGCAGGGCCGTGGACACGACGAGGTTGTCGAGCGCGACCATGAACATCGGCACGCTGCAGGCGACGATCGCGAGCCAGAGCGGAACGCGCCGACCCGTGCGCTCCGGGCCGGCGACGACCGGATCGTCGAGGACCGGGTTTTCTTCGGACAGCGTCATGACGGGGGTCTCCTGATGGGGGTGGGCGGGGTCAGGCGTTCGTGTTCTGCTCGGCCAGCCGCCGCTTGGCGTCCGACCAGTCGATGGGCAGGCCGGCCGCCGGGACCTCCCAGAAGGTGAAGACCGAC
This sequence comes from Streptomyces sp. NPDC044064, assembly GCF_056434245.1. NCBI lineage: Bacteria > Bacillati > Actinomycetota > Actinomycetes > Kitasatosporales > Streptomycetaceae > Streptomyces > Streptomyces sp. NPDC044064. The sequence goes on from NZ_JBWKFN010000033.1 coordinate 99,810, forward strand.
TGCTTCATCGTGGACCGCAGGCCGGTCATGATCGACTTGTGCGGCTCGGTCCGGGCGTAGGCGTACAGCGCGTCCTTGTCCTGCCAGGCGGAGAGCGTCCAGAAGGTGCGCTTGAAGGGTTCGGCGATGAGCGAGGCGCCGTAGGCGCCGGGCGCGCCGGAGACCTGCCTCCAGGCGACCAGGGACTTGAGGAAGAAGCGCGGTACGTCCTTGAGGGAACGGACCTCCAGACGGGACGCCATGACGAACGCCTCGGCATCCGGCGCGGGCTTGTTGACGGTGGTCCAGGGCAGGGTCGGCATGGCTGCGGCCTTCTCGGGTCAGAGGCAGGGCGAGGGGAGGGACCCAAAATTGGATACCTCTACTATCTATGTTAGACAGTAGAGGTATTCAGTTTTCAAGAGCGGAGCCGACCCGATGCGCATGTCCGAGCTGAGCCGCCGCAGCGGCGTCTCCGTCACGACGATCAAGTACTACCTCCGTGAGGGCCTGCTCCCGGCCGGCCGACAGACCGCCGCGACCCAGGCCGAGTACGACGAGCAGCACCTGCGCCGGCTCCGCCTGATCCGCGCGCTGACCGGTGTGCGCGGGCTGTCCGTCAGCACCACCCGGGACCTCCTCGACGCCCTGGACCAGCACACCGGCGACACCCACCTCACCCTCGGCCTCGCCCTCGGCGCGATCAGGCTGGCCGAGGAGCCCGCCGAGCGGGCCCCCGAGGCCGCGGAAGTCGACGCACTGGTCAAGGAGTTGGGCTGGGACGTGCACGAATCGGCGCCCGCCCGTGCCGCGCTCGCCGAGACCCTGGCCTCGCTGCGCTCGCTGGGCGTCCCGCGGGACTGGCACACCCTGCTGCCGTACGCCCGTCTCGCCGAGCGGACCGCGGCCCTCGACCTCGACCAACTGGACGGCATCGAGGACCCGTTGGAGCTGGCCGAGCACGCGCTGCTGCTGACCGTCCTCCTGGAGCCCGCGCTGCTGGCGCTCAGGCGCATGGCCCAGGAGAACGAGTCGGCACGGCGGCACACCGGGCACTGAGACGCGTCAGGACAGCTCGCGCAGGATCTCGGCCGCGGCCTCGGACCCGGCCGAGAACGCGGCCTCGTGGGAGCCGATCAGGTCCGGGCCCAGCCGCTTGGAGTGGAAGTACGATCCGGCCAGCTTGACCCGGGTGCCCTCGTTGGCGTCGTAGATCACGTCCTGCCGCTCGCGCAGCGCCATGTCGATGACCGGGTGGGTGTAGTCGAACTCGCGGATGACCGTCTCCGGGGCGGCCCGCCGGGGCGGGTCGAGGGTGACGAAGTAGTCCCGCTCGGCCTCGAAGTCCTGCAGCCGGTTCAGGTAGTAGGTGACGAAGCAGCGGGTCGCGCCGTCCACCTGGACCTTGCCGTAGTTCCAGGCCCGCCAGCTCCCGGCGGCGGCGGGCATGAGCGTCGGGTCGGTGTGCAGCACCACGCGCGAGCTGCTGTAGCGGACGCCCTCCAGCGCGGTGCGCTGGGCGCTCGTGGGGTTCTGCAGCAGGGCGAGGGCCTCGTCGGCGTGCGTGGCCAGCACCGCGTGGTCGAACCGCTCGGAGCCGGCGGCCGTGGTCACGGTGACCCCGTCCGCGTCCTGCCGTACGGCGGTGACCGGCGAGGACACCCGGAGGTCGGGGCCGGTCGCGGCGAGCGCCTTGCGCACGTAGGAGATCGAACCGCCGCCCACCGTGCGCCAGTCCACCCGCCGGCCGCCGAGGCCGCCCTCGTCGTGGCCGACGAAGAACGCGATGACCGTGGCCGCCGGCATCTCCCAGACCAGCTCGGCCGGCACGGACCAGACGGCCGAGCAGAGCAGGATCAGATACGAGTGGCGGAACTGCTCGCTGTATCCGCCCCGGTCGAGGTAGTCGCCCATCGACATGTCGGCACGGCCGCGGACGAAGTCGCGCCGGCTCTCCTCGTGGAACCGGCGCACCTCCCGCCAGACGTCCGGGAACCCGGGGAATCCGGCGGCATAACGCTCCTCGATCGCGGCCTCGTCGAGCTCCAGCTCCTCGGTGCCGTACTCGAGGCCGCTGTCGAGGTCGAAGAAGGTGAAGCCGCCCGGATGCGGGACCGTGTCCACGCCGAGTTCGTCGAAGAACCCGGTCAGCTGCGGGTAGAAGCGCCGGTTGCAGACGATGAACGCCGTGTCCAGGCCGAGCACGTGCCCGCTCTCCTCGACCTCCACGGTGTTGGCGTGGCCGCCGGGGCGGTCCTCACGCTCGAAGACGGTGATCCGGGCCCGGTCGCGCAGATGGTAGGCGGCGGACAGACCGGCGGGGCCGGCGCCGATCACGGCGACGGTCGGCGTGTGCTGGGACATGGCAGGTCCTTACGGTCGCAGAAGGTCGGGAAGGGGGATGAGGGGAGTACGGGAGAGGGCGGTCCCCGGGTCGCGCCGGCGCAGGCTGCCGCCGCCCTCGGTCGCCACGGCCACGAGGTGGTGCCCCGAGGGGCGCAGCAGGTCGAGCCGCCATCGGCGCGCCAGGTCCGGCCGGCGCCTGTCCACGACGGTGAACCGCCCACCGCCCTGGTGCCGGAAGCGGAGGTCCTTCGGGCCGCCCGCAAGACCGACGCCCATCCCCTTGAGATAGGCCTCGGCCAGCACCCACCGCTCACTCGTGGTCAGGCCGGGGTCCGCCGGGCCCAGGAATGCGCTCAGCAGACGCGTCTTCTCCGCGTCGAAGGGGACGCGCTCCACGTCCGCACCGCAGCCGCGCCCCCGGGTGAGCACACAGACGATCAGACCGTCCGTGTGGGACAGGTTGAAGCGCAGCCCGGCCGGGTTCGGGACCGGCTCCGGGCGCCCGCCCGCACTGCGGACGAACCGCCAGGTGTCCGGCGGCAGCCCGGTGCGGGTGCTCAGGGCCAGCCGGGCGAGCAGCCGCCCGCCGAGGAAGCGGCGCCGGGAGCCGGTCCGCAGCAGCCGGTCGTGCCGGGTGCGCTCGTCCGGGGCCAGCAGGTCCGGGCCGCCCAGCCGCGCGGCCAGCTCCGCCACCCGGTGCTCGGGCAGCGTCCACAGATCGGCCGCTCCCGCGTCCGGCCCCGCCTCGGCGTCCGTCGTCAGCGGGCTTCCGCGCACCGGGCACCCTCCGTCGGCGCGGTCCGCTCGGCCAGTGTGACCGGCCAGTGCGACAGCAGCCGGTTGTCGTCGTGCAGCCGGGTCAGCACGGCGAGGACCTCGTCCACGGCGGCCGGGTCGCGGTAGGCCTCGTACGGGTGGAACTGCCGGTTGATGCGCTCCAGTTGGAGCAGGAGCAGCGAGGGGCTCGGCAGCGGGCCGGCCATCAGGCCGTGCGAGTGGACGTAGGTGTGCACGCACGCGGCGGCCGCGTGCACCAGGCAGTACTCCCTGGCCATGTCGAACAGCTCGGCCGAGTGCGCGAAGCCACGGCCCAGCTCGGCGCGCAGCCGGTCCACCCGCTCCTCCAGCGGGAGCAGCCGGCCGAGCAGCTCGGTCGCCACGTCGGCGGCCAGCAGCAGCCGGTCGCGGTCCTTGTCCGCGGCCCGGTCGGCCAGCACCCGCAGCCGGATCAGGGAGTCGGGCGCGGCCAGTACGGCGTCGTCCAGGCCCCGGTTGGACAGCTCCTGCAGAGCGGGCCGGTAGACCGGCAGTTCGGTGTCCATGCTGTAGAGCACGGCCACCCGAGCGGCCGCCTCGGCACGTACCTCGGCGCCGGCGCTGCGGCCCTTCTCCAGCAGCGAGCCCAGCTGGTGGCCGATGTTGCGCAGGTTCACGACGGTGTTCCCGTCGGCCATGTTGGTCACCAGGATGTCGCGCAGCATCTTCTGGTGCATGCCGAAACGGGGGTGGGTGCGCAGGAACACGCGGGCCCCGAGTACCACGTTCAGCCGCGCCAGCGTCTCCTCCAGCAGGGTCGGCACCAGGTACTTGGCGGCGGAGGAGAAGACGCTCACCTGTCCGGTCGAGGCCTGGACGCTGCGGACGGCGCCGAGACACACCGCGTCCGCCACCATCAGATCGGCGAAGGACTCCGCCAACTGGCGTCCGGTGTACGGCACTTCGACGACCGGACGATTGAACAGGACGCGGTCCTGGGCGAACTCCAGCGCTGTGCGCAGCGAGGTGTCCACGCCCGACAGAGCCAGGCTGAGGATGACCAGGCGCGCGGTCTGGCTGGTCTTCAGGGCGATCTCCAGCCCCTGCCCCTCGGCGCCGACCAGGTCGGACTCCGGGACGAAGACGCCGTCGAGACGCAGCCCGCTCAGGTCCAGGGCCCGTACGCCGTGCAGCTTCAGCAGGGGCGTCTCCCGGACCGTCCCGGCCTCGGCCCGCCACTTGTCGACCACCAGGATCGAGTAGTCCCCGGCACCCTGGCGCGCCCCGGTGCGCGCGAAGACGACCATCCGGTCCGCGAACGTGGCGTTGCCGATCGGCCACTTCTCACCGGTGAGCCGGTAGCCGCCCTCGACCCGCTCCGCGACCACCTCGTTGCTGAGCAGATCGCTGCCGTGCGCGGCCTCGGACAGCCCCCACGCGAGCCCGACCCCCTGGTGGACCGCGTCGATCTGACGCCGCTTCTGCTCGTCGCTGCCCGCGATCCACAGCGGGGTGAACGCCGCGTTGGTCAGCCCGAGCGCGATGGCGGTCGCCCCGTCGCGCCGCGCCACCAGCCGCATCAGCATGAACCCGGTCTCCGGGTTGCCGGCCCTGCCGCCCTGCTCGGCGGGCAGACCGTAGTCCAGGAACCCCCAGCGGCGCAGCAGACTGACGAACCCGTACGGGAAGGCGTCGCGCTCGTCGTGGTCGAGCACCTCGGCGAACGACATCCGGCTCTCCGGGTCGTGCGGATCGCCGAGGTACTGCTCGAGCCGCTCGGCCAGTTCGGTCAACTCGGCCTGGGACATCAGGAGTCCTCCATCGGGTGAGAGGCGGAAGCGAGACGCACCGGCACGGCGGTCATCAGCCGCCCGCACCGGCCGAGCGCCAGCGTGGTGTCGAGGGCGGGCAGCAGGTCGGGGCCGTGGCGGCGCGGGTCGACGCCCTCGGCCCGGGCGAGCAGATAGGCGAGCGTCGCCCGCAGCCAGCCGGTGGCACCCGGCTCGGCGCCGTACAGCGACCGGTCCCGGTTGTGCCACCACAGGTGCAGGCAGGCGGCGGCCGCGTGCACCCAGGCGTACCGCTCGGCCAGGTCCACCAGCGCGTTGGGATCGGCGTCCCGCTCCCGCACGGCGGCCGCCCGCGGGCCGAGCCCGGTCACGGCACCGCCGAGCCGGCGCACCAGGGCCGCCGCCGGGTCGTCGCCCAGGTGCTCGAGGGCTCCGGCGACGACACCCGGCAGAGCGCCGAGGACGGGGTCCGCGCCGCGCGCGACGAGGTCCAGCCGTGCCGGGTCGTACGACGGCAGCTCGGCGTCCAGGGCGAAGATCCGGCGCACGCGGTCCACGGCGGGCGTCTCCTCACGGGTGACCAGAGCCGGGATCTGGGCGGCGTACGCGCGCAGGTTCGCCAGCGGGCTCGCGTCGATCACCCGGACCACCGCGACATCCCGCTGGATCTTCTGGAACATGCCCGCACCGGGCGCCTGTTCGCGCAGCACCGCCCGGGTGGCGAGCACGGCGGCGCAGCGCCGGACCAGATCGTCCGTGGCCTCCGCGACCACGTGCTTGGCCGCGAGCGCCCAGACGCTGAACACCTCCGGTACGACGTGCACTCCCCGTGCGGCGGTCAGCGCCACCGCGTCGGCCGCGAGCTGCGCCGCCGAGGCGACGGCCAGGTCCCGGCGCGGATGGGGCACGTCGAGCAGGGGCACCCGGGCGACCTGGCGAGCGGCGGCGAAGCCGAGGGCCAGACGCAGCGCCGTGTCGGCGCAGCCGAGGCTGCCCGCCATGCTCATCAGCCGCACCGCCTGCTGGGCGAGAACCGCCACCTCCAGGCCCTCCCCGGCCTTGCCCACCAGGGCGTGCTCCGGCACCGGGAGACCGGCGAAGCACAGCCGCGCGGTGTCCACGCCCCGCATGCCGCCGGTGCGGGCGGCCGGCTCCCGTACCAGACCGTTGCGCCCGGCCCAGTCCGCGTCCAGCAGGTAGGCGGAGAAGGCGCCCGGCCCGCGGGCGCCGGTGCGGGCCACCACGTACACGGCCTCGCAGCGCAGGCCGTTGCCGACCATCCACTTCTCGCCGTGCAGCAGCCCGTCGTCGTCCAGCCGCACCTCGCCCGACAGCAGGTCGCTGCCGTGCTCGGCCTCGGTCAGCGCGAACGCCACCGTGCCGCCCCGGGTGAGGATGTCCGCCGTCCGGGCCCGCTGGTCCTCGTCGCCGTGCAGCTGCAGACAGGTGGCGGCGATGATGCCGAACATGGTGCCCGGCATCACGTTCACGTCCCGCCGGGCCGCCGCGCGCACCAGGGTCAGACTGCGGTCGAACGACTCGAACGCGCCGCCCCACTCCCTCGGCAGGTAGTTGAGGTGGAAGCCGGCCGAGACCAGTCGGTCGCACAGTTCGTCCGGGTGGGCGTCGGCCTCGTCCCGGGCGACCGCCGCGGCGAACCCGTACGGATTGCCCGGATCCTCGGGATCGCCGAGGAGTTCCTCCACCGACTCGGGTGTCAGCCCGCCCATCACACGGCCTCCGTCAGGACGGGCAGCTCCAGCGGGACCGGGCGGTAGTCGGCCGCCGCCGACGGCAGGGTCACGCCGGCGGTGGCCAGCTGGGCGATCCGGGTGTGGAAGGCCGCGCCACGCATCAGGTGGTGGGCGACATCGGCCACCGTCCGGTTCTCCGGGGTCTTCAGATAGCTGCCGGACACCCAGGCGTTGAAGCTGCCCATCGCCGGACCGCACCAGATCTGGTAGTCGGCGGTCCGGTCGGCCTCGCCGGTCACCGCCCAGCGCGAGGCCATGCCCAGGTACCAGCGGAACACCAGGGCCATCCGCCGCCTGGGGTTGTCCGCGGCCCGGGCCAGCTGCTCGGGGTCGCGCCGGGTGAAGTACCGGACGCACTCCTGCCAGACGTCCTCCAGCGGACGCCGGAAGATCTGCGCCTCCAGCCGTGCCCGCTCCTCGGCGGGCAGCGCCTCGATGCCGTCGTACGCCTGGTAGAGCCGGTACAGCTGCTGGGCCCGCATCGCGAACATCGAGCCCCGGCGCAGCACCTGGAGCTCCACGCCCATCTCGAACATGTCGGCCGCCGGGGCCATCGCGCAGTCCGTGACGTCCGCCTGCGCGAGCAGCTCGCGGGCGGCCGGGGAGGTGCCGGACTCCAGACAGGACTGGTTGACGGAACCCGTCACCACATAGGCGGCGCCCATGGCGAACGCGGCGGCCACCGCCGTCGGGGTGCCGAGACCGCCGGCCGCGCCGACCCGGATCGGGGTGGCGTACCGGTGCTCGCGCTGGATCTGGTCGCGCACCCGCAGGATGACCGGGAACAGTGCGGGCAGCGGGCGGCGGTCGGTGTGCCCGCCGGAGTCCGCCTCCACGGTGATGTCGTCGGCGAGCGGCAGCAGATGCGCGAGCCGCGCCTGCTCGGCGGTGACCAGGCCGTCCCGCAGCAGCGTGTCGACCAGGGCGGCCGGTGCGGGGCGCATGAACCGCTCGGCGGTCTCGGCCCGGGACACCTTGGCGATGACCCGGTTCTCGGCCACGACCCGCCCCGACGGGTCCTGGCGCAGCCCGGCCAGCCGGTAGCGGACCAGATGCGGGGTCAGTCCCATGAAGGCCGACGCCTCCACGCAGCGCACACCGCCCCGCAGGAAGAGCTCGACCGCCTCGCGCTCCAGCCGGTCCTCGCTCGGGCTGTGGATCAGGTTGACGGCGTACGGCAGACCGGGGATCTCGGCCGCGAACCGGGCCAGCGCCTTCCCGATGGTCTCCGGCAGCAGGCCCGCCGCGCCGAACGAGGCGAGGAAGCCCTGCCGGGCCAGCGCGATCACCAGGTCGGCGGAGGCGATGCCGCCCGCCATCGCCCCGGCCATGTACGACTGCCGCACACCGTGGGCGGCACGGAAACCGGCCGAGCCGAGCCGCTGCGGGGGCAGTGCCGGGGCGGCGGCCAGGACGCCCGGCCCGTCCCCGCCCGGGGCGGCGGTGCCGCCGGCGACCGCGCCGGCGCCCCGGGCGGTGGACACGATGAAGCAGGGCTCTTCCACCCGGCTCAGGACCTGGTTGATCCCGGCCGGGTCCACGCTCGGATACCCGTCCCCGTACCAGCGGAGAGGGGCCTGGGGGGTGCTCATGGACAACAGTGCTCCTCGGCTGTGCGCGGCGTCAGCCGGCGTCGGGGCGGACCTCGATGGCCACGTCGGTGAGTTCGTAGATGCGCAGGCCCGGCTTCCACAGGTCCGCGTCGGCGATCAGCAGCAGGCGGTCCGTCTCCCGGCGGACCTCCTTGATGTGCACGTCGAAGAACAGCTCGCGGTCGTCGCGCAGGATCTGGCCCCGGTACTTCCAGGACATCTCCACCCCGGTGGCCATCGCGAACCGGGGCCGGTCCATGCCCTCGGCGAGGTTCTCCTCCAGCACGAACAGCCGCATGGCCTGCAGCACCGCCTCGACACCGAGGGAACCGGGCATCACCGGGTCGCGGTGGAAGTGGCAGTCGAAGTACCACTCGTCGGGCCGGATGCTGCGGAAGCCGTGCACATAGCCGGCGCCGAAGCGGCCGCCGTCCGCGACCAGGTCGACCCGGTCCACCAGGTCGAACCGGCCGCCGGGCAGGCGGAGTTCGCCTCCGGGGGCGTCATCGGGGGCGTCATCGGGGGCGGGCGCCGCACCGCCCGCCGGCTCGATGTGCCTGACCCGCCCGGCGGCCGGGGCTTCCGCCTCGATCCACGGCTTGACGTAGGTGCCGCTGTCGAGACCGACCTGGTTGGACAGCGCGGCCGCGTTGAAGTACCCGAACAGCGACTCGCCGGCGTAGAACACCTCGCCGTCCGCGCTGAGTTCGTACGAGAAGTTCTGCAGCACCGCACCCGAGACGACACTTGTCATGAGCAGCTTCGAGTGGTGCCGGACGGTCTTGCCGCGCAGGTCGATGTCCTTCACCAGGGTCGCGCGGCCGTCGAGGTTGCGGATGGCGTACTCCTCCTCGGGCTGCCGGAGCGTGGCGCCGAGGTAGTAGCCGAGGAAGATGGCGGCCTGCAGCGAGGACTCCATGTACACGAAGTTCGGCATGTACGGCGAGGAGTTCTGCGCGTAGTACCAGGCGTCGTCCGGGGAGTCGTACTCGGTGACCATCTCGGAGCCGGGGCTCAGGTCGCCGCGGGTGCCGGTCAGCTTCATGACCCGGTCGACGAACTGGAAGTCGCCGTTGGGGATGTAGGGGGCGCGGCTCGTGCGGTAGATCTCGAACTCCGGGCCCATCGCCATGTCCAGCAGGCCCTTGGCGGAGTGGGCGAGGTGCAGTTCGTTGATCAGGGCCGGCTCGCCGCTGCGGTTTCGCCGGCCGAGGAACTCGGGCACGCCGCCGGTCTCCGGCCGGTACGGCGTCCCGGGCTTCTCCACGATCTGCAGGCCGAGGTTCTGCATCCGGACCACCGGCTTGTCACCGAGGTACACCAGGACGTCCGCGATCACCATGGGCCGGGGCAGCAGGGTCAGCTCGGTGACCTCCACCTCGTAGCGGATCTCGGCGTCCTTCGGGGTGACCTGGCCGCGCACCTGGACGTCGATCCGGCGCTCGGTCACCGTCTGGAAGCGGGCGTCCGGCAGCGTGAGGTGCAGGCCCTGGTGCATCAGGTAGATCTGCAGCAGTTGCACGGCACCCTCGGCGATGAGGGAACCGGCCAGCACCGGGTCGTCCGGGAAGTGGCAGGTGAAGTACCAGGCGTCCGGCTCGAGACGCTTGACCGCGGTGATCAGGCCCAGCTCACAGGGCCCGCCCTTGCGGTCGACGGTCACCTCGTCGACCATGCGCAGCCGCTCGTCCGGCAGGCGCAGCGCCGGGTTGATGCCCGGGTCCTGCGCGTGGTCCGGGCCGAACACGTCCCCCGGGCGCCCCTGGGCGAGCAACTCCAGGTCATGGGCGTCCAGTCGGTGCTTGCGGGCGTAGGCCAGCGGCTTGAACGTGCCCTTGGGCAGCACGGCGCGGCGGGCCCGGTCCTTGTCGGTGAGGACGACGCCGAGCGGGGTCGCCAGCTCCTGCTTGCTGAAGAACCCGGCGCAGGCGTCACGGAGCTGGAGGATCAGCTCGCCGTCCGCGAAGCAGTCGTAGCTGAAGAAGAAGATCGTGGTGTCGCCCTGGTGGACGAACCGGTCGATGGAGATCTCGTAGCGCAGCGTCTGCCCGGTCGTGGGCAGCCCGCCCTTGAAGATCAGCGAGCTGTCCAGCAGCCGGTAGACCCGCTCGCCCTTGTTGCGGAAGTCGATGCCGAGGTAGCTGACCAGGAGAAGGTCGCACTGCCCGGCCTCCACGGTCACCGCCGGCGGCACCCCGCCGTCCACGCCGTACCAGGCGTCCTCGGGCAGGTCGTACTCCGTGGTGATGCGGGCGGGTTCGAGTACACCGGGCTCGGCGTCCAGCTCCGTGACCCGGGTGACGAAGTGGTACGGCGGTGCGGGCAGCCGAACGCGTGCGGCGAAGGTGTCGATCTGGGCGAACCGGGCCCCGAACACCTTGGCCACGGAGCCGGTCGCGAACTCGAGCAGATCGGCCTCGTCCCAGATGACGCCCTCACGGGCCGGCGCTGGCGCCGGAGCCGGGGCCGGAGCCGGGGGCTCGGGCAGGGCGGGGGGTGCCGTGCGCTCCACAGCGGGAGCAGGAGCGGGGACCGGCGGCACGGGAGCCGACGTCGTGGCCGGCGCCGTCGCATCCAGCAGGGCCTCGGCCCGTTCCAGGGTGGCCGCCTGGAGCACCCGGTGGGTCTCCATCACCACGCCGTGCGCGGCGAGCATCTCCCGGCGCAGGTCGTGCACCAGCTCGGCGGCGGGTCGTCGGCCTGGTCCGGACGGCGCCGGGCGGTACGCCGGCGGGGCGGGCGGAGTGGCCGAGGGCGGGGAGGTCACGGGCGGAGCCAGGGCCGCGGGCGGCTGCGGAGCGCCCCAGGGCAGGGCCGTGATCGGATCCCCGTCGAAGGTGATCACCTCGGAGATCTCCAGCGTCGGGTCGGCAGGCATGGCGGCGGGCTCCTCCGGCGGGACGGAAAGGACGGGTACGACGGGTTCGTGGACCCCGGCGCCCGAGTGGGCAGGAACGGGGCGGGCTGCACGCGCGTCGGCCGACCCGCGCGCGGCCGCGGGAGCTGCCGCTGCCCGGGCACCTGCCCGGCCGGTGGATGCGGGGAGGCTTGCGGCTGTCGCTTCCGGCGGGTGGACGGGTGCGGGGGTGGCCGAGGTGTTCGTGCTCGCCCGGCCGGTGGATACGGGGACGTCTGCGGTTGTGGGAGCCGACGGGCGGGCGGGTGCGTTGGTGGCCCTGGTACTTGTGCTCGCCGGGTCGGCGGAGGTGGTGAGGCTTGCGGCTGTCGCTTCCGGCGGGTGGACGGGTGCGGGGGTGGCCGAGCTGTTCGTGCTCGCCCGGCCGGTCGATGCTGGGAGGCCCGCGGTTGTTGCTCCCGACGGGTGGGCGGGAGCGGGGGTGGCCGTGGCAGCGGGGACGCCTGCGGCTGTCGCAGTCGGTGGGCGGGTGGGCGCGTCGGGGGCCGCCGCAGTACCTGTGCTCGTCGGGCCTGCGGACGCGTGGAGCGCTGCGGTCGTTGCACCCGCCGGGCGGGCGGGCGTGGAGGAGGGCCCGGGCGCTTCGCCGGCCGTGCCGGCCGGGGTGGCGGGCTGCAGGTGCCCGGCCGGGACGGGTGCCGCCGTTGCGGGGGCCCCATGGGCCGGGGCGGCCGGTTCGGCGGAGACGGTGATCAGGGCCTTGGCCGCCTCGCGGGCGATGCGGTCCGGGATCGGCTCGCCGCGGCCCACCCGGACCGGGGGCAGTCGGCGGGCGGGGCGTTCGGACGGGGCCGGGGCCGGTTCCTGGAGGGCCGCCAGGTCCACCGGGAGGCCGTGGCCGACGAGGCGGGCCGTCAGGTGGGCCAGCGGTGTGGTCGCCGGAACGCCCCGGCGGTCCACGCAGGCGGCCACGTGCGGGGCGTCGCCGAGGGTGTCCCGGATCCAGCGGGAGCAGGTGGCGCCGGGCCCGACCTCGATGAAGTAGCGGTAGCCGCGCTCGTAGGCCGCGTGCACCAGCCGCGGGAAGTCGATCGTGGACCGCAGGGTGTGCGCGATGCGCCGCGGGGACTCGGCGAGCCGCTCGGCAGGCAGGGGCCGGTAGTCGTATGCGCTGAACAGCTCGAGGTCCCCGAAGGAGCCCGTCGGATAGTCGTTCATCCGGGCGAGGCCGTCGAGTTCGGGGTCCACGACCGGGCAGTGCATGACCACGTTGACGGGGGAGCGGGCGGCGGGGCAGCCCAACTCCTCGATCAGCGCACGGCACTGCGCCGGATCACCGGCGATCACCAGCTCGCGCGGGGTGTTCACATGGGTGAGGTGGACCCGGTCGTAGCGGGCCAGCGCCGCCCGTACCGGTTCGGCGGACGCCAGCAGCACGTGTGAGGCCCACACGTCCCCGTCGGGGGTCCGTGCGGGCAGATCCCACAGCTCCCGTACGGTCCGGCGCGGCCCGCACAGGCGGTTCCGGAAGATCGGGCTGTCGCTGATCAGCGGGTCGCTGCGCCCCGCCGGGTCCCAGCCGCCGGTCGCGAACAGCATGCTGGACTCGCCGAGGCTGTAGCCGAGGCCGCCGTGCGCGGTGATGCCCAGTACCTCGCGCACCAGCGTGGTGTAGAGGATCGCGAAACTGGTGCCGGTGGCGAGCATGAACGGGACGTCGTCGCCGAGGCTCTCCTCCAGCCGCATCAGGCCGCGCCGGTCCAGGGCCTCCAGGGTCCGCGGGTACAACTGGGCGGCCCGCAGCATCCGGGCCGGCTCGGCGGCCTGCTGCTCGAAGCGGTCCAGCAGGGCCGGGAAGGCCCGGAAGAGGTCCGCACCGAGGCCCGGATAGCTGTTGAAGGCGCCGGGGTAGACGAGTGCGACCCGCCCCTCGGGGCCGAGCGGCCGCGGGGTGAAGAAGGAGCCGGCCGGGGTGGCCCACTCCCTGCCCTCGGCGTGTGCCCCGGGTACGTCCCGGACCGCCAGCTCCAGCTGGCGCAGCAGACCCTCCCGGTCCTGGCCGACGAGCACGATCCGCAGCCGCCGCCCGTCCGGCCCGTGCGCGGAGTCCCGGGCCAGCGCCCGCGGATCGGCGCCGTCCTCCAGCAGCGCACGATGCCGGCCGGCCTCGGCGACCAGCCCGTCCGCCGTGTCCGCGGCGACGACCAGCAGCACCGGTCCGCCCGCCCGGGACCAGTCGGCCGTCGGGCGCGGCCGCTCCGTACCCGGGACGGACGAGAGGACCACATGGGCGTGTGAGCCCGAGGCGCCCCGGATGCTCACGGCGGCATGCCTGCGGCTGTCCGCCCGCTCGCGCAGCCAGGGGCGGGAGACGTCGGGGACGTGGAACGCGGAGCCGGCGAACGCGTCCGCGAGGTCGGGCTCGGGCCGGCGCCAGCCACGCGTGCCGGGCAGATACGCCTGCCGCAGGCACAGCACCGTCCGGATCAGCCCGGCCATCCCGGCCGCACAACCGGCGTCGCCGAGCTGCGCCTTGACGCTGCCCAGGGCGGTGGCGCCGGCGCCCGCGCGGTACACCCGCGCCAGCGCGTCGATCTCGGTGCGGTCCTCCCCGGCGGTACCGCCCGCATGGGCCTCCAGATAGCCCACTTCCGCGGCCGCCACCCCGGCGTCGGCCAGGGCCGCCTCCGCCGCCTCGGCGAGCGGGGCGGCGGCCGGGCCGGGCATCGGGCCGGACGCCGGCGCGTACCGTACGGCCAGCCCGCCGACGCGGGCGTGCACCCGGCCCGGGACGGTGTCCGCGCGGGTGACGACCAGGGCTCCGGCGCCCTCGCCGGCCTGCCGTCCCCGGCCGCCCTCGCCGAAGGAGAGCCCCGGTTCGCCGGCCGGCCCGGGCCGGGTCAGCAGCTGCTCCGCCGAGCCCGCCAGGTCGACCGCGCCGACCAGCACCGCCTCCAGGTCCGGGTCGAGCAGCAGCAGCCGCGCGACCTGCAGCGCCTCGGCGGTACCGGCGCCGTCCCCGGACACGGTGAACGACGGCCCGGTGAGGTTCCAGCGCGAGGAGATCCGCCCGGCCATCACGTTGCCGATGTAGCTGAGCACCTCGTTGGCGCCGATCGGGTCCACCACGGCGTCCCGGGACACCTCGGTGAGCGCGGCCCGCTGCTCCTCGGTCAGCCGGACACCCGCCCGGTCCAACTCGCCGCGCAGGAAGGCCCCGAGGCCGTACCGGGTCAGCCGGGCGTGCGTGTACGGCTCGATCTCGGTCACCACCACCACGGCGACCCGGCGCGGCCCGGGGGTGTCCCGCGCCCCGGCGCCGAGCCGGTACCCGGCGTCACGCAGCGCCTCGTCGGCGACCTTGGTCAGCACCGCGTGCTGCGGGTTGTAGATGCGCAGGTCGGACGGTGGCACCCGCAGCTCGGCCGGGTCGACGTCGACCCCGTCCACGAAGGCACCGCGCAGCGCGTCACCGGTGAGACCCGCCTGTTCGAGGGTGCCGCCGCCGGTGCGGTCCAGGCCCCGCCAGCGGTGCTCGGGCAGCGGCCGCAGATCGTGCCCGCCGCGGTGCACGGCACGTTCGAAGGCGTCCACGGACTCCAGCGACCCGAAGTGCGCCCCCAGACCCACGACGTCCAGAGCGGGTAGCTCGGGGGGAGCCGGGGGAGCGGTGGGAGCAGGGAGAGCCGTCGCGGCCGTCGTGTCCGGCCCCGCCGACAGCACGACGTGCGCGTTGGTGCCGCCGAACCCGAAGGCGGACACCGCCGCCCGGCGCGGACCCGGCCCCTCGGGCCAGGCCCGGGAGGCGCGCACCAGGGTCCGCGCACCGACCTCGCCGTCCGCGGAGGTGACCGGACGCTCCACGCCGACGGTCGCCGGGATCGTGCCCTCCTGCATGGCCAGGACGACCTTGAGCAGGCTGCTCAGTCCGCCGACGGTCAGCAGATGCCCGATGTTTCCCTTGACCGAGCCCAGCAGCGGCACGCGGCCGTGCGCGCCGAAGAACTCGGCGACGGACTCGGCCTCGGTCGCGTCCCCGACCGGGGTACCGGTGGCGTGGCACTCCAGGTAGTCGATGCCGGCCGGGTCGACACCGGCGTTCGCGTAGGCGCGCGCGAGGGCGTCCAGCTGGCCGGACTTGCGCGGCACCAGGGGATGCCGGCCCGCCCCGTCGTTGGAGAGGCCGATGCCGTCCACGACGGCGTGGATGCGGTCGCCGTCGCGCAGCGCGTCGGCCAGCCGCTTGACCGCGACCATGCCGGCGCCCTGACCGGTGACGATCCCGCCGGAGCGGCTGTCGAAGGGCTGGCTGAACCCGTTCTCCGGGTAGGCGTGCAGATCGGAGAACGACAGGTGGATGAGCGTCGGATCGGGTGCGCAGACGCCGCCCGCGAGCACCACGTCCGCCTCGCCCGCCGCGAGATGCCCGCAGGCCAGGCTGAGCGCGTAGAGCGCCGACGAGCAGGCGGCGTCCAGGCAGTAGCGGGGCCCGCCGAGCCCGAGGGCGGCCGCGGTGACGGCCGCGGGCGAGCCGCTCACCCGCAGGTTCTCCGGCAGCAGGGCGTCCCGGTCGACGAGCGGACGCGCGCCCGCCAGGCCGTCGAGCACCCGGCCCAGACCGGCCAGCACGGCCTCCTGCGCCAGCGGAACACTGACCTGGGCCGAAGTGGGCGTCGGGAACGAGTAGTTGCCCATGACCAGGCCGGTGCACGCCAGGGTCTGCCGGTCGTCACCCAGGCCGCAGTCCCGCAGCGCCTCCCGGGCGGCGTACATGGACCAGTGGAAGATCCGGTCGAGCCGGCCCAGATACCCGGGGTCCAGCCGGTAGCCGGCCGGATCGAACACGAAGTCGGTGATGAACCCGCCCCGGCGGGAGGTGATGCGGTGGCGGGGGTCGAGGTCACGCTCGTCCGGCTCCGGGCCGAAGACCTCCGTACCGCCGTCACGGCGGCTGTCCGTACCGGCGAGGAGGTTCCGGCGGAACTCCTCGGGAGTCCGGGCACCCGGAAACAGGCAGGAGATCCCGACGATGGCGAACTTGTGCATAGCAGCTGCTTCCTCCAAGGTGCCGGTCCCGGGGGGGGGGGGGGGGGGGGGGCCCCCGGGGACGGCGGTGCGTCCGTTTGCGCCGAGGCTCACGAACCCGGCGGCCAGCCGGCGGGGGGACAAGAGAAGGGCAGAGGGGGGAACGGA